>CALANA010000294.1 GCA_937925925.1 uncultured Chloroflexales bacterium | reverse complement strand
GAACGGAGCGCCGTACCGTAAAGGGGGTCTCCGGCGGTGCCGAGCGAGATTCTTCGCTCCACTGCGTTTCGCTCAGAATGACATGAGGCATGGTGAACGGTACCGCTTTGCATCCAGACTGGTAGCAACCGCTCCCCCGCTTGAACGCTCCAACGCTCCCAGCGCTCCAACGCTTGAACGCTCCAACGCTCCCAGCGCTCCCAGCGCTCCCAGCGCTCCAACGCTCCAACGCTCCAACGCTCCAACGCTCCAACGCTTGAACGCTCCAACGCTCCAACGCTCCAACGCTCCAACGCTCCAACGCTCCAACGCTCCAACGCTCCAACGCTTCCACAACGCCCTCACCGCCGCCCCACACGCCGTAACACCTCCTCGTAGACCTGGATATACTCGCTGACCATGCGCTCAGCGCTGAAGCGTGCCTCAGCTTCGGCGCGGATGCGCTGGCGGTCGAGCGTGGGGATGGCAGGCAACACGGCGACTGCTTCATCCACGCTGTTCACTAAAAAACCCGTTTCGCCGTGGCGAATAATCTCTGGAACTGAGCCACGCGGACAGCCAATCACTGGCGTTCCACATGCCAGCGACTCAACCATGCTCAGGCCGAACGGCTCGGCAAAGTTGACCAGGTGCAACAGTGCTGCCGCCCTGCCCATAATCTGATCGCGGTGAACCGGATCGACTGAGCCAATGTAGCGGATCTGGTCGTTGTCCAGATACGGCGCAACCTCACGTTCATAATAGGCCTGGTCGTGAATAATACCTGCAATGATCAGGCGGCGGCCAGTGCGACGAGCAACCTCAATTGCCTCAGCCGTTCCCTTGTCGGGGTGAATACGCCCCAGAAAGAGCAGGTAATCGTCCGGGTCAGGGCGAAATGTAAACTCCGCCAGGTTGATGCCATGATAGACCGTTGCCACGTAGTCCAGCGTATGATGCCGGTCGGCGTTGCTAATCGAGACATAGAAGGCGCGCCCGTTGTAGTGCTGGTAGACCGGCAGAATACGCTCGGAAGAAAAGCCGTGGATGGTGGTCAAGACCGGCGTTGACACCAACCCGCTGTAGGAGAGTGGCAGAAAATCAAAATGGTTATGGATCAGATCGAACTCGGCGGCACGCTCGAAGACATTGGCAATGTGCAGACATTCCCAGACCTTAGCATCGAGCGACAGATCTTCGCCATAGGGTCGCGGGCAGATCGCCACCAACCGCCCGCTGGTCAGCGAGTCGGCGGTGGCAAACAGCGTCACGTCAATCCCCCGCGCCACCAACCCTTCGGTTATCAGCGTAACCACCTGCTCCCATGGCCCATAGTGGCGCGGGGGCACGCGCCAGGCAATCGGTGCCAGCATTGCAATCCGCATAGTTATAACTCCACGACTGGCTTCAGCACTTGTTCCGACAGGCGCAACTCCAGGAGCGACAGCAAGAACGCCAACGTCGATTCGGCCCCCTGGTTCTGATTGGCGCGATCAGGTTCCAGACCATCACGGCAACCGCCAGTGGTGGGATCATAGAGTGGCAGGCGCAGGTCGTTGCGGCCCAGAAACCAGTCGAACGCCAACTGCGCTTCATTGCGCCAGCGCCGATCGTCGGTTATACGATAGGCTTCGAGGCAGGCCGACACCATCGCATGCACCTCAATCGGCTGCTGATCGAAGCGTGCCGGCTCCTCACCCCGGCGATAGAAACCGTTGCAACCAATCGGCACAAAATGCCCATCCTCCGCCCGCTGAATCTTCGACAACCAGTCAAGTGCCGTCAATCCAACCTCAAGCATATCATTGCGATCCATCCAGCGCCCACTCAACAACAGCGCATGCGGTAACTTGGCGTTGTCGTAGGTCAACAGATCCTCAAACCAGGGCCATTCGGGTGTGGCGTTCGTCTTGTACAGACTCAACAAACGCTCGGCCAGGATCTCGCGCATATGGCGGGCAGAGCGATCGCCCGAATAGCGGCGCAGGTATTCGTGAATACCCACCAGCGTGAACGCCCACGGCCGTGGATGGGTAGACTCCATCGCCGTTGAGAGCGCCTGTTCCATGAGGCGACTGGCGGTACCGATCAGACCCTGGTTGTTGGAGCGGCCCAACACGGTGCCCAAGGCCCAGATCGTGCGCCCGTGGCTATCTTCGGAACCTTCCGTCTCGTGCCACTGCCGATCATAGGTCAGGTCATTCCGAAAGCGGTTGCGCTCCGGGTTAAAGGCATACAACAGGAAGGCCAGGTAGCGTGTCGCCAGTCTGGTGATGACCACCCGATCCTCGGTTCCCAGTTCTTCTAACAAGATGGTAGCCACCAGTGCCCGGGCATTATCATCGGTTGAATAGCCTTCCTGATAATTGGGGACAGTGAAGGTAGCATGTTCAATAATGCCCGTATCATCGGTCAGGCGATGCAAATGACCCAGGTGCAACGGCGGCAATTCGTGCGGGCGCTTGTCCAGCGACTTGACTGCTGCCGAGACTGGTCGCGGGTGCAAGTTGCGCTCGACGCGAATATTCTGGAACACTTCCATATAGCGGGCCGCCACCTGGGGCCAGATCATATCACGCCCAAACATATAGGCCCGTTTGCGAATTGCATGCCGCTCAGACTCGTTCTCAAGCAGCATGAGTACTTCGTTCGCAATCGACACCGGCGAATTGAACGGTACCAGAATGCCCCGGCCCTCACTCAGCAGTTCTTCAGCATACCAGTAGGGCGTTGAAATCACGGCCTTTCCCGCGCCAACCGTATAGGCCAGCGTCCCTGACGTAATTTGTGCCGGGTTGAGGTAGGGCGTAATATAGATGTCGGCTGCGCCGATAAACTCGACCAGTTCTTCAATAGTGACAAACTGGTCATAGAAAATCACATGTTCTTCAACCCCCTGCTCCTTGGCCAGGCGCTGCAGCATCAGCCGATAGGTCTCACCCTCGTGCCGCTTGACATGCGGATGCGTCGCGCCCAGGACAATGTAGACTACGTTCGGATAATGCGCCAGAATGGACGGCAAAGCGCTAATGACATGCTCAATGCCTTTGTTGGGCGAGAGCAAGCCAAACGTAAGAAGTACGGTTTTGCCCGCAACCCCAAACAGATCTTTGTAGAAGTTGGGGTCAACAAAAGGCACATCGGGAATACCATGCGGAATAATCGCAATTTTGCTCTCCGACACATCATACAATTCTTGCAGAAACTCGGCACCCAGTTCACTCATTACCACCAGACGATCCGAAAGCTGGGACAACTCGTCCATTACTTTGCGCTGTTGCACCGTCGGGTCACGCAGAATAGTGTGTAACGTGGTGACAATCGGCATGCGCAGTTCACGGAGCAGAGCCAGGATGTGGCTACCGGCTGGCCCGCCAAAGATGCCGTATTCATGTTGCAGGCATACCAGATCGATGTTGTTAATGTTCAGAAAGTCCGCTGCACGGCGGTATGATATGAGATCGTTCTCCGCCAACTCAAAGCGCACACGCGGCGGGTATGCATACCCCTGGGGGGTGTCATTGACTGGCAGGGCAAACACATTCGTCTTGTGATAAGCCGCCGCGATGGCTTCGCACAGATCAGTGGTGAAGGTGGCAATCCCGCATTGACGGGGGACATAGTTACCAATCACAGCAATCTGATGAATGGGTGGCAATAGTTGCTGATTCATTCGTTATGCTCCTTGTAGCTAACCTGGTCGATGCAGAGCCGTGGCAAACAGCCATGCCTACCGGATGTAAGCATGGCTGTTTGCGCATCGACCGGGCTTTGTGCTTTGCATCACACTATGCAAGTATACGTTATACCCCAGAGTGTATTACCATTATTATATGCTAAAAAGGGACACTTCAAGTTACTGTTCCTGCGTTGCCGCTTCTGTGGGCGGAATATCCAGATTGAATGGCAGCACCAGATCATGCCCACGGGCACCGGAGCCAGTCGTTGCCAGGCGCTCGCCGGTGAAGAGGTCATACAGCCCGGTGATCAGACGATATTCACCGGGCGGCAGATCGGACGGCAACGGAATCGTGTGGAAGGTCAGGAAGCGATCGCCAGTGCGCCACTCGAGCGAGTAGTAGCCGAGCGCATCGTGCTGGGCGATACGCTGATCGTGATGATCGACCAGATGCAGAAAGACGTGCAGGTAGCGCTCGGAGGGAGCCTGCACCTGCCAATCGAATGTGACCTCCAGGTCGGTACCTGGCGGCCCCAGATCAACCGTGAATCCAGACAGCAACAGCCCACCGAGCTGATTTTCGGTGCGGATAGCCGGTGTCACCAGCGTAGGCATGGTCGGGGGTAGCTCGATGATCGTGTAGGCATATTGACCACGCTCGTTGAGGATGTTGTCGCCCTGACCTGCCACTGTCAGCGCATGCACACGGTGATCGACCGGGGTGGTGGCCGGAATAAAATACCGTGCCGGTTGATTGGCGGGGGCCAGCGGCCACCCGGTACGGGCATCAAACCAGCGTGCCGACGCAGTGCGCGGTGCCAGATAGAGGTAAGTGGGATGGCGATAGTACTCTTCGGAGATATAGAGCGTCACCGCTGGCGGTGTCTCTTGCGCTGCCTGCGCCGCGTCCACCGCAAACTGCATATAATCGTAGTACAAGTGCGGATGTGTCACCCAGCGCCCAAAGTAGTTCCACGCGCCCCACAGGTTGATCAACAAGATCAGCATGGCGGCTAATACCGGCGTAAGCCGGGCTTGCGCATTCCATAGGCCCGGCGCACGGCCTGCTTGCATCCGCCGCGCCACCCACACCAGCGGCAGCGCCCAGATGATCATCGTCGGGGCTGCGGCACCCATGGTACGCACATAGCTGGGGCTGTTGACCGACAGGATGCCGGGTACAACCATGATGATCCACCACAACAACAGCAGCGCTATCGCTGGCTCGCGCCAGCGCCGCAGCGCCAGCAGCAACCCGACGTAGAACAGCCATCCCACCGCCACCGGCAACACCGGCGTATGCGGCAGATTGTAGAACAACTGCGGGTCGCCCTGCACACCCACCATGCCTAGCGTGCGCCAGGTATTCAGTCCGATCTGCGTGAGGCAGGCCGTTGGTTCAAGATCGGCACAGACCCACACCTGGCCGGTACGCTCGCCCCAGTCGGACGGCACGCGCACAAAATGCAGGCCCAGCGGCAGCGCGATCAGCGCCGCGATCGCCAGCATCAACAGGCCTCCGCGCCACGAGCGGCGCAACAACGGACGCTGCCAGATTGCCAGGTAGAGCAGCAAGGCCAGCACCAGGATCGGCACAAACCGGGCCGCCAGATAGGTATAGGCCGTCAGGCCGAGCAGCACCCCCGCCGCGAACCAGTCACGCCAGCGCTGGGCCGCCAATCCGCGCAGTAGCAGCCAGGCCCACAGGCTCAACGTCAACGGTAGCAGGTTGGCGCGAAAGCCAATCCGATTGAGGTGCAACAACCAGGACGCACCCGCCGTTGCGCCCGCTGCCAGCAACGCGCCGCCAGTGCCACTACTACGGCGGCCAACCAGAAAGACCACGATCACCAATGCGATACCGGCCAGAGCCGCCGGGAGCCGCACGGCCAGCACGTTGCGTCCAAAGAGTTCGATGCACAGCGCTACCAGGTAGTGATACAGCGCCTCGCGCCCATTGTATGCCGAAAAGAAGACCGGCAATT
>CALANA010000293.1 GCA_937925925.1 uncultured Chloroflexales bacterium | reverse complement strand
GCTCGAACGCAAGGGCGCACGCTGCGTAGCGCGTCCCTCCGGGGCGCGGGCGGGGCGCTTCGAAGCAGAAAGCGTTTAAGCGTTCAAGCGTTCAAGCGTTCAAGCGTTCAAGCGCTCAAGCGTTCAAGCGCTCCAACGCTCAGGACGCTCAGGGCGCTCGAACGCTCCAACGCTCGAACGCTCCACCGCTCCACCGCTCCACCGCTCCACCGCTCCACCGCAAGGGCGCACGCTGCGTAGCGCGTCCCTCCGGGGCGCGGCGTGGGCGGGGATGTGGCGCGGGGCGCTTCGAAGCAGAAAGCGTTCAAGCGTTCAAGCGTTCAAGCGTTCAAGCGTTCAAGCGTTCAAGCGTTCAAGCGCTCAAGCGCTCAAGCGTTCAAGCGTTCAAGCGCTCAAGCGCTCAAGCGTTCAAGCGTTCAAGCGCTCAAGCGTTCAAGCGCTCAAGCGTTCAAGCGCTCCAACGCTCAGGACGCTCAGGGCGCTCCACCGCTCCACCGCTCCACCGCTCCACCGCTCCACCGCTCCACCGCTCCACCGCTCCACCGCTCCATCGCTCCATCGCTCCATCGCTCCATCGCTCCAACGCTCCAACGCTCCAACGCTCCAACGTTCTACCACGCCTTACAGCCGGGCTGCCAGCAACTCGTAGGTAACCAGGCTAAACGCCAGCCCGATGCCGAGCATCAGACTGCGCGAGACGATCGGCCATGATTGACGGAGCAGCATCCCTGGTCGCCAGGTAACCAACGTCAACGCACACACCAGGAACAGCAACGGCAACAGCACCAGCCACGAGCGCGGTTGCAAGAGTGGGAGCCACGGCAGCCAGGCCAGCAATACGTGCCCCCCGGTGCGCAGCCGCAGTCCCCACCGCAGACCGCCGGTCATCGTCCTATCCAGATCTGCTTCCGGCAGCAGCAGGGCCAGCAGCGCGACGCTCCAGCCAGCCATGCCCAGCCAGCGCAGCGCCTGATGTGCAAGCGTTGCTGACGCACTGGTCACCGTGAGCGCTTCCAGCCGCAACGAACCTTGCGTCTGTGCAACAGCCAGCAGCGACAGCACCAGCAGCACATATGCTTCGCAGCGCCAGCGCTGTCCTTCCAGCATCTCCCCCTGCCCTCCCGTCCACGGGAGGGATACAGAGGATGCAGCACCAGCCATGGCGCTGCCGAACAGAACCGGCATACACCTGGGGCCATACCAGCACAGCGAGGGCCACTCCAACAGCACCAGCGCCACGAGCAGATCGGGAGTGTAGGCAAAATATCCCGATTGTGGCAAGGGCAACAGGCTGATGATCAGCAGCGGAGCCACGACTGCACTCAGGTCAAGGATGCACCATGCTCCCCCCCTGGCCGCCCCGTCCACGGGGGAGGATGCGGTTGCTCCCTCATGGACGCGGGGGGATGCGGACACCGATCGATCGGCACTAGAAACGAGCAGAAAATCCAGTACCCAGGCCACTCCCAGCGCACTCAGGCCACCTGGATAGAGCAACAGGCGCGGCCAGGCCAACCCCAGCGTGCCGAGCCACTCACCCACGACGGTTGTCCATCATGCGTTGCAAGCGCAGCAACAGCCAGGCCAGTGCCCCCAGCACCAGCATCAGCAGAAAGAGCGTCAGTGAGGGCAGGGTTGCTACTGGCCGGCGCGCCGCATCGAGCGCGATCAGCCCGCCCCAGGGCCAGAGCACAATATCGCCGAAGGGGGTCAACCCACCCTGGAGTTGCTGCACAATCGGACGAATAACCATCCAGACCAGCGTAGGCGCGGTCACGCCCAGCACGACGCTGATACCAGCCACCCACGCGACGGTTCGCCCGGTACGGCCCGGAGCAGCCGATAGGAGCGGGCGGGTGTATTGGATAATCGTCAGCGTATACAGCAGGCCCGCCAGCCAGAGGATACCCACCAGCAGAAACATACGACTGGCCGCCGCTGCACCAATGCCCATCCAGAACGAGACAAACGGCGCGGTCAGTGGTAGCGCGGGCGAGAGCAGCCAGAATGCCCAGGATAGCATGGCCGGAGAGGGCACCACGGCCTGTGTCTCAGATGCAGTGGGGCGGGCCAGCCCTGCCAGCAGCAACGGCACCAGCATAAGCGCATAACATCCGGCCACAATCCCGGCACTGGTGCCCAGGCCCAGGCCGATCAGTGCCACTCCGAGCTGCGACCACAGCAGCCAGTGTGTCCGCGTGATGATCGGTGCAACCAGCGCCCGCCACACGGCCCACAGCGCCAGTGCCCCGCTCAGCAGCAACGTGGCCGCATGCCAGCCCGCATTCCACGGCCCCAGGCTATAGAGCCGCACCAGGGGATAACACCAGGCCAGCGCCAGACAGATGCCCGCCAGCGTATGCGGCCCACTGGTCATAGCAGGCGTCAAGACGTGCGCATACATATGCACCGCTGAACCCAGGATAGTCGCCAGCAGTACAAACCAGAACACAAAACTGTTCAACCCCGCTCCCGCCAGCGGCGCATGGTAGTGCCAGGTACCAGCCCGGGTTTGCAACCCGGCCACAGCCACCCCGAAACAGACCACGGGCAGTAACAGCCAGATCGCTCGCGGCGCAAGGGGCGCGGGGCGCGGCAACCTCCCCGCCACAACCTCAATCAGCGTCGCCAGCAGATACCCTGCTGCGACCAGCAACAGGTTCGAGGTAGCATAGGCTCCCGACAGACACAGCGTCAGCAGCAGCGTCGGCCACACCGGTCGCAGGCGCAAGGCCCACTGCACCAGTGCCAGCAGCAGCGTCAGCAGAGCGAAGAACGTACTCAAGCTGTCGATGCGTAGCTGACCAGTGAACAGCGCTGTTTCAAGCGGTACATCGCGCACATACCAGGTCAACCAGAGAACGGCCAGCAATGCCAGGAGGTAACAGAGGTGATAGACAAACCGCAAGGAGCGCACTGCTGCGCGTCGCGCTACTATCATACATCACGCATAATGAACTACATCCTGCAACGTCTCAACAGGTACCGAATACGACCGTTGTCCGGGTCTCCGCGTGCCCGGCCGCGGCAGCAACCTTCGCAACGGGAGTCTTCTCGCACCCAGGGTACGGTAGGTGCCGAATACGACCGTTGTCCATGTCTCCGCGTGCCCGGCGGCTGAAGCCGCGGGCTATGGGTGCGAAGCCGACCTACGCCGGCTCCGGTCGGCCGCTTCAGCGGCCTTCGCAACACGAGCCGGAACCTTCACGCTCCCGGTATGCGGGGCGTGGGAATGCCCAGGACGGTGAACGACAACAGGAGTACTAACGCCGGATGCCTGTCGCCAGTTCCTGCTGCTTATACTTACAATGACTACAGTACACAACGCGATAACCGGCAATCGTTGCACGCTGTAACGGATGCCCACAATGAGGACAGTCCAACTGCAACATATGCCCTGCGCCCATCACCACTGGATGCTCGGTATGTAAATCAGTATGCTCAATGGGTACCGCAGGTGCCACCACTGCCCGTATAGCCGAGGGACTGGTAGGCACCACCACTGCAGGCGCAGACTGAGTGGCAGTTGGCACACCCCCGGCTACGCCATTGATCGCTGACGGGGCATTGACGGCAGAGTCCGGCACAGTCGGCACCGGTTGCCGAAAAGACCACAGGGCACTCAAGCGCTCTACCAGTTGCGCATAGTCCAGGGCACCGCGCGAGCGCCGGTCATACTCATAAATCGTCTGCCCGGCGGCCGATGACTCGGAGAGCCGCACATTTACACGAATAGGTGGCGCGATCAGTGCGCCATAGGTGGCCTGGAGTTGCTCCAGCAGCGCCGTGGACTGCTTCAGGCGCGGGTCAAACATCGTGGGCACAATCACCCGAATGCTGGTGGCACCACTCTTGAGGCTCACCACTTGCTTAAACAGCTTCTCAATGCCTTTAATCGACAGATGCTCCACCGTGGTCGGCACCAGCACATCGGTCGCGGCCATCAATGCATTGACGTTGAGTACTGTCATCGAGCCGCCACAATCCACAAAGATAAAATCATAGTGGCGTTTGAGTGGCTGGAGTGCCTGATCCAGCACGCGGCTCCAGTCAGGGCGGCGGGATAAGGTGGGTTGCGCACTGAGGAGCGACTCATCAGCGGCGAGTAAATCGAGGTTCGGGCGAGCCGACATGACACAGTCTGCCGCACGCGCACCGTCAATCAAGGCTTCGTAGAGCGTGCGGCGCGGCTTCACGCCTAGCGCCAGCGCCAGGTTGCCCTGGGCATCAACATCAACCAGCAGCACACGTGCCCCTTTGAGCGCCAGACCCGCGCCAACGTTCACCACCGTTGTTGTCTTGCCAATACCACCTTTGAGATTGGTGACCGCGACAATTCGTCCCATATGAGCGCTCCTTACGCGCAGGCCTTCGCTGCTGTGCTGACCAGATAAGTGTAGTGCAATGCAGGAACGCTGTCAAGCACCAATAAGGATGCGGCTACTCCTATTTGTGAGGGACATTGTGGCCTATCAGCGGGTAGTACTAGCGTTCTCAGCGTTCTACCAGGCGAGCGCACTGCCAGGGTCAACGCATACCTTGTGTGTCAGGGTCGCACGGCCTATGCGTGTATGCAGTATAGCAATCCTAAATCAGTTGTGAAGCATCGGAATCCAGGCTTGACGCTGGGTCTCGCTCCATCCAGGCTCAAGCCTGGACTCCAGGTTTACCATAACAATAGGATCGCAGTATTTTCATGCGTTTTCATATACATTTTCCATTCGTTAGTAGGAGAAGCAATCAAGCATAGTATTACAACGAGACTTCGTCTCGGCGGGGTGCGGGGGCCTGCGGCCCCCGTCCTCGGAGGAAGCTCTCGCCCCTCGAAATCTCTTTCCAGGGGAAGTCTCGTTGTAGGAATAGACCAATGTATGACAGCACCAGACCTATAGCACTCCTCAATCAGTTGTGCAGGTAACCGTTCAGGGAACGTTCGCCAGCGGGGGTTGCGGGGGCCTGCGGCCCCCGCGAAACCCTTAGAACCTCCTGGAGGGGTGCTGCCCCTCCAAACCAACCCACCTGAACGGTTACGTTGTGCAGAACCGGAGACCAGGCTTTCACCTGGTCTCGCTCCGTCCAGGCTGAAGCCGGGACTCCAGGTGTACCATGACAATAGGATTGCTCGATACAAAAAATGGTACAATTATACCGTTTCGACTTGCATATTCCGCATGTTCTTGCCATTCGTACGCCAACGAGACTGCGTCACGGCGGGGGTGCGGGGGCCTGCGGCCCCCACCCATGTGGAGATTTCAGCGTATGCGGAATGTTTAAGTCAAATTGGTATTAGACCGCATGGAACTGGCAGCACGAGCAAGCCACGCAGGAGGAAGCATGACCGACGACCAGTCAATCACGGATGCACTGGTGGCAGCCTTGCCGCCCCGGTTTCATCCCGATATTCCGGTGCTGGCCGAGATACTCGCGGCGGCATGCAATGGGCAGACGAGAGGCGTTGCCACCGAGAACCTGCACGCAGCGCTCCGCCAGTTGCAGGGAAAGCCACTACATGTCCTGGGCGGCGACATCCACGTTGGCAATATCACCGGTGAGGGTATCGCCATCGGGCATGGGGCGCAGGCCACGGTTATTCGCATCTATGTCCCGCACACAGCCGAGCAGCGACGAGACTACTGTGACCGTAGTCGTATGCTGGAGAAGGTACGTACCGTGTGGGTCACAGGCTTGCTCCAACAGTCGCTGCACAAGGCCGCGATGATCGAACTGGGTATGCACTACTATCCTGATGCGCTGGAGCATCCCTGGGAGGAGATCGTGCAGAATCCTGACCGCCCCCGCACGCAGGTGCCGCCCGGCACCTCGATCGCCGAAGTGTTCGAGGAGTCGGGCAGTGAATTGCTCATCCTTGGCGCACCGGGGACGGGCAAGACCACGCTGTTGCTGGAATTGACCCGGGCGCTGATCGCACGAGCGCAGCAGGACGAGACGCACGCTATGCCAGTTGTGTTTAACCTCTCTACCTGGGCGGTGAAACGCATGCCGCTCGCCAACTGGCTGGTCGCAGAGCTGAACACGCACTACGACGTGTCGCGCAAACTGGCCCAGGCGTGGATTGATAACGACCAGGTGCTGCCGCTGTTGGATGGCCTGGACGAGGTGCGCCCGGATGTTCGCCAGGACTGCCTCAAGGCGATCAATGCCTATCGCCAGGAACATGGATTGGTGGGCATGGTCGTGTGTAGCCGCCGGGACGACTACGAGGCGCTCACGCTGAAGCTCCGCTTGCAGGGCGCGGTGTTGCTGCAACCACTGACGGCACAGCAGATCGAGGATGCGCTACAGAAGCTGGGCGATCAGGCCGGGCGGGTGCGCACAGTGCTGAAGAATCTGCGCGACACGGCACAGCAACACGATGATACCACGGCCCAGGCGCTGGTGCATACGCCGCTGCTCCTGAATATTGCAACGCTGGCCTACTGTGGTGATGGTGCCGCTGACACCACTTTGCCGCCACCAGACGCTCCACCGGACGTACAGCAGCGCCACCTGTTTGCCACCTATATTAAGCGCATGTTCGAGCGTCGCAGCAAAAGTCAGCACTATACGCCAGAGCAGTCCCGGCGCTGGCTGTGCTGGCTGGCGGGGCGTATGGTAGATCACAGCCAGACGATCTTTTACCTGCATGTGCTGCAACCCGACTGGCTCGCGGCTGGCTATCAGCGCCAGGTGTACCGGCTGTGTCTGGCGGTCAGCCTGTTTGGGGGCCTGGCTATCCTCAGCGGCAGCACACTCAGCCTCTTTACTACGCAACGCTTTGCCGCACCCACCGCCATCTTCGTCACCATCACCACCAGTGTGGTTATTGGCCTGGTCGCTGCAATCTACGGCCACCTGCGCCCAACGATTGAACCGATCGAGCGCATAACCTGGTCGCGGGCGGTGCTATTCCAGCGTATCATCGGCTCCTCACCGACGAAGTTTGGCCCACCGGACGGCGAGTCGGCAGTGTGGTGGTATGTACGGGTCGGCCTCTGGTTGCTGGTAATTTTGCCGGTCATTGTCGGAGCGGGATTCGGTGGTGGTTTCATGGGCGGCATGACTATCGGCGGTGCAATTTTGTGGCTGGCCGACTCGTGGCAACTGGTCATACTGGGCGACTGGGCGATCTACTTTTTGCTAGGTACGGGCGTTATGGGCTGCTTCGTCGGCGCGGCTACCCTGTCGGGTAGCATATGTGCGCTGCTGGGCCTGGATCGCCGCAGCGTAACCCAGACAGAACAGCGTCCCGATTACGCACTGCGGCGCACAGCGCGCTATGCACTGTGGCTGAGTGGTGCGGTGTTCGCTACTATTTTCCTGTTGTTTATGCTCTATCTGGGGGTCTTTACCTTCACGGTCTCGGACAGCACGCTGCTGGTATTGTTTGGGGTCTTCTTCAGCGCAACGATGGCTCTGCTGGCCTGGTTGCAATACGGTGGGTTAACCCTCGTTCAGCACTACCTGCTGCGGCTGCTATGCGGCTACTGGCGCTGGCTCCCCTGGCGTCCCATCTGCTTCCTGGACTACGCTAGCGAGCGCATTTTGTTGCGCAAAGTTGGTAACAGCTACATTTTTGTCCACCGCATCCTCATGGAGTATTTCGCCGAGCTACGTGCTGTTGAACCGTAAAGATGCGAGGACGCGAGGAGGCGACGAGGCGAGGAGGTGAGGGCGTGAGGACGCGAAGACGCGCGGACGCGCGGGCGCGAGGACGCGAAGACGCCTTCTGTCCATACCGACCCGCCGTTGGTCAGAATCGCTGATCCGCTGATGTACGACACGGGTGGGTCACTCGCATAGCCGCCTGATCCGCTGAAACGCGGCCCGTCGGGGATGGACTGCACCGAGCGGTTTGCAGTAGGGCGCGGCTCCGGCAGCCTGCCGCCGCGCCATGTGCGTCGTACAAGGAGACGCTGCCCACCGCCAGGACAGACCCCCACGCCCGCCCGCGCCCCGGAGGGACGCGCTACGCAGCGTGCGCCCTTGCGTTGAAACGTTCGAGCGTTGGAGCGCCCTGAGCGTCCTGAGCGTTGGAGCGCTTGAACGCTTGAGCGCTTGAACGCTTGAACGCTTGAACGCTTGAACGCTTTCCGCTTCGAAGCCTCGTCGCATCCCCGCATCCTCGCCATTAGGGTCGCACCCGCCGTCCACGAAGGCGCAGGCGCTACGTGATGCTGGCGCTGCCAGCAATGGTTTGCCCCAGACGGGCGATGCCGGTGGTAATCTGTTCGGGGGTCGCATGCGTGAAGTTGAGCCGGAGCGTGCGCATGCCGCCACCATTGGCATAGAAGGTTTCGCCAGGGACAAAGGCTACCTGTTGCTCTAAGGCAGCCGGGAGCAGCGTGGCGGCGTTGAGGTGCGCCGAGAGCGTTACCCAGATAAACATGCCGCCAGCGGGTTGTGTCCAGCGCGTGCCCGCTGGCATGCATTGCGCCAGTGCTGTGAGCATGGCGTCGCGGCGTGTGCAATAGGTTGAGCGCAACTGCGGGAGGTGCTGCTCAAGCAAGCCGTGTTGACAGGCTTCCATGATGATAGCCTGCGTCAAACCACTGGTATGCAGATCCAGGCCCTGTTTGGCCTGCACCAGTTTGGGAACCAGATCGGCCGGAGCGGCGATCCACCCCACCCGCAAGCCGGGAGCTAACACTTTGGAGAAGGTACCGAGGTAGATGACATGGCGGAGCGCTCCATGCCGGGCGCTGTCGAGCGCAGCCAGCGGTTGTGGGCGTGCGCCGTCGTAGTGCAGGGCACCATACGGGTCATCCTCTACAATCGGCAGACGGTACTGTGCCGCCAGTTCGATCAGCGCTGCGCGGCGTTGTGGCGAGAGCGTGACGCCCGTAGGATTCTGAAAACATGAGACCAGGTACAGAAAGCGCGGACGCAGGCCGTTTGCCAGTCGGCGAGCCAGTTCGGCCACATCCAGCCCCTCGTCATCCAGCGGCAAGGTGACAAACCGCGGGCGGTAGGGACGCCAGGCCTGCAATGCGCCCAGGTACGTTGGCTCCTCAACTGCCACCAGTGCCTGCGGATCAAGAAAGAGCTTGCCCAGTAGATCGAGCGCCTGTTGGGAGCCACTGCTGATCAGCACCTGGCTGGCCGGGATAGCCAGGCCCAGTTGCTCCATCTGACTGGCAACCAGCGAGCGGAGCGGGCGATAGCCCTCGGTTGGGCCATATTGCAGGGCCGCCAGCGGTTGCTCGACCAGCACCCGCTCGGCTGCGGTGGTCAGGGCGGCGGTGGGAAAACATTCGGGGGCTGGTAAGCCGCCCGCAAACGAGATGATCGCGGGCTGTTCCGTGACCTGCAGCATATTGCGAATAGCCGAACTGGTCATTTGCCGTGCGCCAGGCGCGAGGCGGTCACTCCAGATAGTGTACATACCTCTTTTGATCTCCTCTGTAGATTATGTTCTTGACACACAGGACGCGGTTGGCCTTTACAAAACCGGTTTCGTCTGCGGCAGAGCGGTACGTTGTCTGTTTTGTGTGTCCCATTTTTCGCCACAGGCGAAAAATGGGACACATATGGTTGCTGCCATGCAGTCGCTCGTTGTTACCGTCTGTTTTGCCTGCGGCAGAGTAGAACACAGACTACTTTGCCACAAACTTGAACCATTTTTTGTAGATCCACCGCGTACCTTTATTGGTCAGGACTTACGCCGTCGCGTGAACCCAACGTTCCTTCGACGACGCTCAGAGCTTGCCCTGAGCGCAGTCGAACGGGACAAGCTTTTTCAAAAGGCGCGGTAACCAGATCACCGCGTACGTCCTGTTGGTGACAGATAATTCCGCCAGTATAGCAGGGTAATCAATCGGGGCCAAGAGACAATGTACCACGCTACGACGCTGATTGTCGTTCAGGCATCGGATCAGGTTTGTTAGCTTGTATCGCCTCCAGCGCTATAGCGCTATGTCAATGAGTGTGGCAGTCAGGCGCGGAGTAGTTGTCGGGCCTGTTGACAGACAGCAGGGAGATACCCTATAATGAAACGGGAGGTTATTGCAATACAGATGGGAGGAAGTATGCAACTCGTTGTATCGCTTGAAGATTGGCGCCGCAACAGGTACCAGACAGTGGAAGAGTTTACCACCGGGCTTGGTATCACGCCAAGTACGTACTATCGTGCCCTCAAAGGGCAGGTGGAGATATCCACAATGCGTCGAATTGCATCTGGTCTTGGTGTTTCACCTGCTGCAATCGCTGAATTTACGCCCACAGCATCTCCAGGGCTTGTGCGACAACTGACCGAGATTATTGATCGTGCTGAGGTGAACGGTTGGATCGAGGTTGATCCCGACACATTCGAACTGACGGGGCGTCGGGTGCGTGAAACCTTGCCACGTGAGCAGGTATGAGATTACGGTTTAGTGACGAAGCGTGGGCTACCCTGCAGGAATTGCCTGAGACACAACGTGAACAGGCGCAGCGCTTGATCCGTGCGATTATGCTTGCGGGTGTCCCGGTAGGACGACACTGGGTACGCGACAAGCGCGGCCGCCAACTCTGGATTGCATCCGCCCTCGATACCCACGTAATCCATCGTGTGGTGTTTACATATGATGATCACACAACCTACATTGTGCAGATTCTGATTTTTCCAACACCACCAGATCCAAATAACAGCTAATGTTTCCAGAAGAAGGTCTAATACCCATGTGACGTCGACCTTCCGCATCCGTTGGTCTGTCTTACGCTTGCTCATACGACCACGAGACTTCCCCTGGAAAGAGCTGTCGCGGGGCGTAGAGGCGTTGTATGCAACGCCCCTCCGCCGAAATCCCGGGAACATGTGCGGGGGCCGCAGGCCCCCGCACCCCCGCCGCGACGCAGTCTCGTTGGAGGACGAATGCCACGAACATGCGGAAGATTCAAGTCGAAACGGTATAATACCAATGTGACTTCGCCCTTCTGCCTCTTTTGGTTCGTCTTCCCCTTCCATATGTCCGGGCGTACGCGGTGGGTCATCCGCCGCCGCGTTTCGTCCGCGGCCGCAGGGACGGGACTCGCGTGTGGTTCCCCCCGGCAGCATGGAAGGGACTCTTTTTTCCGTCACATTTTCGCCGTAGGCGAAAATGTGACGGAAAAGAAAGACAACGTACCGCTCTGCCCCATTCGGCTTCGCTCAGAGCCTGCCCTGAGCGTAGTCGAAGGGGTAAACTCCGGCGAAAAGGGGAGTTGACCAGACCACCGCGTACGTTCTGTTATTTAGAAAATGGTTCTCAACGGTTCTCCTCTGCCACAGAGGGCGCATGCGGTGCATCTGTCTCCCATTCCGTCTACTGTACCACTGCCTGCTTCTGCTGCAAGTCCACCGCCCGCCGGGCGATCTGATCGATCAGCCCGCTGAAAATCAATGCGTGGAAGGGGTAGAGGCCATACCAGTAGAGCCAGCCCGTCAAGCCCTTCGGCGCAAAGAAAGCCGTCTGAGTGAGCAGCGCTTCCTCGGCGGTTCTCGCTGTCACCTTGAATTGGAGCCAGGCTTTGCCCGGCAGTTTCATCTCAGCCCGCAAGCGCAGCAATCCTTGCGGCTCAATTGCCTCCACCCGCCAGAAATCCAGGGCATCGCCCACGCGCAACTCATCGGGATGCCGCCGACCACGCCGCAGACCTACACCGCCGATCAGTCGATCCAGCAGGCCGCGCAGTTCCCAGGCCCAGTTCATATACAACCAGCCGCGCTGGCCCCCCAGTCCGCTGAAGATCGTATAGACAACCGCTGCCGACGCGGGAACAACGCGCTGGCGTTGTTCGACGATCATGCCCTCCTGCGTTGTCAGGATCACCGGCGGGACATTGCTCTGACTGGTACTCAACGCATCGCTCCAGGCGGTCTCAATATCGCTGGCCTGTAAGCGGGCCAGGGCGCGTTCAACCGAGGTGCGGTAGTCGGCGGGCTGGATGTGCGGGAACAGTTCGTGCGCCAGCCGATCGCGCACGATGTTCTCGTTGCGCAGGCCCTCTATCAGCGGGCGGGCGATAGCGGCGGGGATGGGGGTTACCAGGTTGATCCAGTACGACGATAAGCGCGGCGTTAAGATCGGCACCGGCAGCATCCAGCGGTGCAAACCGCGCACCTGGGCATAGATCAGCATCATCTCGCCATAGGTGACGATGTCGGCTCCGCCGATCTCGATAATGCGCCCCGCGCTCTCTGGAACGGCCAGCGCTGCCAGCAAATACTCCAACACCTCGCGAATGCCAATCGGTTGGGTGCGGTTATAGACCCAGCGCGGACAGATCATCACCGGCACCCGTTCCGTCAGATAGCGAATGATTTCAAAGGAGATGCTCCCGGAGCCGACAATCACCGCGGCCCGAAATTCGGTCACAGGCACACCCGCGCTGCGTAGCGCCTCACCGGTTTGCTGGCGCGAGCGTAGATGTTCGGACATATCGGCGGTGGGATTGACCAGCCCACCCAGATAGATGATACGTTCAACACCGGCAGCTTGCGCCGCCTGGGCAAAATGGCGTGCGGCGGTCAGGTCGCGCTGGTGAAAGTCGGCCCCGCCGATCATGCTGTGTACCAGATAGTACGCTGCCTGGACGCCTTGCAGCGCCGGAATCAGGCTGTCGGGCTGTAAGACATCACCCGTCACAACCTCAACGTCCGTTTGCCAGAGGCGCCCCTGCAAGCGCGTCGGATCACGCACCAGGCAACGCACGCGGTAGCCGGCCTCGATCAGGCGTGGCACCAGTCGCCCCCCAACGTAGCCGGTGGCACCGGTGACAAGAACGAGGCCAGAGACATGCTTTTGTGGCATCTTGGATGCTCCTGTACAGTTGACGAGCGATTCGCCAGCCTGTCCTATCCATCTGCTATGGCAAGCCTACATCAGTTGTGAAGAACCGGAGACCAGACGCAAGCCTGGTAGCGTTCCATCCCGGCGAAAGCCGAGACCGCCGGTTTATAATGACAATTAGGATTGCTCTATCGTCTAGCTTTCGCGGCACCTGGGCGGCACAATCGGCGTGTACACCATGCATGATAGCCAGTTTCAACAAGGGTACCATAATTTTGCGCCCTGCCCACATCAGGAAGCCAGCCTTGTTCTCCACAGCGTACTGGGCAAACATCGGCTCCATCTGCCGCACGCCATATCCAGACGCTTTGTCCAACGGTTATCAGCCGGGATACCGGTGTGCCGACAGTGGGAGACAGGGCGCTCCGGGCATGTTCAACGGTTAGCCGCGAATGATGCCCAGCACCTCGTCACGGCGCTGCTCCATCTCCGCCTGTGATTTTGCCTCCAGGTTCAGGCGCAGCAGCGGCTCGGTATTCGAGGGACGTACATTAAAATGCCAGGTTGGATAGTTGATCGAAATTCCGTCCATCGTATGCTGTTCCGCATCGCTATAGCGCCGGGCCAGTTCCTGCATTTTGGCCTGCTGGTCGGCCACGGTCGAGTTGATCTCGCCGGTGATAAAGTACTTCGCCTCCAATTCCTGCAGCAGATCCGACATCTGCACATTGCGCTTTGAGAGCATCTCCAGCAGATAGAGTGAGGGCACAATCCCGGAGTCGGCAAAGAAGAAATCGCGGAAGTAGTAGTGCCCGGACACCTCGCCGCCAAAGATGGCATCCTCATCGGCCATACGGCGCTTGATAAAGGCATGGCCCACGCGCTCCATCAAGGGTGTGCCGCCCGCAGCCGTGACCAGATCGGGGACGGCCCAGGAGGCGCGCACGTCGTAGATGATTTTGGAGCCGGGGTACTTCTCCAACAGATAGCTACCCATGATTGCCGTCAGAAAATCGCCGGAAATAAATTCGCCGCGATCATCAATCGCGAAGAAGCGGTCGCCGTCGCCATCGAACGCAAAGCCAATCGCCGCGCCTTCGGCCACCACACGGCGCTGCAACTCGGCGCGATTCTCGGGTTGGAGCGGATCAAGGCCGTGGTTGGGCAGGTTGCCATCAGGGTCAAGATACATCCCGATCAAATCGACGGGCAAATGGCGGTACACCTCTTGCAAAATGGGGCCGACCATCCCGTTGCAGGTGTCAACCACCACTTTGAGCGGCTTGATGGCGTTCACATCGATCAGCGAGAGAACTTTCTGCACAAACTGGTCTTTGAAGTCGTGCGTTGTCATCGTCCCTTTGCGAGCCGGCTGCGGAAATTGTTCGCGCTCAACCAGTTGGCGTAGATCCTGGATACCCGCGTCGCCACTGAGCAACTGTGGCATGCGGCGTACCATTTTGAAGCCGTTGTAGGCTTTGGGGTTGTGCGATGCGGTCACCATCATACCGGGAATATCCAGTTGCGCACAGGCAAAGTAGTACTGGTCGGTACTCACCATCCCAATATTCACCACATCAGCACCCTGATCCATAATCCCACGTGTGACGGCATCAAAGACAGCCGGGCCAGACAGCCGCATATCGCGTCCAACAATCACCTGTTCGGCGTTCAGAAATGTTACAAACGCCCGTCCAATCAGATAGGCCACGTCTTCATTCAGATCGGTCGGATAGATACCACGAATATCATACGCTTTGAAAATAGACGGATTGACCTGCATTGGTTCCTCCCCTCCAGAAAGATCGGCACAGATTATGATCAGCAGCGCAACCATGCGTTGCTGCAAGCCTTCAGCGGTGTGTAACTGTGGATACGGCTATAGTACCATGGAATAGTCAATGGCGTGGTTCGCGGTAGCGCCCTCATACGCATCAACGTAAGTCTCCGGTTGGGCATGTTGGGGCCGTAGGCCCCAACATGCTCTGCTTTTCTGGCAACAAAGGCTAGCGAAATGCGGTGACAACGTGCGCATCTATGCCGGACAATGCATGCCATGATCGTCAGGGCACCCAATGCATGCCAATGTGAACATACCGTGCGATGCCTACCATGCCCGCGATGCCCCGCCACGCCGCGCGATGCCCTGCAATACCTCAATGATATGCGATGATTGTAGGGGCACCTATCGTGGGTGCCCGCAATGCACCACAATGCCCTACAATGCCCCGAATGGCCCGCATGGCCCACATTGCCGCGCATGGCCCACATTGCCGCGCATGGCCACGCATTGCCGTGCATTGCCTGCAATGCCGCGCATGGCCTACATTGCCGTGCATTGCCGCGCATTGCCGTGCATGGCCCGCATTGCCGTGCATTGCCGCACCATGCCGCGCATGGCCCTGCAACGACCATCATAGCGATCATCGCCATCGTTGCTCAACAATGCATGGCAATGCGGGCACCCACAAGCGGTGCCCCTACGATCATTGCCGATCCCTGGGCGGCGTTGTAGAACATTGCCGCGCATGGCCCACATTGCCCACATTGCCGCGCATTGCCACGCATTGCCCTGCATTGCCGCGCATTGCCCTGCAACGACCATCATGCATGGCAATCATCGCCATCGTTGCCCCGCATCGAGTCATGCGATGATCGTAGGGGCACTTCTTGTGAGTGCCCGCAATGACCACAATGCCCTACCATGGCCCGCATCCGCCGCGCTGTGCCCCGTATGGTCGCGCATGGCCGCGCATGGCCCGCGTGGCCCCGCAGCGGCCTGCAAAGCGTTACCGACCGGTTCGGAAGATTCTCCCCGCATCCCGCGCCTCTTCGGTGATCAACTCGCCTCTTTGGTGATCAACCCCGCCATACATACCCGATTCCGCCCGCTGTGCTTGGCGTGGTAGAGCGCCTGATCGGCCGCAGTGTTCAGGGCGGTGAATGTCCGGCCGTGATCTGGGAACACTGCCAGGCCGATGGAGACCGTAATCGGTGGCAGCACTGTTCCATCGTGGTATATCTTCAATGCAGCGATGGCCTGCCGTAGCATGTCAGCGCGGTCGCAGGTATCCTGGTGACCGGCATGCGGCAAAATGACCAGGAACTCCTCGCCCCCCCAACGGCAGGGAATATCATCCCTGCGCGATTGTGCGCGGAGTACGTTGCCGACTGCCCGCAAAACGGCATCGCCCGCATCGTGCCCGTAGATGTCATTGATGTGCTTGAAATGATCAATGTCGAGCAAGAGCAGACCGAGCGTGCTGTGCTGATGGTGCATATCTTGGATCATTTTTGCTGTCGTCGTATACAAAAAGCGTCGATTGAACAGACCCGTGAGCGGGTCACGGATAGCCTGCTCATGCAGATGTTCGCGCAGGTGCAGGTTGGAGAGCGCCAGCGCCAGCAGGTCGGTGGTACGTATCACCAGCGGCAAAAGCTGATTATGGAGCGTCTCGATGTCTATACGCCCAATGCGCAGGTGTAACAACCCGAATAACTCGCCACCGGTCTGTAGTTGCACACAGAGGATTGGCCGTTTCGCATAGATTGGGCAGGTCTGACAATCGCCGGGTGCATGCTGATCTCTGGTCAGCGTAAAACGTCGGCCAGACTGCAATGCCGGACAAGCGGCTGGCAGTGTCTGCAACACGTCACCAGCCGGTTGCCTCCACCAGCCAACCAGTTCCAACCGGGGAGTTGTGGGTGTGCAACGATACAATGCGCCGGTTTGTCCCACAAAGAGATCCTGCAATCGAGGAATAATCCTGGTATATGCTTCATCAAGACTCTGACAGCCCTGGAGCGTATGGTTCAGATGATTGAGCGCTGATTGCTCGGCCACGTCGCGCAACAGGTAGGCATTGATGCGACGGATGTTGGCTTCAGCCCGTTGCAACTCTCTAACATTCTGTTCCAGGTTGTCGATCACCTGGCGCAGGCGTGCCGTCATACGGTTGAATGCCGCCGCCAACATGCCCACCTCGTCCTGGCTTTGGACGGGGACAGTCAGTTTCAGATCACCGTCGGCGATGCGCGTGGCGATGTGCGCCAGGTCGGCCAATGGAACGGCGATGCTGTGGGCCGTGAAATGGGCCGCGAACAGGGCGATCAGCGTGGCTACCACGGCAATGGCAATATTGACGATCAAAATGAGGTAGGTTGACAGGAATGCCTCGTTCTGCTCTTGTTCGGCCACCAGCACCATGTGCAATGCCGGGAGCCAGTGATAGACCCCGACAACGGGCCGACCGCGATAGTTGCGGTACAGACCGGCACGGGTACTTCTGGTACGCACCACCGTTTCAATGGGGTTGGTCTGGAGTCGTACCACCTGGTTTGCACCGTCTTCAAACCGCGAATCGGTCAGCACCAAAAAATTCGTTCCCACCAGATAGGTTTCACCGGTTTCGCCTAACCCGGCGCGCTGGAGCATAATATCGTTGAGACGCTGCGAACTGGCGCGCCCAACCAGAACCGCATGCGCCTTGCCATCCTGATCGTATACAGGACGCGAAACCACCACCGGGCTGCTCCGTCCTTGCGAAGTAGCCGAGGCCAGCGACTGGATAGAGGGTTGCTGCAAGCCCCGCCAGAAATAGAGTTGCGTGGCATGCACCTGTCCTTCATGGTCGTGCCGGGTGGAGAGCAGTACCCGTCCATCGCGATCCAGGAGCAGTACCTCCTCAAACAGATCGGTGGTCGCAAGCATTTGCTCAAACTGAATACGCAACTCCCCATATGCATGCTGGTACGCTGGTGTGTCAGGGCTGTTTTGCAAGAGCGGTTCCACTAGATGCGATACCTGGTGGGGATAGATAACAGAGGTCAGATGTAGCTGTAAACTCTCGATCCATGCGGCGATCTGTTCATCCTTGAGTATTACCACCGAATATAACTGGTTGATGACCCGTTGCTGACCGTGCTGGAATCCCAGGAATACGGCACTGAGGATGATAATGCCGGCAGGTATGAGTACGAGTAGGACAAAAGCGATCAACAAACGGATACGAATACTGGCATTCCGTAGCTTGTTGAACCAGCGTATGTGCTGAGGCGTGGTGGTATCTCTTTCTGCTGTCGCTGTTTTCATCGTAAAGACCTATGGTGATGGGTTGACCGGCTCGAGATGATGGATGATGATATGCGCACTCTGCCACCATGACGGTGGATGCACATAGGCATTGGTGGCGGTCGGCCAGTTCTGCCAGTAGGTGGTATCAAACGAAATGAGTTGTTTATTCTGCACCAGCGGAATGAACGGCAACTCGTCGAGCCAGATGTCCATGGCCTCCACAAAGAGCGGCTCGATCCGTGGGTCGCCCAGTGGTAGGCTTGCCATCTGATCGACCAGATCGCTGTAGTCCGGGTTGCTCCAGCGCACCTGGTTGTTATAGTTGCTCACCGGCGTGCCAATTGGTTGTACCCAGCGCATGTGATAGCGATCCAGCGCAGCCCACGGTTCATTGATCGAGCCACAGGCGTCCCAGTCGATCATCGCCTCAAACCGGCCGGTCGTCTTGTGTTCGACCCACTGCCCATCCGCCAGTACCATCGCGGTTGCGTTGATCCCCACCGCCTGTAACTGTGTCGCTATCAGCTCCGCCGTCCGCCGCATTTCATGTGAATCCTGGTGGGCATAAATGGTCAGCGCCAGTTGCTGATCGCCTCGTTGATAGTAGCCTGACTCACTGAGCCGCCAGCCTTCAGCTTCGATGATTTGCCGCGCCAGGCCCGGATCATGCCGTTGTAAGGGGTATTTGTCATACAGTCCAGCCTGCTCCAGGAGTTCTACATAATGTTCCAGCGGAGGATAGGTCGGGAAGAAGTGGCGCGAGGCAATGGTGGTACCGTCGTAGGCCTCGCGTACAATCGCCTCGCGATCAAGCGCATAGTTGACGGCCCAGCGGAGGTGCTTGTGATCCCAGGGTGGGTGCATGGTGTTGATCGACAGCAAGCGCGAGCAGGGATCCATCCAGGCGAATGGCATACCATCGAGCCAGGTGATCACGTTGGGCTTGACGGCCTCGACAGCCTTAAACGTAGTGAGCGGAATATTGCCGAGGCTGTCCAGATGTTCGGTTGCAACCAGAACATCATCGCCGATCTGGATCGATGTCCAGATCATGCGTTCAGGCGCGGGCAGTGGCCGAAACCCCACCTGTGCCCCCCACCAGTCATCGTTGCGCACGTAGATAAACGTGGTCGGGCTAAAACTGTGCAGCGTGTATGGCCCGGTGAACACGGGCCAGCCCTGATCGGGGTCATAGTTGGTAAAGGTATACGGATCTTTATCGCGCCAGATATGTTCCGGGAGGATATCGAAACTGCCCCAGACTTTTACCGAGAAGTAGTCCAGTTGAAAGCGCGGATTGGGGCCAGTCAGGTAAAATTGCACGGTCAGGTCATCGATCCGCTCCACCCGCTCCACCCAGTTCGTCAGCCCGGCAAAGAAATCTAGCTCCAGGTCGGGATGGGCGAGTAGGAGATTGACGGTAAAGACGACATCATCGGCGTTGAAGATTTCGCCATCGCTCCAACGGACACCGTCGCGCAGGGTGAGCGTCCAGACATCCTGAATGGTATTGGCAGTCATACGTTCGGCGAGCCAGGGTTCAATCACACCGCTCTCATAGTTGAGCATAAACAACGGCTCAATCATCGACTGGTGAAAGCCTTTATCGCGGCGGGCATGCCGGTTCAGCGGATTCCACTGCTCCGGTTGCTCGACCGCACCAGAGGGGAGATCCCAGATGACCGTACGGCAGCGTTCGGCCTCGTTGTTGATAATTTCGGGAGGGAGTATCGGAGCACGACTGACCGGTTGCTCGATCTTCTTTGCCAGAGAAGGAAGGAACCCACAACCCCCATTCAAGGAGACGAACAAGATAATCCAATATCCTATGCGCTGCCGTAAGATGATCATAAGGATGGCTCCTTCTCCATAATATGATCGTAATAAGTGGTCACTTTTCTCTTCGGAGCGCGGTCAGCTTGCCCTGGAGTGCGGACAGTTTGACCTGTATCGCGAGCAAGCTGCCTGCGATAAAAGACGTCCCGCCCTTATTCCCAGGGGTGCATAGCACCCCAAGGGTGAACAGGTAGGTCTGTTCATCTTTTGGACTAGTATACCATGCTTATCAGTGACTGATAGTATGTGTCAGCGTACTCATGTGCTAGCCAGGAGGTGTGCAGAGTTCGCCACAGGTGAAACAGCATGTAGGTGCTGTTCGTTGCATTGATGATTGTTTCAAGGGGCTTAACCGTATCAACAACTATCGGTTCACACCTGAAAATGAAGCCGATTTTTTGTTCAAAACCGCTCGATCATACGTAAATCCTTCTTGTGTATCATCTCCGTCCCGATCCTACCAGACACACAACGCAAAAACACTCCAGCTATGTTCTGGTAAGAAGCACCAGAATACAAGCATACGCTATGAGAAGTAGCTATATCTGCCGGTATACTACTGTACGTTCGTTCTAGTCATTGCCGGGCAATTTGACCCACGCCTTAGTTTGGGAATTCCTCAGGTGGAGCGCCCACCACGTGCAGGGAAAAGCGCGCAATGATGGTTTCCCCTTTTTCTGGTGCCACTGCCAATGCCATCAGTCCCGAATCGATATCCTGAAAGTAGAAGAAATTGGCCATGATATTGTTGATCGTTAATGCACCATGATAAAACTTGTGTTCGCGGATATAGACCATAACCGTATTACGCATGGTAATCACAGACTGCTTCAGGATAGGCTGCGCACAGTTAGCGAGTACCTCTTGCAGACGAGCGTTGTGGCGTGCATGACCGGCGCGCATAAACTCATCATTCTCCCCAAAATGATCAAAAAAATAGTGGAACGTTTCGTGAAAATCGGTGGTGGTTACCAACTTTACCTTCAGTTCCGCAAGTTTTTTAATACTCGGTAGCATATCCCCCCCTCATTCTTCTATTGCCGCCAATACTGTCTTGCTATTGTACCTGTTCCTGGCATTACTTAGCAAGTCATACCAATCCGATGTCCATTTCGTAAAAATCGTGGTATCCGTGGTATTTGTGGTTCCAGCACAGGTCAGACCAGATTCCAACCGTCGTTTTGGCGGGGGTGAAACCAGATTGGTATCAGGGTTGTATGCTACAATAAATGCCAGACAACGTCGCACGATGCTGTAGAGAGAGCTTATGGCTGTACACGCCTTGCGTCAACTAAGCCTGGATACCGTTATTCAGGAATGTCACGCAGAGTCGCGTCAGGAACGCCAGCGTGAAAGCGGATACTGTTTTGAATTGTTTCGGCGGGCGATGGAAGAAGGTGACCAGGCTGCCTGGGCAGCAATCGCCGTTCAGTATCGGCAGTTGCTGCTGAACTGGATCTATGGCTACCGTGCTGTTACCTTTACGCCCGACGAAGCTGAAGCCACCGCGCATGAGGCGTTGGAACGCTTCTGGCGCACACTGTCGGCGCGTGCCCCGGATATAACGAGCCATTTTGCGCATGTTGGTGCGTTACTCAAGTACCTTAACCAGTGCGTCATTGCTACTATTCTCGATCAGCAGCGCCGCGCCCAACGTCGAGCGCGGCTCGTCGAGCGCCTGCAAGCCGATGCCATCGCGCTCCAACCGATTGCGTCCGATACTGATGCGTTGGAGCGATTGTGTCGGGCCGAGCAGGTCGCACAGGTACGGCAGTGGGTGCAGACGCATGTGACTGATCCTCACGAGCAACTGGTGCTACGGTTGTCGTTTGAACAAGCCCTCACACCAGCCCAGATTGCACAACAGTATCCCCAGCAGTTTGCCGATGCACAGGCGGTGCGCCGCCTCAAGGAACGCATCTTGAAACGCGCCAGGCGTGGGTTGAGCGCTATCCACGACGAATCGGCAACCGACATGGCGGTAGATGCCGAGCAGCCGCGTTGAGTAGTTAGGAAAAAATAAAAACCAGATCACAAAGGCTCGCTCGTATGGCCTATACATGTATCGCTCCCAACGAAATAACGGAAGGTGATTTGCTGGCCTATCTTGAAGGTAGTGCCCCGGCTGCGGTTGTGGCGCATATTGCCCGCTGTCCGGCCTGCGCAGCCGAGGTGGCCGCACTGCGATCAGCGGCGACCATGCTGATCGCTGCGCTGGATCGCCCTGCATGCCCCGATCTGGACGACCTGCTGTTGTATCAGGCCGACCTGTTGCCCCATGCTGAGCGACGGCGGCTTCACCGACATATCCAGGGCTGTGTGCATTGCCAGCAAGAGTTGGTACAACTGGCCGCGCCGCTGGCTGCGACTGTGTCCCCACCGGTTGTGGAACGCATTGCCGAGGTCGGACGGCGCATTCTGACCGGGTTGCTGCAACCTGCTAGCCCGACTCCTGCGTTAGCGTTGCGAGGGCATGCGCCACGTCAGTACACCTATCAGGCCGGTGATTACCAGTTGATCCTGGCTGTGCTGCCGCCGCTAGTTGATGAGGATGTCTGGCAGCTTGAGGGCCAGTTAATTGGGTATCATGCGGCGTCGTTTGCAAACGACGCCGCAATCACCGTGAGGGTGCAACAGGCAGGTGTGGTGGTGGTGCAAGACACGCTTGATGAATTCGGGTTTTTCGCTGGCGATCAGCTCGCCGCCGGTACCTATACGTTGCAGATCGATCTGCCAGACGCGCAGATCCTGATCGAGGGTTTGTCCATTCCATGAGCAATGAGGTACAGGTTCTAGCCGAGCAGTTGCTGGTGTACCATGACTCGTCCGATCAGCCTGATTTTTCGCGCACACTGGCGGATCTATCGCCCGATCAAGCGCTGGCGACCGTGGCTGCGCTCAAGCAGCGTGTTGATGATGAGAAGCTGCGCAATGCCTATCGTGCGTTGCACATTGCCGAAATTGCTCAGGCAGTTGCCGCCGCGCACCCCGCATCTGAGGTGGAGGCGCTGGCATTGTGGGCCAGTGGTAACGCGCTCTGTCACCTATCGCGGCACCAGGAGGCGCTGACCTGCTATCGCCGCGCCGAGGCGCTTTATCGGGCGCAGATGCGCACTTTCGAGGTGCTGCGCCTGCAGATCAACCAGGTAGCGGTCTTGCAGGACATCAGCGATTTTGCGGCAGCGCTGGATCTGGCTACGCAGGCTCGTGACATGTGCGCTGCGTTGGGAGCGGTAGCCGAGCCATACCTGGCGTTGCTGGAAATGAACGTGGGGGCAGCCTACCAGCAAATGGGGGCGGCTGAGGCGGCGCTGGCGGCCTACGAACGCGGGCGGGCGATCCTGGTGGCGCTGGGCGATGCGGTGCAGGTGGCGCGGATGGACATGAACCGCGCCAACGTGCTACAGGAGATGGGCCGCTTTCAGGCTGCGTCTGACCTGTTTTTGAGCGCACGGGCGACACTGGTCGCCAGTAAGCTCGATCAGGAGGTTGCGCGTGCCAACCACAATCTGGGCCATCTGGCCTATCGGCGCGGGCAGTACCAGGTCGCTCTGCGCTTTTTGGAAGAGGCGCAGCGTGGGTTTGCGGCCATTCCCAACCCGCTCGAAGTTGCTATGGTTAGCCTGTATCGCTCCTTTGTCTATCGCGATTTGAATCTGCTGCCAGAAACGATTATGCTGGCAGCGGAGGCCGAGCGCCAATTTCGACAAGCGAATATGCCATGGATGCGGGCGGCAGCGTTGACCAATCAGGGTCTGGGCTATCAACGCCTGGGAGCCTATGCCCAGGCGCGGCGCTGCCTGGATCGGGCGCGGCGTGTGCATCGGCAACAGGGTGCCCAGATGCGGGTGGTGCTGCTTGATGTGGAGCGGGCCACGCTGGCGTTGGAAGAGGGCCGGGTTGCCACTGCCCAACGCCTGGTGCGACGGGTGGCCCGCCAGTTGGCACCCGACATCTGGCCCGCGCTGGTTGTGCGGGTACACCTCTTGCTGGCACGCTGTGCTATGGCCCAAACCCATCCACGCCTGCCGGAGGCCCGCCAGTATGCTGCACATGCCTGCGATCAGGCGGCCCGCTACCGTCTGCCCGAACAGGCCGCGGCTGCCCATATGCTTGGGCACGTTCTAGAGCATATGGGCGAAACTCAGGCCGCCTGGGAGCAGTACCAGGTTGCGCTGGCGGTGATTGAGGAGTTGCGCACGGCACTGGCGCTGGACGAATTTCAACTGGGCTTTATGGATGATAAGCTCGTCGTGTATCATGCTGCCGTGCGTCTGGCGCAACAGATTGCAACGCCAGCCCAGGTGCTGGCTCTGCTCAACCTGGCCCATACCGCGCCGGTCTCGCATCTGTCCTGGTTGACACCGTCGCCAGCCAGGTTGACTGCCGATGATACCGACCTGCGAGTACGGCTGCAGTCGCTACGCGAAACATGGCACTGGTATCAGAGCGAACTGGAAGCCAGGGCCGATCCCTATGCCGCCGCCCCGCCAGGCGATGCGGCAGCACCCGCCGCCGATCTTCAGCAGCGACTGCGCAGCCTCGAAAGCGAAATGGCCGACATCACCCGTCGCTGGCGCATCCAGGCCCATCCGGTAGCGCAACCGGTGACCAGTGTGCCGGTAGCGGCACCGCTCGTTGCACCGCTATGGACGGCTGAGGCCGCCACCGCCTTTGTGCATGATCTGCAACACCACCTGCCCCCTGATGCTGTGCTGCTGCACTATTTTGTCTGCGATGGACAATTTGGGGCCATGCTGGTGACGCACAACACCCTGCACCTGCTGCCACAGTTGGCAGCGGCGGCGGGCTTGCAGCGCGTGCTGCGTTCGTGGCGCTTTCACCTGGAGCATGGGCATGCCAGTATGCCCGCCGCCACCAGTTTGCAGAGCAGTCGTGCGCATCTGGAGCGGCTATATACCACGCTGATTGCGCCGCTGGAGCGCTATCTCGCCCACCAGCAGCACCTCTTCCTGGTTCTGCCCGCCGGTTGGCACGATATTCCGTTTGCGGCGCTGTTTGATGGACAGCACTATCTCGTCGAGCGCTGGCAACTGACCTACCTCTCGGCACCCGAAGCACTGGTGGCTACCACGCCTGCATTCACGCTGGCCGTGCCAGAGCCAGGGCCACAGGCACTGGTGATCGGCTACTCGGAACAGGGACGGCTGCCCCATACGCAGGTCGAAGCGCAACAGGTAGCCCGCACGCTCACTCCGGTTGCCCAGGCGACCTGTGTGCTGGAGGATGCAGCGACGCTCGATTATGTGCGAGCCGCCATCCCAGGCTGTCATGTGCTGCATATGGCAACGCATGCGCTGTTTCGGCCCGACAACCCTCTGTTTTCATGGATGCGGCTGGCTGATGGGCGTTTGACCGTGGCCGATCTGTATGAGTTGACGCTACCGCAACGCCCGCTGGTGGTGCTGAGTGCCTGCGAGACCGGACGTGGGCAACCGCGTGGCGGCGGGTTGCTGGGCATGGGGCGTGGCTTTCTGGCGGCGGGAGCGGCGGGTCTGGTGGTGAGCCTGTGGAAGATTGCCGACGATGCGGCGGCGCAGGTGATGATCGACTTCTATGCACATCTGGTGGCAGTACCCGCTACTCTCGCACCGGCTGATGCGCTTGCCCAGGCGCAGCGGTTGGCAATTGCCCGCAGTGCCCATCCATCCGGTTGGGCCGGGTTTATCTTTATTCGGGGATGAGACGATGTTGGAACGTTGAAACGGTTCAACTTTTCAACGTTCCAACCCTTCAGAGGGAGGTACATGTGCTGCTTACACGAAAATCTAGCAGGCTGATCTGGCGCGGCCTGTTTGCGCTCATCGGGATGCTGCTGCTGGTCGGCCCGGCAACAACGGTGAAGGTACCGCTGCCTACAGCGGTGGCGGCACCGATCCTGATGGGACGCAACTGCGTTGGAACGTCACTGGCGCAGTTCGGTGCGTCGGTGCCGTTGAACACCATGTCTTTTACACGTACCAGTGATCCTGAGCTACCGACGCGCTTTACCTGGAACAGCGACGCCGATTTCCTGACCGGTACATTTGCGCAGACCGAGGTTGTGCCAGGGAGTGATCGCGTCAGCCTGGCGCGGTTCGGCTGGAGCGCTAACGTGCCAGCGGGCAATACGGACGCTACGGTCAATCGCATCGATCCGGATCTGGCGCTGGATGCTGGTGGCAATCTGTATGTGTCCTGGCAGGATATTGACCCTGACCAGGCTGGTATCTTTGTGGCGCGTGTTGCGGCCAGTCCGCCGGGCACAACCACGTTTGGTCGTGAACAGCGTGATCCAGTGCGTGTCAATGATCGGCAACTGGCCTCCGCAATACAGGCGCGACCGGCACTGGCGCGTGATGCGAGCGACAATTTGTATGCCGTCTGGCAAAACCGGCGGCGCGGCTCTCTTGAACTCAACGACCTGTTCTTTGCCCGCTCCAGCGATGGCGGCCAGACCTGGAGTGCCAGTATGCCCTTGACGACAGACGAAACGCCGCTGGCTGATACGCCGCATGCACTGGTGTCCGGGGCGGCGGGGCAGGTGTATGTTGTGTGGGCGTCGCAGCGCAACAGCCTTTTCTTTATTTTCTTCAGCGCCTCGTCCGACGGTGGTGCAACCTGGACATCACCTGTGCCGGTGAACGATCCGATACCACGTGTAGCAGTACGCCTTAATCCTGATCTGGCTCTGGATCAGAATGGGCATCTGTATGTGGCCTGGCAGGATAATCGCAACGGCAATGCCGACATTTTTGTGGCCCGCTCAACCGACGGCGGGCAGACCTGGAGCGCGGATGTGCGCGTCAATGACGATACTGGCGCGGCGTCGCAGAGCCAGCCGAGCCTGGTGGCGGGGGCCGAGGGTCGCCTGCACATAGTCTGGCACGATACACGCACCGACATTCCGGCGATCTTTTCGGCATCGTCGAGCAACGGCGGGCAGACCTGGGGCCGCAATGTACAGGTGGACACCGGCGACGTAGCAGCCTACAACCCACGCCTGATGATCGACGCCGAGGGAACGCTCTACTGTGCCTGGTGTGCGCAGTATGGTAATGCGCAAATCTATGCAGCACGCTCCACTAGCGGTGGAGAGACCTGGGAAACAGCCGTTCGAGTGAACGATGTTGATGGTACCGCCACGCCCACCCGCCCGCGCCTGGCGGCCGATGCAGCCGGGAATATGTATCTAGCCTGGGGCGATGATCGTAATAGTCAGATCGGAGAAGGCAATGTCAGCGAAGCAATTTACCTGGCACGCTGGCCGGGCGAGACACCACAGACCAACGGTGTCTACACATCTGCGGTCTATGTCGCTCAACGCAGCGTGGCCTGGCGTATACTCGAATGGATGGCAACGCAACCGGTCGGCACCACCATTGCGCTGGAGGTGCGTGTGGGTGATACGGCAGTTCCTGATCAGACCTGGAGTGACTGGATGCCGTTGCAGCGTTCGCCGGCCGATATCAGCAGCCTGGCAGCCACGCGCTATCTACAGTGGCGTACCAGGTTTACCAGTGCAGACGCAATGCCCTCGCCCACGCTCGACGCGGTGACAGTGATCTGGCAGCTAGACGAGGACAAGGACAAGGACGAGGATGAGCTAGAACAGACATTTCTGCCGCTGATTATTCGGTGAGGTGCTTTAGAAGCGGAAAGCGCAAAGCGGAAAGCGCAAAGCAGGCGTGCGATGAGGGAGACGTTCTTGTTTGAATGCAGGCGACACCACGATTATTGGAACCATCATGTATCTGAAGCCGACCGATGATGTGGGGAAAACCTTGACGATAGCGGTTGATGGGCAGGTGCTGCACCACCGGTCTGTACGCTGCATCCGGCTGTGGGAACAGGATGCGCAGGCGGCATGAGTAGAGGCGTTGCATGCAACGCCTCTACTGGCAATCGGGCACCGACGACCCTCAGCCCGCTGATGTGCGGGGCCACGACCGCCCTGGTTGCGCAGGCGGGGCACACTGTGCTGAATCAAGCACCCACCCCGCATATTTGCTGTTGGGCGGATATGGAGTGCGGCCGCTCTGCTGCCGCATGCATGGCATGCATGGCAGCAATCGACCGGAGATGGCGGTAAACCTCCTGGAGCGGCGTTGAGTGAGCGAACAACCTGATACGAGCCATATGTGGACGTAGCCGTCAGGTTGATGGAAAAGCGACAATGCTTACTCAAGGAGGTTGATGATCATGAAGGGACGAACGACGAATCGGTTGATACGTATGTTGGTGGTGTTTAGCTTTGTGCTGACACTTGTGTTCACCGCACTACCTGCGGCCCCGGCACAGGCTGAGAAGTGGCAAACGACACCGACCGGCTACTGGTGGCTCCACGGTGTCTCAGCCGATCAAATCAAAACCAGGATCGATGAGGGCTTCCGCCTGATCGATATCGAGGTCGAGCAAGCTGACCCACTGCGCTTTAGCGCGGCCTTTGTGCGTAACACCGGTGTCCACCAGAAAGGCTGGTGGTGGTATTATGGCGTTTCGGCGAATGTTATAAGCGATAAAATTAACGAGCATCAGGCACGCATCATTGACCTGGAGACCTACTGGCACAATGGTCAACAGCGCTTTGCGGTGGTGATGGTCGCAAATACCGGGGCGCAGGCGAAAGGCTGGTGGTGGTACTACAATGTTACTCCGACATTCATCGCCGATAAGCTCAAAGAGAACAAGGCACGCCTGATCGACATTGAGACCTATGTAGTCAACAACCAGCGCCGCTATAGCGTGGTCATGATCGCCAACCAGGGGAATGACGCCTCGGCATGGTGGTGGTACTACAACGTCAGCCCGGCCTTTATCGCTGAGAAACTGAAAGATAATCAGGCGCGGCTGATCGACATTGAGCGCCATGGTGCCAGCACCTTCACCGTGGTTATGGAGCGCAATACCAACAAGCACTGGTGGTGGTACTATGGCGTTACTGCGGCCCAGGTCAACGCTCTTGCCCAACAAAACGGTGCCCGCATCTTCGACATCGAACCATACACCGTTGGCGGCCAGAAGCGCTTCGCCGTCTTAATGCTCAACAACTCCAATGCGCTAACCACCCGCGTCGGTAGCCTCCTGCGCGCCAGTCATCAGGGCGGTAGCTCCGGGCTGTATCTCAAGCGGGTGAACGGGTCGGTTCTCGCTGCGCTCCAATCCAATGTCGTGTTTGAGCCAGCCAGTACGATCAAAGCGCTGCATCATGCCCATGCCATGCGCCAGGTGCAGAATGGCAACGCCAATCTGACCGAGAATATAAATGTGTTTCAAGCCTACAATGGCAGTTGTCCGCTCGATCAAATCCCGCCGGCGATCGTCACCGAGAGCCTGCAGAACAGCCTGCAGTCAATGATGCGCCAGTCTGACAATGCACGGACGGAAGCAGTACTCAAGCGCTTTGGTCAGGCCAATATCAACGTCACCGCGCAGACGTTGGGCATGCAGAACAGTCTGCTCCAGCACCGCATCGGCTGTGGCAACCAGGCCGTCCAGAATCCCAACCAGCTCACGCTGGTCGACACGGGGCGGTTGTATGAAGGCGTGGCAACCGGCTTCCTGAATGCCGCGAACCGCCAGACATTCTATAATCTGATGAGCAACCAGAGTACCTCCTCGCTCTTCGGGGCCATTGTCGATGAGGAAGCGGCCAGCCTGGGCCTTGGTGCCAGTGCCGCTGCCTTCAAAAACCAGATGCGCTTTGCCTGGAAGGCTGGTAGTTACGGACTGTCAGGGAAAAGCTATCGGTCGATCGGTGGATGGATCGAGTTACCCTTCCGTATCTGTACGGTCAATGCGCCGCGCCAGTATGTGTTCGGGATGTTTATTCACGGTGCAGACACGCTCAGTGATGGCTTCAGTACCTTCAAGACAACCGAGGAGTTGCTGCGCGATGAAATCCGGGCAGCGTTGCAGACCTGGTCGCCATGCTTTGCGCAGGTAACACCCCGTGGCGCAACGGTGAATAGCGCAGATGACCAGGTACAAATGATCTTTCCAACCGAGGCCGTCAGCGGAACGATCCAGATCTTGTACACCAGTCTAGAAGCGACCAGGCAACCACTGCTGCCCGAACAGCGCTGGATCAAGGGCTTTGAGATCGGCGCAGTGGACGAGACTGGCGAGCCTGTCGATGAACTGGCGCAACCGTATGAACTGGCGGTGGTCTATACCTCGGAAGACCTGGGCGAGGACGATGCCGATCAACTGCATATCGTTTATCGTGATGGCGAAGAGTGGATCGTATTGCCGACGACCGTTGATCCCACCAGTGGTCACGTGAAAACCATGGTGGATCGTATGGCCGAGTTCGCGCTGGTGGTTATTACTCCGGTTGAGGACTTACCTGATCCAAATCCAGAGCCACAGCCAGATGACCCGAACCCCGATCCTGACCCGAACCCCGATCCTGAAGGGCAGCGCGTTTTCTTGCCCTTGATTATCCGTTAATCGGGGCGTACAGGTTGCCGGTCATTGGCACGGGTGCCGACGCAGAAGCGTTGGCACCCGTGCTTGCCGACTGGCTGGTTGGGTGGGACTACTCTGCGTCGCATCCAGGGAGGGGCATTGAGGTACGCGAGGAGACAGGCACAAAGCACTGCCCCTACACAACAACTCGACATGTTTTATGTCTTAAATTGAACTATGCCTGGACGTTTCTCTTTTTGGCAACCACAAGAATCAATGCGTCTGCAAAAAGGGTAGCCAGATTGCCAGAAACTCCTCTGGTTTTTCCAGATAGGGCGTGTGGCCCGTATCGCGCAGCACCTGCTCGGTGTAGCGCCCGCCATTGGCCGCATAGTGTTCCAGTACGTCCCGTGTCTGACTGACCATGGGTTGTGAGGGGAAAATTTCTGCGCCTGGCCAGCCGGGAATCAACCCCATCGCCCCCAGTGTGCCCACATCCGAGAGCGATCGATCGGAGACAATCTCATCGGCATCACCGCGAATCCACAGGATGTCTGGTTTGGGATGCACTGCTACCAGGCCACTCAGATTGCAGTATTTGGGGCTAAGGGCATTGTTTACCCCCAGCACCCCTGGTGCCAGACCAGGCCAGTTGGCTGAAAGCACCTTATCGCCGGGATAATTGCCCTCGGCAATTGCAATCGAGAGCATCGAGTCCACCAGCACATCCTCGCGTGCGGGCTGAAAGGGTGCTTTCCCATAGCGCATGCGGAAGATCTGACGCGGTGAGAACGGGCTGTCGAGGCTACGATCCTGCTCGGCCAGACGCTTGACCAGTTCCGGGTTGACCAGCCCTGCCCCCGAACCGGCATAATCCGGCCAGCAGGGAGTACCCTGAACATCCTTTGTGCCGCCAAAGCCATAGGGCGAGCCAGGCGCCACGAGTGTCAGCGAGCGTACCTGTTCGGGGTGATCGATCACATACTGCATTGCCACTGTGCCTCCCAGTGAATGGCCGATCAAATGAAATCGCGGCAGACCCAGCGTCGTTACCAGACTATACAGATCGTCGCTGAAATCGCGCATCCCACGGGTCGCATCAATCGGGATCATCTCCGATGCCCCACACCCACGGCGATCAGGTGCAAGGCCACGATAGCCGTCGGGCAAGGCCAGCAGCATCTCTTCCCAATAGGTCGCCGATGCAACGTTGCCGTGAACAAAAACAACGGGAATACCGTCGGGCATGCCCGCCTCCAGAGTGTAAAAACGGCCGCGAGCGGTTGTCACTATCCGGCCCGTAATGCCGGATAAATGCGGTAGTATAGTCATACCATGCTCCTCCGTGATCCAGTCTTTATCGTCGCAACAGACGATTCAGCCGGTTGCCAATACGCTGTAGCACGCCCGGTTGCACTCGCGGCGATCCAGCGCCAGGGGCTGGCTGCTGTCGTGGCAACCGGGAAAACGTGATCGTCGGTTCCAGCGTATGGGTCAAAAAAAAGTCAATCAACATCTGGCTGGCCCTGGGGCCACGCGGGTCTGTATATGATCCATCGCTTGCGCCGCCGGGCCAGCAATGCTGCATACCTTCGACCATATATTTGCCCATCAGTACGTTCCCCCCTGAGTCACGGTACAGATGCGCGGAATACGGCAATCCACCCGGAACCTGCCCGGTAGTGATTTCTGGCACCAGTTGGACAGGCTGGCTCTGCCGGACGTGCTGTTGCACCAGATTGTTCGTGTAGTACCACTGGTCAAGCACCTGATCGCCATTGCGCGGATGGACAATATGATCGTGGGTGCCGTGAAAGACCATCACTGGCATGACGCGCCGGTAGTCTCCCATCGCCACATAGGCGGCATGTCCATGGCGGGTTACATCCGGCACGCCGCGCGCCATCACCAGCAGCGAACCAGGTAAATGGGTGGAGGCTTTGTACGGCACACCGGAGCAAACCCCAATTGCCGCGAACACATCAGGATAGGTGGCCCCCAGGATCACCGCCATCGCCGCGCCCGCCGAGAGTCCAGCCACATAGACGCGATTGGGATCAACCCGATAGTGTGCTTTGACCTCCTGCACGATACCAACGATTTCAGCCGGTTCGCCATTGCCGCGTTCCTGGTGTTCAGCACGAAACCAGTTCCAACAGCGACGGCTGTTGGCCGCTGACAGTTGTTCAGGATAAACCACCAGGCATCCATAAGTATCGGCCAGCGCATTCATCTCCGTGCTGACGGCAAAATCGCCCGCACTCTGCGAACAGCCATGCAGCATCACCAGAAGCGGCAGCGGCGTTCGAGGACGATAGTCATGCGGCACGTAGATGCGGTAGGGCCGTCCATAAAAGCTCGCGGCGTTAAACATCCCCTGCCATTTGCGAGGAAGCATAGAACTGCTTGTATCTCTGGGCATGTTAATGCGCCGTCCATCCTAGATCAATCGTCCAGTCGGCACCGGTAACCGAACGGGCCGAGTCAGAGCAAAGATACAGCACCAGATCGGCCACCTCGCCTGGCTCAACCAGGCGCTTGATCGCCGCCGGAGCCAGCATCACCTGCTCAATGACTTCTTCGGCGGGGATACCACGAGTGCGCGACTGATCGGCAATCTGATGCTCCACCAGCGGTGTGCGTACATAGGCCGGGCAGATGGTGTTGACCGTGATGCCATAGGGGGCACCTTCCAACGCCGCCGTGCGGGTCAGCCCCAGCAGGCCATGCTTGGCCGAAATATAGCCAGCCTTGAACGGCGAGGCGCGCAGGCTATGCACCGAGCCGATATTGACGACGCGGCCCCACCCCTGGGCCTTCATCGTTGGCCAGGTATATTTGATCAGCAAGAACGGCGCGGTCAGCATCACCGCCAGCAAGCGCTCCCAGGTATCTTCAGGAAAATCCTCGATCGGATCGATATGCTGAAACCCGGCGTTGTTGACCACGATATCGACGCGACCATAGTGAGCCAGCGTCGTATCAACCAGGCGGCGACAATCATCACGCTGCGCGAGATCAACCTCCACAAATTGACCGCCAATCGCCTGTGCCACGCGCTGCCCCTGCTCCCCTTGCCGATCGGCCACAACCACATGCTGTCCTGCCTGTGCAAGAGCCTCGGCCACTGCCTGCCCAATGCCGCTGCCCGCGCCCGTCACAATTGCCACACGTGTACTCATTCGCTGCCTCCATACTGCTCTCGCAGCGCTTTCTTATCCACTTTACCAGCAGCCGTTTTTGGCAATTCGCTCACAAAAATAATGGATTTCGGTGCTTTGTAGCTCGCCAGATGCTGGGTAACATGGGCAATCAATTCCCGCTCATGCGCATGGTGCCCGGCTTTTAGCACCACAATCGCCCGGCCTACTTCGCTCCAGCGTGGATCGGGAATGCCGATTAAGGCCACTTCCGATACCGCCGGATGACCGAGCATCGTACTTTCGACTTCGGCCGGGTAAATATTTTCACCACCAGAAATGATCATGTCTTTGCTGCGCCCGACAATATAAAAATACCCCTCTTCATCACAACGGGCCAGATCGCCGGTGTGCAACCAGCCGTCAATAATGGTTTCCGCTGTCGCCTGCGGGTTATTCCAGTAGCCAGGAATCACGTGTGGCCCACGAATGAGTAACTGCCCGACTTCATCTGGGGCACATTCCTGACCCTCATCGTTCATAATCCGCACATCAATGTGAAACAGCGGTTTACCCACCGATCCCATCTTGCGCCGCACATCGGCATCTGGCAACCAGAAGGTATTCGGCCCGGCCTCGGTTAGCCCATAGCCCGTCTTAAACAGAACATTTTTTTCAAAGAAGCGCTCAAAAACAGGCGTAGGACAGGATGCGCCGCCACTGATCATGATCTGGTGTGCCTCAAAATTAATCGTCGCCCAGCGGGGATGTTGTTGCATCATAATAAACATCGTCGGCACACCCAGGTAAGCATTAATCGTCCTCTGTTCAATGAAAGTATACACCTGTTCAATATCGAAGGAGGGGCAAACAATCGAGCAACCACCGATATGAACCAGCGGCGTGGTGAAAACGTTCAATCCACCTGTGTGGAAGAGTGGCATATTGAGCGCGGTGACCGTATTGGCGCTGATACCCCAGCTCATCACGGTGTTGATCGCATTCCAGGTGACTGTACCGTGGGTGAGAATGGCCCCCTTCGGCAACCCGGTCGTCCCTCCAGTGTAACACAGGATCCAGGGATCATCCATCGTCAATGGTGTTGGCCTGGCGGGTGTGGTGGCAGCCCGTTCGACCCAATCAGCCCAGCGGTGATCACTGGACATAGCACATTCACCGAGCGTCATCCAGTGTTCAACATCAATCCGAGAATACAGTGCCAGTGCCAGACTGGTAAAATTCGGGCTATAGATCAGCAAGCGTGGGTCACCATCGCGGATCAATACTTCCAGTTCGGAAACGGTCAACCGCCAGTTGAGCGCCTGAAGGATCATCCCCGTTTTCTGGCAGGCAAAGAGCAAATCCAGATACTCCAGGGAATTGGGTGCCAGAATTGCCACACGATCGCCTTTGCGCAAACCCAGGCCATGCAAAGCGTTCGCCACACGGTTCGCCCGTTGATTCCACTGGGCAAAGGTAATCTGCTGGTGGGTTGCGCTGTCGATCAGTGCGATACGTTGCGGCGAGAGGTGGGCGCGCCGCTGCAACCAATCGACCGCTCCATCAGCAGGATGGACATGTACTTGCTGTTCAACATAGTGAGACACCGTATTGACCATTACTCATGCTCCTTTTGGAAAAGCCTGTTCCGGTTCAGCAGTCGGGAGCCTGGAAAGGAGGGAACGAACCGGATGTGATTTCTAGATATAGGTTTGTGTGGCGATAGCGATCCTCACTCCGTACAAACAGGAATACCAGCATCCACCAGATGGATGCCAGATTCCGGCTCAAGCCGGGACTCTATAGGTGTATGAGTCTGTCTATGACGGCTATAGAGAAAGAAGGAGTACAACGACACAACGAATGCATAAGGTATAAAAACCATGTGGTGTGGAATGATCAAACGCAAAAAAACCTCGCCAGACCATCAGCAGGTGGAGAGGTAGTATCCATTACTTGGTAATAGAACGATTGATCATACACGATAAAGCAAGTATCACGAAAAAAACGCATATAGTATACGCGAGAGCCGGGAGATCTGCAAGTGAAATATATGCAGTAACTGTTCAGACCTGGGGGAAAGCTCTGTCTTACGTGTTCCCTTTTCGCCTGGGAGTACGGGTACGATACCCGCGCCTGTGCGACGGAGGGCGGGACACCCGCGTTCCCAGGCGAGTACGTGCCTCGGAGTATGAACAGGTACTATTCCTACAACGATATTTCCCCTGGAACGCGATGTCGCAGGGCATAGGGACGTTACATGCCACGCCTCTACGCTGCCCCCCCGGCCCCGCCCTGCCGGGGGGAGTGCGCCGCAGAGAAGCCGCACTCCCCCCGGCTGCGACGCAGGCGCGTGGGAGGACTCTATCCCAAAGAGTGTTTGTATGGAATGGAGTAATACTAATTTGACGTCGACCTTCCGCATCCGTTGGTTCGTCGTATGCTTGCTCATACCACAACGAGACTGACCCTAGAACGAGCTGTCGCGGGGCGGAGCGGCGTTGCATGCAACGCC
>CALANA010000292.1 GCA_937925925.1 uncultured Chloroflexales bacterium | reverse complement strand
TCACGTCACCTACGTCACCTACGCTGGCAGGGCTACGGCGACAACGCGGCGCTGTGGCGCTTAGGTGGCTCTATGGCCCTGGTCGGGCAAACCGAACCGCAGACCACCATCGTGGGCACCATCGTCTGTCTCAACCCCACCGATGACGTGGGCGATACGCTAACCATGGTGGTGGATGGCCAGGTGCAGCACCGCTGGGGCTTTCGCTGCATCCGGCTGTGGGAGCAGGACGCGGTGGCGGCGGTGGCAACCGGCAACCTGGCGCTGGCGGTACTCAGCCCGCTGATGCGCGGAGCCGATGCGCCACTGGTCGAACAGACCGTCCACCTGGTGCTGCAGGCGGCCCCACCCGTCCAGCAGGCCGATTTGCTGAGTATTCTGGGGGTCTTTGCCGCGCCGCTGATGACCCCCGAACGGTTTATCCGTCTGGTCACAAAGGAAAAGCTGATGAGTTCTGAATTGATGGAGTATCTGGCCCAGGATATTATCGCTGAACAGGAAGCAAAGTGGCAAGCCCGGCTCGAAGCGCAACTCGCCGCTGAACGGCAGGCGCTCGAAGCACAGCTCGCTGCCGAACGGCAAATGCGGGAAGCCGAACGGCAAGCGCTCGAAGCTGAACGGCAAATGCGGGAAGCTGAACGGCAGGCGCTCGAAGCTCGGCTCGAAGCCGAACGGCAGGCGCACCAGCAGGCGGAACAGGAGATGCACCGACATGTCGAGCGTGAGGCTTATCTCACCCACCTGCAAACCGAACGTGAAACGCTGGTAGCCCTGGTGACGCTCCGCTTCCCAGATGCGCCGCTCCGCCTGACCACGCTGATCCACAGGATCACCGACATCGGTCGTCTCCAGGCACTCCGGGCCGACGTGCCCGATCTGCCCGATCTGGCTACGTTGGAGCAGCGGCTCCGTGACGCGGTGTAGCACGGGGCAGCGGGGGCACGTTGGAGCGGCCGGAGCGCTCAAGCGGTCGGAGCGTTCTCGGCGGCCGGGACGCCCGCCCAGGCAAGAGCGCTCTGGGCGCACGAGCGTCCCGTGCGTCCAGGCGAGCATGTTCGCTTGAGGGTGAACAGTTACGTTTCTTCAGTGCCTGAGCCACCTCAACGCAAGATAGTCGGCAGATACACGTTGTTCAACTCCCCCTGATCGCGGGGGGTCAAACCAAGGTTTAGATCGGTGACCTCCGGGGGGACGCCTACCAATGGACTGACGCGGCTGTTATAACCGGGGGCTGTCACCTGAATATACCAACAACCGGCCACGACATCCCAGCCATAACGCCCTTCACGATTGGTACGCTGCGGATTCTGCACGGGTTCAATCTGCGGCGGGTCAAAATCAGCCTGAACTTGCTCATCATTTGCACCAGGTGTATGATCGGTAACTCCGCTCCAGGGTTCCGCTTCGTTCGCCGCGTCGGGACGGGTATCTACTGTCATACAATCGGTGCCCGCCTGCGCTCCCGGCACGCGATAGAGTGTCACGGTGGCACCCTCTATTGGGTTGCCGGTTACGGCATTAAAGATGATACCACTGGGATCATAAAGTTGCACCTTTCCCACTTCATTCTCAATCGGATTATCAGGATCGCCGCTACAGGTTACAGCAATGTCAATGACCGCATTCGCCAACTGGTTTGCGGGTATGGTGGTGGTATACGTCCCACTATCGGGCGGACTTTCCTCCATAGCATAGGTGTAGCCATTATGCTTCAGTACCACGCTCGTAGGCGTACCGCCGGGCGGGGTGGGACATTCTACGCTGGTAGTGAAGACAACATTGCGGTTGTTACTACGTGGGAGCGTAATTGTCGGTTTGCCTGTCTGCGGATCTATGGTAACGCTCCCACCTTCGGCGGTGGCACCTGGATTACGAGCGACGGTTGGCGGCGGAATGGTCACGGGAGCGGCATTGACGGCCGGCAACGCGGCGATCAAGTTTCCATTACGCTCCACCGTTGCTTGCGCGGTGTTGGCATAGGCACCAGCAGATAGATCAGACGCAACCTCCACACTGAAACTCAGATCGGCATATCCCCTGGCAGGAATCACAAAAGATCCAACCCAGCGCAACTGCTGAGAGTTAGCATTCAGTGTAATCTGCGGGTCGCTGGTAGTCAGACCGGTGGTACTGCCTGTCTGGTAGCTAAAACCGGACGGGAGGAGGTCAATAATCTCAGTCACGGTAGCGCTTGTGGATTGCGGATTGTTCAGGCGAATCGTATAGTTCAAGCTGTCTCCGGGCGAGACCACGGGCTTGTCGGTACGCTTTTGCACAAAAATTTCTTGCTCGAGCGTGCGCAGGTTCTGTTCGACATCCGCTATCTCCTGGGCTGTGCGCGCCGTAGACGAGATGCGCAGCGTGTCGATTACTCCAACCAGTTGCTCGCGGCGGCCAGTGTTAACATCGTCACGAAAAAAGAGCGCCTGTTCGGGTGGGGCGATAAAACTGGCATTGGTAGAGCCGATCAAGGTGCCCTGAAAGTACACGTCGATCTGATCAGGTGCGGTCGAAACGAAAGCCAGATAGTGGCGCTGACCTGGCAATATTTGACCGGTACCTAACACAGCATGGGGATAGGCCTGGATCCCCTGATTTTTATAGTACCAGCCACTATCGGCCCTATCACTAAAGCCAAATAATTTCCGCCAGTTCAGCGTCTCTTCTGGTGTGAGAACCATCTCTATCGTATACGGATGTACCAGCAAGTTGGCATACTGGCTCCAGTCCATGCCATTGGAGTCTGCTTGCCCAACCAGTAAACCTTGCCCAAACCGACTCGAAACGAACTGCCCACCGATCAACGTGCCATGACGCTCATTCCCACTGGCATCCTCGACATTGCCGTTGAACGGAAAGCGCGCCAGCACGTTTGCATCATCGGGGGGAAAGATCTGGGGCAAGGGTAGACTGGTGGTTGTCGTCGCAGTGGCGGGCAGATCAACACGACTCAGGCCTAACAATCCATTGATAACAATCAGCGTGAGCAGTAGCACAACGATTGATCGTCGCCGACGAAGATAATGATCGTGCATAAAGTCTCTCCTTAGTGTATTACTACCATTGCAGATCCCTACTGTCGGGAGACTTCAGTCTCCCAACAGGCGTGCGAAGGCAGCCTTCACACGCCTGGGTAGCCGGTGAAGGCGAGCTTTGCCATCGGTAGCCTGCGACTTGAGTCGCCGGGCGGGAGTGTCACAAGCCAGGCAGGATACAAGGACTGTCCGGTAACACTCAATGGTACCATACTGTGGAAACTTGTACAAGTTTTGCAGCAACTGTACCTGTTCACATTTGAGGTAACACGCCCCCCTGGAAGCAAGGGTGGGATGCCTCCATCGCGGAGACAATGGCAAGCTGCCCACACTCCCAGGCGGGCATGTTCCCTTGAGTGTGAACAGGTACCTTGCTGGCACACCTTGACATTCCTCAGCATCTGTGCGGTGGAACGTTCGAGCGCTTTACCGCTCCACCGCTCCACCGCTTCCGCGCAACGACGAACGTCGTTACTACATGCTGCTCACCACGTCGCCGCTCAGCTCGCTCAGCCCGCTTCATCGCTCCCAGGCGCCTCCCCACCTCCCTGCCTGGAAGTGCTACAATAGTAGACGGTATCACCCTGACTCCCCGGAGGATGCCTGTT
>CALANA010000291.1 GCA_937925925.1 uncultured Chloroflexales bacterium | reverse complement strand
CCCCCCCCCCACAACCTTGAGACTCCAGGAGGGGCGCAATGCCCCTCCTGACCACCCCACCTGAATGGTTACATAATGCCGTAACCCTGGAGCCGGATCACCCAGCGCATCGCCTGTAACTTTAACCTGAAGGGGTTCGTGTGCATATTCCAGAGTCACCCTACCTGAACCTGTTAGAAAATCGGATCGATATTCGCCGCATTCCGTTTAGCGATCGCGGTTCACGCTTACTGGTTTACCAGCATAGCCAGCAGGATCACACGTTATACATCAAGCTGGCCGAGCGATTGACGGCCGTACATCCAGGGCTATCAACCTATCGTTCGCGGCCACCGTTTGTGACTGCACTGCAGCTCGTTGATGGTGATGGTACACCGTTACCGTTTGAGGTGACGACCTATCCCCATGCGCTGGTGTTTCAGACCCCGTTGGGGGAGTTTGTGCTGGTCTTTCAAGATCGAGAAACTCTGTCGTTTGGTATTCCTGCTGCTATTCCTTGTGGCATTTGCTTTACGATCCTGCCCGATGTGGCCCGGCCCGACAGCAGCGGCGGCGAGTTTAAGAGCTTACGCAACTGCGCCTACTCAACCAACGGTGCCTTGCTCTTGAATCGGATTGCCGACAATAATGGTAGTGGATATGATGTCACCTTGACCACGGAAGGCGATGTGAATACGGCGATTACGCTGCATATCAAAGCTGGCCTGGATCTGAACCGCACGGTGGTGCCGTTTCAGCAGGTGTTAGCCGCTGCCGAACGGCGCTGGCATCAGTGGTTCGCACAGGCACCCGCTGTTGATGAGTCATATCGCGCTCAATATTACTATGCCTGGTGGGTGCTGGGTAATAACTTGCTGGCACCGCAAGGTTTGTTTCGCCGCGAGAGTGTTTCGCCCAGCAAGGCTCACTATGTCGGTGCCTGGCAGTGGGATAATTATTTTCACGCCCTGGCCTTGCGCTACACTGAACCGCAGCTCGCCAGTGACCAGATTCGCTTTATGCTCGATCATCAACTACCCGATGGCATGATCCCCGATGCGGTCTATGACGAAGGTGCGATTACCTATCTGGAAATACCAATCGCCGCTGCGGTTACCAAGCCACCGATTATCGCCTGGGTTTCGATGCATGTTTTTGAGTACACACACGATATTCAACTCCTGCGTGATATATATGATCCGCTGGTACGGTGGAACAACTGGTGGTTTGGCCTGAACGACGACGACAATGACGGGATTGTGCAATACAGTCATCCCTTCTCCAGTGGTCTTGATGACAGCCCGCTATGGGATGGTGGCATGCCGGTGGAGGCGGTTGACCTGAATACGTATCTCTGTCTGCAGATGGAGGCACTGGGCCGTATTGCCCGCATCCTGGGGCGCGAGCGTGAGTCGGCCATGTGGGAGCGCAAATCGCAGGCCCTGGCCCACCGTATGGTTGAACATTTCTATGATCCGGTGGCGGGGCTGTTCTGGTTTCAGCGCGATCATCAGCGCATTCCCGTCCTGACGCCATTTAGTCTGTATCCCCTCTGGACAGATCGGCTGTCACCAGAAATGAACCAGCGCCTGGTCGATCACCTGACCAATCCAAACGAGTTCTGGACCAACTATCCGCTGCCAACCGTAGCCGTGCAGGATGCGCACTACAACCCGTTCCAGATGTGGCGTGGCCCGGTGTGGATCAACATTAACTATATTTTTGTCGAAGCGCTCCAACGGACAGGCTATGAATGGGTGGCTGAAGATCTGGCCGAGCGCACCTTGCGGCTGGTGATGAGCCAGAATGATATTTATGAGTATTATCATCCCGATACGGGCGAGGCACCACCGAAAGCGGCCCCAATGTTTGGCTGGAGTGCTGCCTGTTTTATCGACCTGGCGATCCGTCAGAGTCGCGGTGAGTTGTAAATGACCCAGGGCCAGAAAATTGCCATTTTGCACTACGCCGGGCCACCGGGATTGGGGGGCGTCGAAGTCACGATTGACCACCATGCCCGCCTGCTCGCGGCTGCCGGTCATCACCCACGGATTGTGGTCGGCACTGGTGCTGTCGGTTCTTCTGAGGTAGAGGTGGTGATCAATCCGCTCTTCGGATCACGTGGCGTGGAGATCGAACAGGTTAATCACCAGCTCGCAGCAGGCGAGGTCAGCCAGGCATATGTTGCGCTCTATGAACGAACGCTGGCGGCACTCGCATCCGCGCTCCAGGGCTGTGATGTCGTGCTGGTGCATAATGTGTTGACCCTGCACAAGAATCTGGCACTGACGGCGGCGCTCCATCAACTGCATAACTCTGGCGTGATTGGACGGCTGGTGGCCTGGTGTCACGATTTTGCCTGGCAAGATCCGCTCTACATCCCCGAACTGCACCCCGGCACACCCTGGGATCTGCTGCGCCAGGCCTGGGACGGCGTGCGCTATGTGGTGGTTTCACATGATCGCCGTCAGCAACTGGCTGATTTATTGGGCATCCCACCAGCGCAGATCGCCGTTGTTCCACCCGGCGTTGATCTGCCCGCGTTCTTCAAGCTGGAGCCAGATACGCAGTTGCTCATCCAGCAGCACAACCTGCTGGCCGCCGAACCATTGCTGCTCTTACCGGCGCGTATTACTCGCCGTAAAAACATCGAACAGGCCATTGCGATTGTAGGTGCGCTCGGTCGTCTTGGCCTCAACCCGCGGCTGGTGATTACCGGCTCGCCTGGCCCCCACAATCCAACCAATGCTGCCTATCTCGCTGAACTGCAGGCGTTGCAGCAGCACAGCGGCGCAACTGAGGCGATCCTGTTTCTCTTTGCCAGCTATACCGACGAGCAAGGCCACCCGCGTCCAGTCAGCGATGCCATGATGGCCGACCTGTATCATCTGGCCGATGGCCTGCTCTTTCCGAGTCGTGCCGAAGGTTTCGGTATTCCGATCATTGAGGCCGGTCTAACTGGCATCCCGATCTTTTGTAGTGATATTGCCCCCTTTCACGAGACGGCGGGCGCAGCCGCACTCTATTTTGACCCATATGGCGATGCCACGCCGATTGCCGAGCGTATTGCCGCAGCATTGCACGCTGATACCCGCTATAGCCTGCGCCGTCGTGTCCGTCTGGCATATACCTGGGAAGCCATCTATCAGCATCACATTGCGCCCCTGTTTGCAGGTGCGGTCTAAGCGTGTCCAGGCTCCAGTACATTTCACGTAGGTCTGATAACATGGTCGTACTAGTGAGAGGATAGATATGAGCGAGGAGCATATTCAAACCACCATCGCCCGATCCCTGCCACACCAATATCGCGTATTAGTGCCCATTCTTGCACAACAGGAGGCGGTACGATTGCTACCGCTGGCCCAGGCACTGGCGCGTCTCCATAATGGAAGTGTCACGGTGCTAGGGATTGTCGAAGTGCCGGTCGAGAGTCCTCTGAGCGATGGCCTGCAGGATGCCCGTCGCTATCGGGGGACATTGAGTAACGTTACAGAATTTCATGGTGAGGGGCCAGTCGAGGTACGTACGCTGGTACGTGTGGGGCACACCACGACGGAGGCCATTCTGGCGGCGGTAGAAGAGGAGCAAGCCAGCCTGGTGTTACTGGGTTGGCAAGAGGAACGTTCATCGCCGGAACGCCTGTTTGGCCCGCCAATCGATGAACTGTTGCGCCAGCCACCCTGCGATATTGTGGTTGTCAAACTACAAGCCGAGACCCTGTGGCGGCGGGTGTTGCTGCCGGTGCGCGGTGGCCCGCATACGCCGCTGGCCTGTGATGCAGCGCTGGCGCTGGCCGAACTTCATAACGCTGCGATTACGGTGCTATATGCTACTGACCCACGCCAACCTGATAACCAGGCCGTTCGCGCATCGCTCCAGTCATTGCGCCAGATGCCGCGTGTTCAGCGCTGGCTTGAACGTGCCATCCCCGCCGAACAGGCTATTCTCAGCGAGGCCGCCGATCACCAGGGGATCGTCCTGGGTGTCACCGGACGGCGCGGCGACCCCGAGGCACCGATCGGCCTGCTGGCCGAGCGGATTCTGCGGCTCTCGAACGAGACCATTGTGCTGGTGCGCCACAAGCTTGACTACGCCGAAGAACAGGCACAGACGATCTGGCAGCAACAGCGTGACCTGTCGGCCACGGTCGATCGCTGGTTTGCCGAAAATAACTTTAGCAGTACCGAATTCGAGGACTTGCACCGCCTGGTACAGATTAAACGCCGCCAGGGATTGACGATCAGCCTGGGTTTGCCTGCATTGAACGAAGAGGAGACGCTGGGCAACATCATTACGACCCTAAAAGAAGCCTTGATGGAGCAGGCACCGCTGCTGGATGAAATCGTGCTGATTGACAGTCGCTCCACGGATCGCACCCGCGATATTGCCAGAGAACTTGGCATTCCCATTCATATTCACCAGGACATTTTGCCCCAGTATGGTAGCTTTCCGGGGAAGGGCGAAGCACTCTGGAAGAGTCTGTATGTCCTCAAGGGCGATATTATTGCCTGGATCGATACCGATATTAAGAATATTCACCCGCGCTTTGTGTATGGTATTATCGGGCCACTGTTGACCGAGTCGCGCCTGGTATACTGCAAGGGCTTTTATCGCCGACCGATCCGCCAGGGTGAGAATCTGGTCGCCAGCGGCGGTGGGCGTGTCACCGAACTGACGGCACGCCCGCTGCTCAACCTGTTTTACCCGGAACTATCAGGGATGCTGCAACCACTGTCTGGCGAATATGCCGGGCGGCGGACAGCGCTGGAATGGCTCCCGTTCTTTACCGGCTATGGTGTAGAGACGGGCATGTTGATCGATCTGCTGGAGCAACATGGACTCAACGCTCTGTCGCAGGTAGACTTGCAAGAGCGCATTCATCGCAATCAGGAACTGGTGCCGCTATCCAAGATGGCCTTTGCCATTATTCAGGTGGTTATTCAGCGCCTGGAGCAGCGGCATCGTCTGCGTATGCTCGAAGCGGTTAACCAGAGTATGAAGCTCATCCAGCAGACACCGGATGGTCAGTTTCACCTGGAGTTGCGCGAGATCCGCGACCACGAGCGCCCCCCGATGGCGACTATTCCCGAATATCGGCAGTTGCGCGGCATGCCGCCACTCCTGGCCGGGCCAGAACACATGGTGGAATCAGAGGGATAGTATGCGTAAAGACAGGAAGGCGGTGATATGAGTAGCTATAATCCGCTCGACTCCGACTTTGCTTTCACGCTGGGCATTGAAGAAGAATACCAGATTATCGACCCCGAAACACGCGAGTTGCGTTCGTACATCACGCAGTTTCTGGAAGATGGGCAGACATTTATGCGCGAACAGGTCAAAGCCGAATTGCACCAGAGCATTATCGAAGTTGGCACCCGACCGTGCCGTACCATCTCCGAAGCCCGGGCCGAGGTGCGCCACCTGCGCGGTTCCGTGGCAGGTCTGGCGGCCAACAATGGCTTGAAAATCGCTGCGGCTGGCTCGCACCCGTTTTCATCGTGGATGCACCAGGAAATTACGCCCTTCGAGCGCTATGAAGAGCTGATCAATGAAATGCAGGATGCGGCGCGGCAATTGCTCATCTTTGGCATGCATTGCCACATTGGTATGCCGAATACAGAAGTCGCCATCGAAATGATGAATATTGTGCGCTATCTCCTACCACACTTCCTGGCGCTCTCGTCCTCATCGCCCTTCTGGATGGGGCGTGATACGGGGTTTAAGTCCTACCGTAGCGTTATGTTTAGCCACTTTCCACGCACCGGCATTCCGCCCTCCTTTACCTCGGCGGCTGAGTTTGAGAACTATGTGAATTTGCTTATTCAGACCGGCTGCATTGATAATGGCAAAAAGATCTGGTGGGATCTGCGCCCGCATCCCTTTTTCAATACGCTGGAGTTTCGGGTGTGCGATGTCGCCACGCGCCTCGAAGAGTGCCTGGCGCTGGCGGCGACGATGCAGGCCTTTGTGGTCAAGTTCTACAAGCTCTTTGAACAGAATATGACCTTCCGGCCCTATCGTCGCGCTTTGATTAACGAGAACAAATGGCGGGCGCAACGTTGGGGACTGTCGGGACGATTGATTGATTTTGGCAAGCGGGCCGAGGTGGACACGAAGGCACTGGTGTATGAGATGGTAGCACTGGTCGATGATGTGGTCGATGAACTGGGGAGCCGCAAAGAGGTGGAATACCTGCTGCATATCGCGGAACATGGTTCCAGTGCCGATCGGCAACTTCAGGTGTATCATGAAACTGGCGATCTGCAGGCGGTGGTTGACAACCTGATAGCCGAAACGCTCGAAGGCGTTGATGTGTTGTTACCCCAGGTATCAGAGCAGGACTAAGGCCAGGTTCTGCGCACCAGGTTTCGACATGACCGATGTAGTGACGACTTCAGTCGTTCGGCCTGACGACGGGACGACTTCAGTCGTTCGGACATATCGCCCAACAGTTACGTAGCGATGGAGGAGGAGCGTACGGCCGTGCGCCCCTCCATGTCTCTACCAGTCTGACCCATATAGCAGCAAAGCAAGCCTGAATGATACCGTTTCGACGTGACCATTCCGCATAGTCTTGCCATGCGTCCTCCAATGAGACTGCGTCGTGGCGGGGGTGCGGGGGCCTGTGGCCCCCACCCATGTGGGGATTTCGGCGTATGCGGAATGGTTAAGTCACATTGGTATGAGTTGTACAAAATGGGAGTCCCGGCTTTAGCCGGGCGGAGCGATACCCAGGCGTATGCACATTGGTAGGCTCGCTCATACCGC
>CALANA010000290.1 GCA_937925925.1 uncultured Chloroflexales bacterium | reverse complement strand
AAGGGGGACGCTCGACATGACAAGGGGGACGCTCGAAACGACAAGGGGGGCGCTCGACATCACAACGGGCGCTCGACATGACAACGGGCGCTCGACATGACAACGGACACTCGCCATGACAAGCGACGCCACCGTCTGTCGTTTCGAGCCTGCGACGCGACCGCCTGTCGTTTCGAGCCTGCGACGCGACCGTCTGTCATTTCGAGCCTGCGACGCAGGCGAGAAATCCTTGCCCCCAACGTGTGGATTTCTCGCTTCGCTCGAAATGACAAGGGGGACACTCGCCATGACAACGGGCGCTCGAAACGACAACGGGCGCTCGACATGACAACGAGCGCTCGCCATGACAACGGACACTCGCCATGACAAGCGACGCCACCGCCTGTCGTTTCGAGCCTGCAAAGCGACCGTCTGTCATGGCGAGCCTGCGACGCGACCGCCTGTCGTTTCGAGCCTGCGACGTGACCGTCTGTCATGTCGAGCCTGCGAAGCAGGCGAGACATCCTTGCCCCCAACGTGTGGATTTCTCGCGTCGCTCGAAATGACCAGGGGGGACGCTCGCCATGACAACGGGGGACGCTCAAAATGACAAGAGGGACGCTCGACATGACAAGGCGCGACCGTCTGTCATGTCGAGCCTGCGACGCAGGCGAGACATCCTTGCCCTCAACGTGTGGATTTCTCGCTTCGCTCGAAATGACAAGGGGGGGACGCTCGCCATGACAAGAGGGACGCTCGCCATGACAAGGGGGGCGCTCGTCATGACAACGGACGCTCGAAACGACAACGGACGCTCGAAACGACAACGGACGCTCGCCATGACAAGCGACGCCACCGTCTGTCATTTCGAGCCTGCGACGTGACCGTCTGTCATTTCGAGCCTGCGACGCAGGCGAGACATCCTTGCCCCCAACGTGTGGATTTCTCGCTTCGCTCGAAATGACAAGGGGGGGCGCTCGCCATGACCTCGCTGACATCCCGGCCCACGGTGGCGAGTACTGCCTCGCTCGAAATGACAAGGGGGGGCGCTCGCCATGACAACGGGCGCTCGCCATGACAACGGGCGCTCGATATGACAACGGGCGAATAGAGCCGCTATAAAGCGAGGAGAAACTCTGTGAAAGATTACAACTTCTATGTTTACATCCTTACCAACTGGAACAATAAAGTCATGTATGTCGGCATGACCAACAACCTCGAACGCAGAATGTACGAACACAAGAACAAATTGGTGGACGGCTTCACTAAAAAGTACAACGTGAACAAACTGGTGTATTACGAGCAGGGGACGGATGTCCACGCCGCTATTGCCAGAGAAAAAGAAATCAAAAAGTGGCGGCGGGAAAAGAAAGATAAATTGGTCATGACCATGAATCCCGAATGGAAGGATTTGAGTTTGGAATGGAATGTCACTTCGACGAGCCCCAGCGAGGAGAAATCTTAACCCTCGCTGAATGGAATGTCATTTCGACGAGCGCCAGCGAGGAGAAATCTTAACGGTGCTGGTCGGAATGCTGGTCGTCGGGGGGGGAGTCATTTCGACGAGCCCCAACGAGGAGAAATCTTAACCCTCGCTCAGAGGATTTCTCGCTTCGCTCGAAATGACACAAGCATAAGAAAGAAAAACGCATGACAAACGGCTTCTTCCACCCCCGCCCGAAAGTCGCGCCCAAAATCTACGCCTACGAAACCACCAACCCCCAATACGCGGGCTTGCTCAAGGTGGGCTACACGACCAAAAGCATGCAGGAGCGCGTGGCGGCGCAATACCCCACCGTGCGGCCCGGCCCGCTCCCCTAACGCATCGTGCTGGAAGAACCCGCCATCCGCAACGACGGCACCAGCTTCACCGACCATGACGTGCATCATAAGCCGTGATGTGTTGGTTTGTAGTCTGCCCGACGCGACATTGGCAGATTATAATAAGCAGAGTATCATGGTAGCTGGTGATGCCGAGTTGGTATCGCCGACACTGCCGATGCGAGCCGTCGTCTCCAGCTTTTTTGCTGATGCGCCCGTTGGTGCTTTACCACCGGAAGGCCGTGGGCCGTAGAGAAGGCGCGGAGGCACGATGCCACCGCTCCTTTTTTAACGCAAAGACGTAAAGGAGCAGAGACGCAAAGCTTCTAAGCGCAAAGCGCAAAACAGGGGGTTGCTGGGGCGTGATGTGTTCTGGAGGAACAAGGGTGTGCGTCAGGCAAGCAAGGGTGACCTGTTTTCCGCTTTGCGCTCAGACCGCTTTCCGCTTCAACGGCCCCTTTGCGTCTTTGCGTTAAAAAGCCGCCTCGTCGCGTCTGCGCCTCGCGCCTCGTCGCGTCTGCGCCTCGCGCTTCGTCGCGTCTGCGCTTCGTCACGTCTGCGCCTCGCGCTTCGTCGCGTCTTTAGATAACCTGTAACCTGATGCACATCTGTCTCTACAATCTTACGACCACCACCCAGGTTGGCGGCGTGGAAAGCTTCGTCTGGGATCTGGCGCACGAGTTGACCCGGCGCGGCTTGCAGGTGTCGATCATTGGTGGAACCGGTTCCTGCCGGCAGATCGTTCACGGCGCACGGGTGTTAAGCTATCCGTTCATCAGCCGCACGCGCTGGCGCACATTGCCGCCTTTGCGCCGACTCTACGGCCTCACCAAGCTCCTCGAACGCCTGTCGTTTGCGGCGGCGGCTCTCCCCGGACTGATCGCGCTGCGCCCGGACATCGTGCATATCCAGAAGCCGTTTGACCTGGCTCCGGCACTGTTGGCACGCCGGTTGACCGGCATGAAGCTCGTTTTTGGCTGTCACGGCAAGGACTTTTATCCCGGCGACCAGTTGCTGGGCAAACGGGCGGACATTGCGGTCTCGTGCAGTCGCTTCAATGCCGAGACGATTGCCGCGCACTACGGCATCATGCCCAGAGTGGTGTACAATGGAGTGGACTTTGACCTCTTCCGCCCTGTGCCACTCGACCCGGCGTTGCGCCAGCGGTATGCGCCCGCGGGCGAGGCGCTGCTGCTCTTTGTCGGGCGCTTGATTCCCTGGAAGGGGGTGCAATACATCCTGCAGGCGTTGACGGAGTTGCCGCACACGCGCCTGTTGATTGCCGGTGATGGCCCCTACCGCGCCCACCTGACCTGGCTGGCCGAGACTTTTGGCGTTGCAGCACGGGTTACCTTTCTCGGCAGCATGCCGCGTACAGAACTGCCGCGCCTGTATGCTAGCGTCGATCTGGTGGTTGGAGCCTCGTTTGCCAACGAAACCTTCGGGATTGCGCTGGTCGAGGCCCAGGCATGCGGCACACCCGTGGTTGCCAGCGCTTTTGGAGGCTTTCCCGAGGTGGTGCGGCCCGGCGAAACCGGCTTGCTGGTGCCGCCGCAGCATCCACCCGCGCTGGCCGCTGGTATTCGCACGCTGCTGGACGACCCGGCGCGACGCAACGCCATGGGCCAGGCCGGGCGCGAGTGGGTCACGACGCAGTTTTCGTGGGCCAGTGTTACCGAGCGGGTGCTGGCGGCGTATGCGGAGGTGATGTGATGCGAGGAGGCGACGAGGCGACGAGGCGACGAGGCGACGAGGCGGGAATGCGGGGAGGCGATGAGGCACATGCCATCTTCGGGTTAGAATGTGTCAACGTGTCCAGTCACCTGTCACCTGTCACCTAAATATGAAAATCTTGATCATCTCAACCTATGGCTTCGATCCGGCGTTTCCCAGCCGACCGGAGTATTTGCAGGCGCGAGCGCTGGTGCGGCGCGGGCATCGGGTGGTGGCCTACGAATACTACGCGCCGCAGTACCCCGGCCAGGCCACGCGCCACGCCTGGCTGCCGGGCAATGTAGCCGTACATCGCGGCGCAACCTGGGGCTTCTTTACTCCCGAACTGCTCCTACGGCTGCTGCTGGCCGAGCGACCCGATGTGGTGCATATCCATCATTTGCGCAACCTCCTGGCCTTTCAGACCGTCCGATTAGCCCACTGGCTGCGCGTGCCGGTCGTACTGACGCCGCACGGTCTGCTGCACGATGGCGATCTGGTGCTTGACCGCGACCGACCACTGGAAGCGCCGCCACGCTTTGAGCGGCTGATCATGCGCCCACAGCAGTTAGCCCATCGCTTGCTGCGTGGCACCCATCCACGGCGGGCGGTGCGCAACTACCTGATCCACGCCCCATTGCACATGGTCGATGGCGCGGTGGCGCTGTCCGAACACGAGCGTGGCCTGTTGATCGCGCTGGGAGTAGCACCGGAGCGCATCACAGTCTTGCCCAATGCGGTCGATCTGGTGGATTTTGATCGACTCTACGCGCAATCCAACCCCGTGCAGTTGCCCTCGGCACCGCCTCCGCGCATCCTGTTCATCGGGCAGTTGATTGAGCGCAAGGGCTTTGACCTGCTGGCGCATGCGATGCCAACCGTCGTCCAGGCATTCCCGCAGGCGACGTTCACCTTTGTCAGTCACTATCGGCGCGGCGAAACCGAGTTACGGCGCATTGTGGCTGCCGGGGGCGTCGAGCGCAACCTGCAGTTGCTGGGGGCCGTTGATGAGCTTGAAAAGACGCGCCTGCTGCATACGGCTGATGTGGTGGTCGCCCCCAGTCGCTACGAGGGCTTTGGCATTCCGCTGATCGAGGCCATGGCTGCCGCTCGCCCGGTGATCACCACCGACGTGCCCGCCGGGAACGAGGTCGTGCAACATGAGCGGACGGGTTTGCTCGTGCCGTATGACGATCCGGGCGCACTGGCAGCGGCGATTATCCGGGTGTTACGCGACCCGGCGCACGCACGGCGGATGGGTGAACAGGGCCGCCATGTCGTGGAAGCGCGTTACAGCGCCGAATACCTGGCGGCCCGCCTGGAGCAGTGGTATCGAGACACCATTTAAGCGTTTAAGCGTTCCAGTGGTGAAACGGTCGAGCGCTCACATCGCTCAGACTGGCAGTAATCCCCTCTTGCACCAGGTGCCAGTATGAGAGCCGCACACAGCAGGCCATCGTTCATTGAACAGCGTTATCTCTCCGGTAGGGCGGATCGGCTTGCCCATGCTGCCTACCCACCGGGGCACTGAAGGCCCACGGCGAGAGTTCCCAGAGCCACCGGACGTAGAGGCACCGTTACAACGTCTCGTCACACCCTCAATCTCTCAACAATCATTAATCCTTGACAGAGGCGTATGGCTCGGCTATACTCCTGAACGCATAGGCTACTTCCGTCTCTATTTTTGAAGGTAACAACGATGAAGGTGCCACTAAGCTGGCTCAAGGAATTTGTTGATCTTACGCTATCACCGGAAGATCTGGCGCAGCGGCTGACGTTGGCCGGGCTTGAGGTCGCGTCCATCACCTATATTGGCGTAGCCGGGGCCGAACTCCCCTGGGATCGCGAGAAAATTCTGGTGGCGAACGTCCTGGAGGTCAAGCCACATCCCAACGCCGATCGCCTGGTGCTGGCCGATGTCGATTATGGTGGTACGCACCCCCACACAGTGGTTACGGGTGCGCCCAACCTCTTCCCCTACAAAGGCCAGGGTCGCCTGACGCACCCGCTCAAGGCGGTGTTCGCCCGTGAGGGATCACGCCTCTATGACGGTCATCAGGTTGAGCCGGTGATTACGACCCTCAAAGGCCGGGCGGTGCGCGGGGTCATGAGCGATGCGATGCTCTGCAGCGAAAAGGAACTGGGTCTCAGCGACGACCACGAGGGCATTATTTTTCTCGAAGACGATGCGCCGGTGGGTATGCCGCTGTGCGATTTTATGGGCGAAGTGGTGCTGGACATTGACCTGACGCCCAATCTGGCACGTTGTCTCTCCATAGTCGGCATTGCCCGTGAAGTTGCCGCCATCACCGGCGCGGCGCTGCATATTCCCGACCCGCAGGTCGTGATGGAAGGGCCGCCCATCAGCGAGCGGGCGCGGGTCACCGTCGAAGATACCCATCTGTGTCCCCGCTTTACCGCCGGGTTGATCGAGGGCATCACCGTTGGCCCATCTCCACAGTGGATGCAGCGCCGGCTACGGGCGGCGGGCATGCGGCCGATCAACAATATGGTGGACATCTCCAATTATGTCATGCTGGAGTGGGGCCAGCCGACGCACGCCTTTGATGCCGACCGCGTACAGGATCAGCATTTGATCGTGCGTCTGGCGCGTCCAGGTGAGCGCCTGACGACGCTTGATGGCAAAAATCACGACCTGCTTCCCGCCATGGGTGGCCGACCGCCGTTGCTCGTCTGTGATCCCACCGGGCCATCGGCGATTGCGGGCGTGATGGGTGGCGAAGACAGCGAGGTACGAGCTACTACCACCCGCGTGCTGCTGGAGGGCGCGATCTGGGAGTCAACGCAGATCCGCCGCACAGCGCAGGCACTCAAACTACCGAGCGAGGCCTCACGGCGCTTTGAGCGCGGGGTTGACCTGGAACTGCCACCTATCGCCCAACGCCGGGCGCTGGAGTTGATGCGCACACTCGGTGGGGGCATGGTGGCGCAGGGTTTGATCGACATCTATCCCCATCCCTGGCAACCGCTGCGACTGGAACTGTCGGCGGCAGAGGTGGCACGTATTGTTGGCATTGAGTTGCCACCGGCTGAGATTGCCGATCTTTTACGTTCGGTCGGCTTTGGCTGTGAAGTAGATGCCGCTCGCACGCTGGTCAACGTGGAGGTACCTTCCTCGCGCCAGGATGTGACGATGCTGGCTGACCTGTGTGAAGAAGTGGCAAGGCTCTATGGCTATGATCGCATTCCGATCACGCGCCTGGCTGACGAACTGCCCGCGCCGGAGTTGCACCCCGATCGAGAAGTAGAGCAACACACCCGCGATGTGCTGGTCGGCTGTGGACTGACCGAAGTGATTACCTATTCGCTGACCAGCATGGCCGCTGTGGCGCAGGTGCATCCCGCCGACGCACATGCCGAGCGCTATCTGCGCATCAGCAACCCTATTTCGCCAGAGCGCGAATATCTGCGACGCAGCCTGCTGCCCACCCTGCTGGACGCACTGGCAACCAATCTGCGTGAGCGGGAGCGCGTGCTGCTCTTTGAAGTAGGTCGTGTCTTTTTACCGCTATCTCAGCCGGGTGCGCATGGGGACTGGTTACCTGACGAGCCGCGCTACCTGGGCATTGCGCTGGCTGGCCCACGTGACAGCCGATCCTGGCATACTGCATCACCAGCGTATCTGGACTTCTTCGATCTCAAAGGTGTCATCGAGACGCTGCTGGAGCATCTACGACTGACGCAGCATGCCGCGTTTATACCGCTGACTGATGACGAGCGCTTTCATCCGGGACGAGCCGCAGCACTGATGCTGGCCCCTTCTGCCAGCGCTGTCGCGCCAGTCAGCCTGGACGCGAAACGCAAACCGGAGACTGTCCAGGCAAACAGCTTGAGTGAGCGCGTGGGCGTGCTAGGCGAACTGCACCCGGATGTGTGCGAGCGTCTGGGGATGACCGGGACAGTCAGCCAGCCAACTCTGCGGGTCGCTGCGGCTGAAATCGATCTCAATGCGCTGATAAACCGCACCGCGCCACCACTGTACCAGCCGGTCTCACGTTATCCCGCCACGCTCCAGGATCTGGCCGTGGTCGTTTCCAGCGACATGCCTGCCGCGCATGTGGCCGACGTGATCCGCCGTGGTGCGGGTGAGTTGCTCGAAACGCTGACGCTCTTCGATGTCTATAGCGGGCCACAGGTGGGTGAAGGGAAGCGTAGCCTGGCCTATCGCCTTGCTTTCCGCGCCAGCGATCGCACGCTTAGTGATGAATCACTGGCAAAGGTGCGAGCGAAAATTATCAAACTGCTGGAGCGCGAGATCAACGCCAGTATTCGCGGGTAAAGTTGAAGCGTTCCAGCGCCCTGAGCGTTCCAGCGTCCTGAGCGTTCCAGCGCTCGAACGCTTGAACGCTGGAGCGCTCGAACGCTTTACAACGCTTTCTGATCCTCGCGTGTTACCATCAGCTGACCGAGATGGCTGGCATCACTCAAGTTGACCAGGTAGGGCAAATCCGGGCCATACTCGATCACTGTAATACTGGCATTCGTCAGCCAGATACAATTAATGCGATCCATATTCATACCGAGTGCATCGGCCACCAGAATTTTAATAACCACATCGTGCGTACTTACCAGCACCGACTGACCCGCATGTTCAACCAGCAACCGCTCCTTAAAATCAAGCGTGCGCTTGAGGACGTTGCTAAAACTCTCACCGCCCGGCATCTGGGAACGTGTCGGATGTTGACGCCATTCATGCAGGCCATCAGCATATTTCGCCATGATTTCATCCACAAACTTTCCCTGCCAATCACCATGATGGATCTCCAACAGGGCGTTGTCCGTCCACAACGGCACGTCTGCATGCCAGCGCGCAATCGCTTCCGCCGTGTGGGCGGCACGCTGGAGCGGACTGGTATACATGCAGTCGATAGGTTCGTCGCGCAAGCGTTGGGCCAGCGCTTCAGCCTGGCGTAACCCCAGATCGGATAGCGGCGCATCAAGCTGACCTTGATAGCGATGAATGCGATTCCATTCACTCTCGCCGTGACGAACAATGATCATGCGCATAAAAGCAACTTTCTCCTTGATGATAGAGCATAACCAGCATTATAGCAATCCTACATGAGTTGTGAAGACCGGAGTCCAGGCTTGACGTTGGTAGTACGCCGTCCTGGCTAAAGCCGGGACTCCACGGGTACAATGACCATAGGCTTGCTATACCAGGCGCTCAGGCAACAGGAGATAGATAAACCTGTCACCTGTCACCTCTGCATTATAGCCGAAAGTGGTTCAACCGCAGGTGGCGTATCAGTGTATAATCAATGCTGTGTGATACGTGATCTGTGGTGAGATACAGCCCGCATGCGCCTGATGAAGCAAACACCTGATTGGAAACCACCTGAAGAGCAGCGGATCTCCGACTCCATGTCACCATTGCCGCTGCCCCGTCGTCCCATTGATCGACGCACGCGAGCCTTGCTTCTCTCCTTTGGCTATGCGTTTGCCGGCATATGGTATATGCTCCGCACACAACGCAATGCGCAAATTCATTGTCTGATCGGCGCATGCGTGCTGGTGCTGGGAGTTGGATTAGAGTTGGAACGCTGGGAGTGGCTCGTGCTGGTGATTACCATCATGGCGGTACTGACGGCAGAAGCCTTTAACACCGCAATTGAAGCGGCGGTCGATATTGCCACCAGCACCTACCATCCCCTGGCACGGATTGCAAAGGATGTGAGCGCTGGAGCAGTTATGCTCTGTGCGATTATGGCGGTTATTGTAGGATGTTTGATCTTTATTCCGCATCTGTGGCCTTTCTTGATACAATTCTGGAGCTGGTTCTAAACCTGGATATGGTGATGTGATCACCCTCGCTGTCTCGCGCTGGCATAGGCATCACCATTTCACGATAACAACCTGATATCGTATGTGGCCTCTCGTTCGTCAGGCCCGTTATCTGGGCCGCTATCAACAAATTGCGCACGTATTCGGTCGGCATGGTTTTGGTTTCTTGCTAGAACAGATGGGCTTAACCACCCTACTCTCGCTGCCCCGCCGTATGATCCTGCGCGTACCACCACCACGCCCGATCAGTATTCCGGAACGGCTCTGTCAGGCGATGATCGAACTGGGGCCAACTTTTATCAAGCTGGGACAACTATTGAGTACTCGCCCTGATCTTTTACCCCCCGAATTTGTGGCTGAGTTTGATAGACTACAAGATACGGTACCCTCATTTCCATCAGAGATTGCGATTGCGACGATCGAGACTGAATTAGGACGCCCACTGCATATGCTGTTCCAGGAGTTTTGTACGACCCCCCTGGCTGCTGCCTCTCTGGGCCAGGTACATGCCGCACGCCTGCCAACCGGCGAGCAGGTGGTCGTCAAAGTACAACGGCCAGATATTCAGCACATTATCGCTACTGACCTGGCGATTCTGGCGGATCTCGCAGCGCTGGCGCAGGAGCGTACCGAACTGGGTGAACAGTATGATCTCGTTGAACTAGCATGGGAGTTTAGTGCCATGCTACGGAGCGAACTGGACTATCGCCAGGAGGCGTATAACGCTGATCGCTTTCGCCAGAATTTTGCGCATACAAAACAGGTGCATATCCCAATTATGTATTGGGAGTATACCAGTACCCGTGTACTGACCAGCGAGCGCCTGTTTGGGGTCAAAATCAACGATATACGCGGGTTAACCGCAGCCGGAATTGACCGCAAGCGACTGGCGCAGAATAGCACCCGCTTGATTCTGGACGAGGTGTTTAGCTATGGCTTCTTTCAGGCCGATCCACATCCAGGTAATTTTTTTGTACTACCGGGGGAAGTGGTGGGAGCAATTGACTTTGGACAGATGATCACCCTGGATCGAGATCTGGCACGCCAGTTACTGATTCTTATTCTGTCACTGGCGAATCGGAACAATGATGATGCCCTACGCGCTATGGAACGGCTGGGGATGTTGACCCGCCGCGATATTACGCCAGCCCTCCGGCGCGACCTGCAGCGTTTCACTGACCACCTGGTGGATCGGCCCCTGTCTGACATCTCAGCACGCGAGACAGGCGAGGAATTATTGGCTATTGTGCGCCGACACCGCTTGCGTATGCCGAGCCAGGTAGCGATGCTGCTCAAGGCCGTGATCATGATGGAAGGGATCGGACTCCAGCTTGACCCCGATCTGGATGTGTTTGCAATTACCCGCCCGTATGCCCAGCGCATACTGGTTGAGCAGGTTTCACCCACGCTTTTGTATGAGTGGATGACGCGGGAAGCCCGCAATCTGGGTGAGACCGCGCTGGCACTGCCGCAGCAACTGGGAGACGTGCTACAGCGACTGAATGATGGTGAGTTACGGATACAGACGCGGGAACAGGAGTTACAACGGCTGGCCGGGGCCTTGATTGGTGCAGCTAATCGCCTGGCGCTGGCTATGGTCTTGTCGGCCTTGATCCTGGGCCTGGGACTGGTGGCGGTTGCGGTGGGCATTGGCGGCTGGAGCGGCACGCTGCCACTGGTGCTGGGGATTGCCGGAACACTGGGGGCAGTGTTTCTCGGCCTGTGGCTTACACTGGCGCTGCTACGAGGGCGTGAGGGGTAGGACACGACGTGAGGCGAAGAGGTGAGAGGACAAGGAGGCCAGTAGCCAGGAGGCCAGGGACGTCGTCACGTCGTTGCATCGTCGTATCGTCGTCTTGTCGCCTCGCGCCGCCTTCAGGCGGTGCCGGTGCCATGTAGCCCGGCCACAAACGCCGCATGCTCGTCCGAGGCGATGCCCTGCTGCCCCACCGCCAGCAACGCTGCCAGATCACCTGACCACAACGCCGCCGGTTGCAACCACAGGCCCGGAAAAACGCCACTGCGCACAATTCCCTGTGCATCG
>CALANA010000289.1 GCA_937925925.1 uncultured Chloroflexales bacterium | reverse complement strand
GCGGAAGGGTCACGTCGAAACGGTATCACAGGCTGTTGTATTGCATAGCGCAGCATACATACCGAATGTGTATTGTAGCACAACCCTCAGAGGACAGGGAACTGGGGCAGGTCGTGGTATACTATAGACGCACGTTGATCTTGCTTGTCACTCTGGATATACGCATGCAAGCAATCGAGACCTACCAACTTTCTCCTGAGTCACCGGATTATCCACCTGCACTACGGCGCTGGCTGGACGAGAATGCCTTGCCAACCCTGACAATGCAGGGCGATCGTGCCTTGCTCCAGCGGCGAATCGTAGCAATCTTTAGTTCAAATCAGTGTCCAGGAGCGCTGATCGTGCGTGCCCAGGATCTGGCGCACCAACTGGTGCAGCATGGCATCACCGTCATCAGTGGCTTTCACTCGCCAGTGGAACGCGAATGCCTGACCGTGTTGCTGCGTGGTACCCAACCGCTGATCCTCTGCCCGGCGCGGAGCATTGTCAACTGGCGGATGCCTCCCGAATATCGCCCACCCTGGCAGGCGGGACGGCTACTGATCCTCTCACCATTCAGCAATACGCAACGCCGAATCACCATTGATACGGCTATGACCCGCAACCTGATCGCGGCGGCGCTGGCCGATACGGTGCTGATTGTCCATGCGGCGCTGGGCAGCAAGACCGGCGCTTTCTGCCGCGAAGTGCTGCGCTGGGGCAAGCCCGTGCATACCTTTGCCAGCGATCACAATACCAACCTGATCAAGCAGGGAGCGCAGGTGGTACGCTCCGGTACCGAGGAGGCGCTGATAACGGCGGCAAGGTGACAGGAAGGTGCCCGTAAGTCGCGGTATCTCTTCCATACCCCCCACCCGTCCATGCCACCCACACCGAGCCGACGCTGTACCCCCATTCCGTGCCGCACCCTTCACCTCATCACCTCACACCTCACGCTATCTAATACCGTTTCGACGTGACCCTTCCGCATGTTCTTGTCATGCACCCGCGGTCTGCGGTCGTGCATCACCCCATCGGTTTCGCCGGAGTTTACCCCATTCGACTGCGCTCAGAGCTTGCCCTGAGCGCAGTCGAACGGGGCAAGCTCTGAGCGGAGCCGAATGGGGCAGAGCGGTACTGTTTCTTTTTTTGGTTCCCCCTTTTCGCCTTCGGCGAAAAGGGGGAACCAAACGCGAGTCTCTTCCACGCGGCCGCAGGCGAAAGAGGAAAGGGAAGACGAACCAAAAGCAGCGGAAGGGCGAAGTCACATTGGTATAACAGTCTCTTTTTTAACGCAAAGGTTTCAACGTTTCAACGTTTCAACGTTCTCACGCCTGGCTGCAGGACACTGTATGTTATACCTTGACGCACGAAAAGTTTAGTGCTAAACTATTATCATTGGGCGAATGGATCGTACATGATGAGACCGTCTATGGAGCATTGAGCGGTTAGCTTGAATGCTTGAGATATACAGAGTATCAGTTGATAGTGAAAGGATGGTTTATGGCACTGCCGAAGATCGCAATCATCATGAGTACTACACGCCAGACCCGCTTTGGCGAAAAACCGGCGCAGTGGATCTATGCTATCGCATCGCAGCGGAACGATATGGAAGTCGAGTTGCTTGACCTGCGCGACTTCCCGATGCCTTTCTTTGACGAGGTCGCCAGCAACGCCTACGCACCGACGACGAACGAGGTGGCGGTACGCTGGCAGCAGAAGGTAGCCGAGTTCGATGGCTATATCTTTGTCACCGCCGAGTATAACCGTGGCATCCCAGGGGTCTTGAAGAACGCGCTCGATTATGCCTATCCGGAGTGGAACCGCAAGGCCGCCGCCTTTGTGGGCTATGGCAGTGTCGGTGCGGCACGTTCCATTGAGCATCTGCGCCTGATTTGCGTCGAATTGCAGATGGCTCCAACCCGCACTGGCGTACATATCCAGGGTGGCGATTTTATGGCAGTCTGGCGCCATGGACAGAGCCTGACCGAGATCGATTATCTGCAGCAAAATGCCAGTACGATGCTGGACGAACTGGTCTGGTGGACGAACGCGCTCAAGGCTGCGCGGGCGCAGTCGTGATAGCATATCCTTCGCTCGCAGTCCCGGCTGAAGCCCGGACTCCAGGGCGAGAAGATGCCGGGGGCGTCATCAAGCGGTTGCGGCGCTCAGTCTTTGATCCGATGATACGAACGCTCGGAGTCCCGGCTGAAGCCCGGACTCCAGTACGAAAAGTTCCTAGATTATCATTATGAAACCAACATGTACAGAACGACATCGGTCACGCCATCCCGCTGTCTTCGCCTGGCTGCGGCTGGCACGCGTGTTCCAGAAGATCGACGCCCATTCGGAGCGCCTCTTTCGTACGCACGGTCTGAACCGTGCCCAGTTTGATGTCCTGGCGCATGTGGGGGCCACGCAGGGTATGACCCAGCAACAACTGGCGGACTCCCTGGTGGTGACCAAGGGTAATATCTCGCAGTTGCTCAACAAGATGGAGCAAGATGGCTTGATCGTCCGTTGCCATACCGGGCGTACTAATTGTTTGTCATTAACACCGTGCGGGCAGGCGCTGTTTCAGCAAGTGGTACCGCAACAGGAAGCCCAGCTTGCCGCTCTGCTCGCCCCCCTATCGAACGCGGAACAGTTTGAACTCTTGCGCCTGCTGCGCAAGCTTGATCAGCACATCGAAGGCTAAATACCAGTGCCGGTTCCCATGCGCTCGTGTCCCCCCTGCCGGGCATGGTGGCGCAGAACACCGCCACGGTGCTGGCCTACCTCCGCGTGCAACGTGGTTGATGGTGCCGATAGTCGGTTGCACAATGCGCTTCATTGCCGACAAGCAGCGAGTCGTCGCCGGTGCCGCCCGAACACTGACCAGCGATGGCTTATCGCAGATGAGAATTGTCGATTTAATATTCTCTTTACTCGCGCTTATGATCTTCTTAACACTTCTGTGTTACCTCTATTGTAACAGCATTGCTCTGAAGTAGCTCTCACCCTCTACGACCCCGGTGGCTGTTCTGGTGCCAATGATTCGTCCTGGTCATGATCGGCGGGTGGTTACGGGTGGTGGCGATCAAGCAGCGCAGGCTGAAATATGGGCGCATATGCGCGTTGTAACAGAAAATGAGGTGACAGTATGCAGCGGTTCATCGTTCGTATCAGTGGAATGGTACTGGTCATTCTGCTGCTGGTGGCCTGTACGCAACCGGGTGCAGACGCGCCGGCAACCACCGGCGGGACAGCCAGTACTGAACTCAACTTGCTTTGCACCCCGCAGGTCGAGTGGTGCGAGGGCATGAAGGCCGAGTTCGAGCAGGCGCATCCAGAAATCACCGTAAATTTTGTGCGTCTCTCGTCGGGTGAGGCGCTGACGCGCCTGCGTAACGAGCGCGACAATCCGCAGTTTGACATCTGGTGGGGTGGGCCGATCGACTCGTTCATTGCTGCAAAACAGGATGGCTTGCTCGAGCCGTATGACTCGCCCAATCTTGGTAATCTCACCAATCCTGATCTGATGAAAGACCCGGATAATGCCTGGGCTGGCGTCTATGTCGGTTCGCTCGGTTTTGCGACGAACACCAACTTCCTGGCCGAGAATCCTGGTATGGAGCCACCACGTTCGTGGGATGACTTGCTCAAGCCAGAGTGGCGCGGCCAGATTTTGATGGCGCATCCTTCCAGTTCAGGCACGGCCTATACCACCGTCTGTACCGTGATGCAGTTGCGTGGTGAAGATGAGGGCTGGAATTATATGCGCCAGTTCAACCAGAATGTACTCCAGTATACCAAGAGCGGTTCAGCGCCAGCGCGGTTTGTGGGTGCGGGCGAGGCAGCGGTTGGTATCGTGTTCTCGCACGACATTGTGGCCCAGATCGAAGCCGGGTTGCCCCTGACGCTCTCCTTCCCTGAAGAAGGCACGGGGTACGAAGTGGGCGGTATGGCGATTATCAAGGGTGCCCGTAATCTCGATGCTGCACAGAAGTGGTTCGACTGGGCCCTGGAGCCCGCTACCCAGGAACTGGGGCCGAAGTATGCTGCATATCAGGCTCCAACAGTCAAGGGAGCCAGCCCGGCCCGACCAGAGTTGTTGGAAGTCAACCTGATAGACTACGATTTTGACTATTGTGGTGACAACCGCACTGCTTTCGTTGATCGCTTCACCAACGAGGTTGCCAGTGCAGAAAGTTTGCGCGAATAGTATGGAACGCATTGCACTCCCGACGCAACCAACAGCAACCGGGCGTGGCCGCGCCGCCATCCAGCAATGGATGCGTGCGGCCCGCCTGCTCTTTCGTGATCCGACGCTGGGCCTGGGGCTACTCGCGGCGTTGGGCTTTGCGGCGCTGTTCGTGGCCTACCCGCTGCTGCGCGTCATCTGGGGTGGGTTTTTTGATCCACGTACAGAGACATTTAGTGTAGAGTATTTTGCTCGCTACTTCGATCCGGTGTTTGGACGCTATCAATGGTGGGTGGTCTGGAATACGCTGGTGATGGGCCTGGGCACGGCGACAGGCGGCACCTTGCTCGGCTTTATCTTTGCCTTCACGCTGACGCGCTGTGGCATGCCCTTCAGCCGTGTCTTGCACTTTGTCACCTTGCTGCCGACCATCTCGCCACCCTTTGCCGTGGCGATTGCGGCCATCTTGCTCTTTGGGCGCGCCGGTCTGGTGACACGCGCGTTGCTGGGCATGCGTTTTGGCCCCGACTCCAACGACATCTATGGTCTGGATGGCCTGATCTTCGTGCAGACCATCACCTTCTTTCCGATTGCCTACCTGATCATTCGCGCCATGTTGGAGCGGGTTGATCCTGCGATGGAGGAGGCGGCACTCAACCTGGGCGCATCGCGGCTGCATATTTTTCGCACGATCACTCTGCCGCTGCTGATTCCGGGCCTGGCCGGGTCGTTCCTGTTGCTATTTGTCGAGTCGCTGGCCGACCTGGGTAATCCGTTACTACTCGGTGGCAACCAGATGGTACTCTCAACCGAGATTTTTCTGGCGATCAATGGTGAGTATAATCAGCACAAGGGCGCGGCGTTCTCGCTGGTATTGTTGTTGCCCACCCTACTTGTTTTTCTGGCGCAACGCTACTGGGTCAGCCGCCGGTCATATGTCAGTGTCACTGGCAAGCCCGCGTCGGGCCATGTCACTGTGCGCGACCCGCTGTTGCGCTGGCCGGCGATCGTGATCACCTCGCTGGCGCTGTTGCTCATTCTGGCATTGTATAGTTCGATCCTCGTCGGCTCGGTTACCCGGTTGTGGGGCATTGATTATACGCTTGACTTTACGAACTTTGCCACTGCCCTGAACCGCGGGCTGAACCCGATCCTGGCGACGACGTTTCTGGCAGCGGCGGCGACACCGCTGGCGGCGCTGATGGGCATGGTGATTGCCTATCTGGTGGTGCGCAAACATTTTGCGGGCAAAAATGCGCTAGACTTTGTCTCGAACCTGGGAGCGGCGGTACCGGGCACCATTCTGGGGATTGGCTATATTATCACCTTTGTGCGCCCGCCCATGATGCTGGTGATCGGCATGTCTGGCTTGCTGGTCGGCTATGCAGTCTGGAATGCATCGTTACAGGCCGGGCAGCGCTGGCAACTGCTGGTCGGCAGTGTTGTGGTCGCAACAATACTCTGGTCAATTGCGCCCTATTTTGAACGCTGGCTGTGGCTGACGATTATTGCGATCGGGTGCATGGGCGCGGCGCTGTTGCTGGCGCGTCAGGGTGGTCGTTGGCTGGGACTGCTGGTGACGATACCCGGCGTGTATCTGCTACTCGGCTTGATCGAGCCGCTGCTGACACAACCGCTGGCGATCTATGGCCGTTCGCTGGGCGGCAACCTGTCCAAGGTTGTGGTATCGCTGGCGAATATGATTAGCGTCTTTTTCCAGGTGCCACTGGCATTTGTCGGGTTTGCGGTGCTGGCGGTGGCGGTGATTGTGCTGCAAGTACGGCACCTGTCGGATCGCGTGCGCATGGTGGTGGGTATGGCGTTGATCGGCCTGGCACTGGTGCTAATTTTTGGCAGTACACCGTTGGCACTGATTGGCACGCCATATATCGTGATCGCCGCCTACGCGGTGCGCAGCCTGCCCGCTTCGGTGCGGGCAGGAATGGCCGCGCTGCAACAGATCGATCCCGCCATTGAGGAAGCCTCGATCAATCTTGGAGCCGATACCCAGACCACGTTTCGGCGCGTCACAGTGCCGCTAATCACGCCCGCGCTGCTGGCCGGAATGGTCTTTGCCTTTGCCAGCCATATGACCAGTCTCTCGGCCATTATTTTTCTGACCACGCCCCGCTGGCCGATTCTAACGGTCTGGATTCTGAGCGAGGTGGAGCAGGGTGGCCTGAGTACAGCGGCGGCGTACTCGGTGATCCTGGTGACAATTGTGTTTGCAGCTATTTTGCTGATGTATGTGGTGGCCGGGCGGCGCCTGCGGGCACTGGGCGGCGTCAACTGGTCGGCAGGGAGTGGCTAATCCGCCAACGAGCATAATACAGGACATACACAGTGGGTCATCCACCGACCGTTTTCGCCGGCGGCAGCGAGGAAGAAACACTTGCTTCTCCTTCACATTTTTGCCGAAGGCAAAAATGTGAAGGAAAAAACAGACAAAGTACTCCGAACTCCGACCACGCTGAACTTGCCAGGTTTACAAGTACAATAGGATTGCTATAGTACCATGTGAGGAGTGTGATGGGGTTTCTTGTTCTCGAACAACTGGTAAAGCGCTTTGCGTCACGTGATGGTACGGGGGATGTCCTTGCAGTTGACCATGTGAACCTGCAGGTTGAGCGGGGTGAGTTCGTGACACTGCTGGGGCCGAGCGGCTGTGGCAAAACGACAACGTTGCGCATGATTGCGGGCTTTGAGTCTCCTAACAGCGGGCAACTTGTGCTTGATGGTGCGGTGATCAACGACCGTCCGCCCAATCAGCGCGATATGGCGATGGTGTTCCAGAGCTATGCGCTCTTTCCGCATCTCTCGGTGTTTGAAAATATCGCCTACGGCCTGCGCTTGCGTCGTCTACCCGAAGCCGAAATCCGCGAGCAGGTGGCGCACACCCTCGCGCTTACCGGTTTGAGTGGCATGGAGCAACGTGCGCCCAATCAGTTGTCCGGGGGACAGCAGCAGCGGGTGGCGCTGGCGCGGGCACTGGTCATGTCGCCACGGGTCTTGTTGATGGACGAGCCGCTCTCGAATCTGGATGCGAAACTACGTGAACAGATGCGGGTGGAAATCCGGCGTATTCAACAAACGCTGGGCATTACCACGATCTATGTTACGCATGATCAGGCCGAGGCCATGACCCTGTCAGACCGGATTGTAGTGATGAATCAGGGGCGGATTGAGCAGGTGGCTCCGCCGCGTGAGGTGTATACTCGGCCCAGCACGGTTTTTGTGGCCGATTTCATTGGGCAGTCTAACTTTCTACCCGGAACGGTCGTAGCCCAGGAGCATAGCCGGTTGACCGTCGATGTGTTGCACCAGCATCTGCATGTCCCCACGGACGCTGCGGCTGCGCCGCTTCAGGTGGGTGCGGCGGTCAATCTGTTGATTCGTCCCGAAGCAGTGCGGGTTGGGCCGCATGGCCTCTTTGCAGGCATTGTGCGCCAGACGACATATCTGGGATCGATGGTGGAGTACACGGTAGCCGTGGATGGGACACTGGTGACGGCGGTGGATAGCAACCCGTTGCGTGCCGAGATTTATGAGCCGGATAGCCCGGTTGGTATTGATTTTCTGGATGGATGCCTGTATCTACTGCCGGCTATATAAGCTTCTCGCGCACCTTGCTCGATACATAGTCCACCACCCAGACCACGGCCACCGTCAGCCAGGCGATCGTACCAACCTGGCTCCAGCGCAGCAGGCCGGTATATTGCTGGAGCAATAGCCCGATGCCGCCACCACCTACAAAGCCAACAATAATTGACATACGGACGTTAATGTCCCAGCGGTAGAAAGTAAAGCCCAGGAAAGGTGGCACAACCTGGGGCCAGATCGCATACACCATGGTCTGGAACGCACTGGCACCAGTCGCTTGAATGGCCTCAACCGGCCCGGGATCGATACTCTCGATCTGCTCGCTGTAGAGTTTACCAAGCGCAGCAATGCTGTGAATCCAGATTGCCAGTGCGCCCGCAAATGTGCCTAACCCGACGACGGGAATAAAAAGGATGGCAAAAATTAAGGACTCGAACGAGCGAAAAATATTGAAGAACGTGCGAGTCAGGGTAAAAATAGCCATACCCAACGCTGACCCACGCATCACATTACGCGCACCTAGAAACGATAATGGGATCGCAATCGGTACTGCCAGCACGGTTGCCATCAATGCCATAAAAACCGACTGGATCATACGCTCGATCGCCAGCGGTAACACATTCAGGTCAGGTTGCAGCAGGCGGCTACCAATACGCCCAACCTGCCCAATATTAGTAAACAGCGCCACCAACCGGATGTCGGTAATGTACCAGCCAGCCATAAAAGTGACAAGCGCGACAATGATCCAGACGGTGCCATACAGGGTGCCACGCCAGGCACCAGGGATGGGACTGACCTCCAGGTTCAAGCACAGTGCCCTGCGACCGGGAGTCTTGAGGGTACGGGTAGCAAGAAAGGCCAGCGGGGCAGCAATAAGCAACCAGGCCACCCAGCGGGCAATGACAACCTCACCATCATCCGCCGTTTGCAGTGTCAACAGCGGATCGTTGATCCACGCAAATGGCATACGTAGTGCGCTTAACAGCGGATTGGTACGAATGACACTGGGACGAAACCAGGCACTCACTGCAGCACTGATGACGTATAACAAGGTGTAGCCCAGGTAGACCAGGACGCTATAGTCAACCAGCCAGGCCAGCACCCAGCGTATCCAGGCCGGTTGCTCCGGTTGTGTCGTGGCGACCGAGCCTGGTACATTATCTTCGTGTGCTGGTGCCAGGGGCGTAGCACTCATAGGTTCCTTCTTTCTGTCCAGCAAGCTGGATGATCAGTCAATTTCTACGCGTACAGCATCCTTACCATAGATCTCCTTGAAGCGGCGGTCATCAATACCATCGGCGGCACCTTCGTACACAATCTCGCCGTCTTTCAGGGCAATCGCCCGCGTGGCATAGCGGCGCACCAGGTCGAGAAAGTGCAGGTTGCAGATAATGGTAATGCCATCCTGCTGATTGATCTGCTCCAGGTAGCTCAAGACGCTGTGCGAGAGCGCCGGGTCGAGACTAGCCACTGGCTCATCGGCCAGCATACACTGCGGCTGCTGCATCAGTGCGCGGGCGATGGCGACACGTTGCTGCTGTCCTCCCGATAGCTGATCGGCACGCTGATAGATCTTATCTTCCAGGCCAACCCGCGCCAGGTTTTGACGCGCCAGATCAATGTCAGCAGGGGTAAACTGGTTGAACAGGGCTTTCCAACTCGGAGTATAGGCCAGCCGTCCGCACAGAACGTTGGTGAGTACGCTGCTGCGTCGAATCAGGTTAAACTGCTGAAAGATCATACCAAACTGACGGCGGAACATGCGCAACTCGCGGCCATGGAGCCGGGTTACGTCCTGGTCGTTGAAGCAAATGGTGCCACTGGTTGGCTCTACCAGGCGATTAATGCAACGCAGCAGCGTACTCTTGCCTGACCCGCTGAGACCAATGACAGCCAGAAATTCACCGCGTTGCACCTGCATCGTAATATTGTGCAGAGCGCGCACATTGCCACGGGGATAGGTTTTGCTCAAATGTTGAATGGTAAGCATTGGTCTTTCTTCCAGAACATAGGGTTGGGGTCGGGTATAACACGTGCGTGGGATACCCGACTTATGTGCTTTGAGAAAAGGCTCAGGTATGGTTCCAAATACCAGATTTTGACGTAATACATGGAGTGACGACTTCAGTCGTTCGACCGCTTTACCAACGACGGACGTCGTTACGATGTACTCTTCAACGGAAAAGTAGCCACGAACCTTGTCTAACCAAAAAGTGCGGCGATGGAGTTCGCAGCCATGCTACCGTCTGCGGTGTGTCGTGGCAACGCCGGCCCGGCTAAAGCCGTGACTCCTCTCGGTCGAGGAGGCGAATGATCTCCTCAAAGATCATTCGCCGGGTTGGGCATTAGTTCAAGAACTCGCCCGCATCGACATTCAGCGCCCGCAAGCTATCGCGCACCACATCGTAGTCGCTGTCTTGAGCGCGTTGAAAGCCCGTGATGCTATACAGATCATTCAGCACCGCCTGCCCCTCGTCCGATTCGCTGTAGGCAATAATCGCATCCACGAGCGTCTGCTTCAGATCTTCAGGAAAGCCAGCGCGGAATGAAACGGTGTCGTTCGGAATATCTTCGGTGAAGCCAATAATCTGCACCTGTTCAGCTACATCGGGGTAGGTCTCCAACACAGTAGCGCGGGCGTCGGCGATAGTGCCATCTGGGCCTTCGGGGCTCCAGTAGGTTGCACCACAATCGGCATTGCCTTCGTAGACTGCCAGGACAACCTGCGGGTGTCCACCAGCATAGATTTCATTACTGGGAGTAATGCCCTCCGCTGCAAAAACGGCGCTGGGGAAGATACCGCCGGAGGTGCTGACCGGATCGACATAGGCCATTTGCCGCCCATCACAGTCGGCAATCGTCTCGATACCGCTGTCGGCGCGAGCAATGAACTGTCCACGATAGGTGGCCTCACCCCGCCGCAGCGTGGTCAACGCCACTTCGGTACCGTTCGCCTCGTGAGCCAGGATGTAGGCAAAGGTCGCCAACCAGGCCATATCTGCCTGTTCGCTGCCCAGTGCCTCGATGACGGCGGTATAGTTGGTGGGCACGGCGGTAGTAAAATGAAGGCCGGTTGATTCGTGCAAGGCGGCAGCGATCATATCACCACTTTCCAGCACGGTTGCTGCTTCTGCGGAAGGCACAAAATACATCTTGATCGGGTTATCTTCACCACCCAGCGCCGACGGATCATCTGCGGCCGATTCTGTTCCTGGTTGACCACCACAGGCGGTCAGGACAAAGACGCACAGGAACGCAAGTACCAACAAACGTTGTACCATAACTCCTCCCTGATGCAATGATATGCAAGCGTTGCTGACATACCACGCAACTTGTTTCAACTTACCCTCAAGAGTGGCAATAGAATCGTACCACGTTCTCTGGATAGCTCTGTCGTTATCGTGTTAAATCTCCATGAAATTCTTGTTAATTCTTGTTTAAGCGACGCGTTGCTCCTGAGAAATAGAACCAGCCTATCCTGATGGTCAATCGGAGTCCCGACGTTTACATAGGCACTTGCGGATGCCGGTATCGCCGCTATACAGGTATACCAATGATCAATCGGAGACCTGGCTTGACGCTGGACGGAGCGAGACCCAGCGTCAAGCCGGGAGTCCAATTTACGATTGGTATAGGATTGCTCTATCGTATCTTGCAGGTATAATATCGGCTACGAGTTTTTGTTAACTTTCTTCTTATCAGCGATAAAAAACTTTTCATTAAAAATATACGTAGGTGGGTTATACTCAAATAATGCGCCAGGTGTAGCCATGCTATGGAGTTTACGATGATACCCACTATAGACATTGTTATCCCCACCTGTAACCGGGGCAATCTGATTGAAGCTACGATTGCGAGTATTCGTGCCTGCCAGGGGGTGACATTGACCCTATGGGTGATTGACCAGAGTCAGGATGATCGTACCAAACAGGTGGTGATGCAGCATGCGCATGCTGATCCGCGGGTACGCTATGTGCATACTGCTTCGCGCGGCATCAGTGCTGCACGCAATGCTGGTGTTGCAGCCGGGTGTGCGCCGCTGGTGTTGTTTACCGATGACGACTGTCGTGTTGATCCCGACTGGGCCAGGCAGATGGCGCAGGCACTAAACAAACCTGGTGTATGGGCTGTCTTTGGGCGAGTTCTGCCGGATCGGGCCGATCATCCGCTTGTCAATGGTGTGACCCCAGGTATTGCGCTGGGGGTGAAACTCAGCGATCAACCCGAAATGTATACTGCGAATCGCTTCAACCTTGGCTTTGGCCATGGTGCCAGCATGGGCGTGCAGCGCACCCGCCTGGAGCAACTGGGCGGCTTTGATGAGATCCTGGGGGTTGGTGGCCCGCTGCGTTCCTGGGAAGATCGTGACCTGGGCTACCGCATCCTGACGGCGGGAGGCATCATCCTCTATCATCCCTCGGCACTGCTGTATCATCGCCAATGGCGCGATTGGGGCAGCGTCTGGCGTACCACGCATAATTATGGCCTGGGAACCGGGGCCGTAGCCGGGAAGTATCTCCGCTGTGGTGATATGGGTGGGCTGGTGTTGCTCGGTGAGTGGTTGCTGGGCCAGGGCTTGCGCCAGATCTTTTCAGGTATCTTTAAATGGCACAGTTACCAGAAAGTTGTCATCGGCTTCCAGCAACTGATTACTCCCTGGATTGGCCTGGTGAAAGGTATGCGCTATCCGATTGATCGACGATATCGTATTTACCAGCGAAACCGAAAATATGAGACTATTCCATAGCGGTGTATAAAGCGCAGGTTATAAGGGTAATAGTTCGCGGCGCATTTCCACCATACCTCTCACCCTCTGGTACACTGGCAGTGCATGGTGCCGTAGCATATATGCCTGGCTCACCCTGACATAGTGGTGCATTGGGCAGATACCATTCGTCCAGGTGCCGACGCAGAACGTCGGCACCGGAAGCAATGATCAGTCTTTGGGCATCGACTGCACTGCCAGGTACGCCGGGCGTGGACTCCAGTCGCCGTTCAGTACGCCGAATGAGGCCTGCTCGTGCAGCGGGTTGCCTTTATACGTCCAGGGAATGGCAAAATTCAAATTCCACAGGAACATCCCCCCTATCCAGGGCGCATAGTCGCGGCGGCCAATCTGGAAGGCGCGCACGATATACTGGGCCTGCTGGTCAAACGAAATCTGGTTGCCGTACTCATATCCGGGTGTATTGTTGGCCGTGGCCCAGCCAAACTCTGTTACCCAGATCTGCCGGTCGCTCAAGCCATTGTCCACCATAGCCTGACGCACATCTTCCAGCCGGCGGAAGTAAAACTCACGGCTCTCGCGCCAGCCGGGGCCAGGGCCAGGATTGTCCGGCCAGAGGGTATCGGGCGGGTTGAGCTGGCCGCCCGGATGGGCACCGATCACGTCCATATGGTTGCGAAAGGCCGGATTGCTAAACATCTGACGATAGTAGGCCAGATCACTGACCGCGATATCCGAGCGATCAGTCTCGGTGGACGAAGGCGCGCCGCTGACCACAATCGCAGCCGGGTCGCTAGCCTTGATCGTGTTATGCGCGGCCACCAGCAGATCGACGTAATAGTTGGCATCGGCCACCAGTCCGCCGTTTTCTACCGCCAGATTCTGCTCATTCCAGACCTGATAGGCCTGCACCTGTCCACGATACCGAGCCGCCATCTGGCCCATAAAGTTGGCAAACTCACCAAAGTTGGCCCGGCTCGGCATACCATTGCGCCCGTCGGGAGTGGCCCAGGACGGAGCGCGCACCACGGTGATGAGCAACTTCAGCCCCTTCTGATTGACATCGCGCACAATGTCATCGAGTTCCTGCCAGCAGATGCGATAGCACTCGGTACCGGGCGCACTCTGCAGATCCATCCAGGCCACCTGCTGGCGTACCCAGGGTATCTGCGCATTGTTGACCAGCGTCAGGACGCGGTCACGGTCTTGCCAGCCGGCACCACCCTGCCCATACAGATGCACATTGTAGCCATAGGCAAACGGCTGCGGCAGCGCCCCATCACGGCCACGCGAGCGGAAGACACGCCGACCACGGTGATGGGCATCGCGGTACTCGTTGCCCAGCAGTCCCAGCAGAATGCGGTAGTTCGGATCGGCAATTTCGGGATGCCACTCCATCCGCTGGCGCTCAAAATATTGCACCCAGTAAGTCTGACCGTCGGCCTGGTTGACTTCCTGAAACTGCTCGGAGAGCGGGCGGCCAAAGACTTCGATGCCGCCGTTGTTCAACCAGAAGGTACGAAACGGGGCCGGGCTGTTGCGCAGCGTATGCTGCGTCACCTCGTCCCAGGTACCATCACCGGGATTGGGTACAGGCTGAAAGGGTGGCTCGTTTTCGCGGCCACGGATAAGCTGGCGGCCCAGCAGGCGGCCCTGGATGTAGAACTGGTTGTTGGCCACTCCAAAGTTCTCCGGGTGTTCTTCCAGGATGGCGCGTTCAAAATATTGCACGCGATAAAACCGACCTGGCTCGGTAAAACTCTCTTCGATAAACGGCTCGGAAATGGGATATCCCAGCACAAACAGCGCGTTCGGCGTGGTTTGCCATTTCTGCCAGAACCAGTTGACGGCTGCGTGCCCGGTCTGGCTGAAGTAGTTCACCCGAAACGGCGGGTAGGTAGGGGCGACATCCTGGGCCTGTCCCGGTGCAGGTGTCACCAGCATGGTCATAATTACCAGCAACGATAGGGTCGTTAGCAACGCACGTCGCAACATAGCAAATCCTTCCTCTATGATCGTATGACGCACAAGGGTGTGTCGTCAGATGCCTGTTCCGCCAGGCAGCCGTTGTGGTGGGTATGTCAGCCTGTCTGGGGACTGGCATGCCATGCCTTCAGTGGGCGGCCAATCGGAACGCGCAGATTATACCGCAGAAGTGGGATAGTGGTGCAGAAGCGCACACCGCCGGTCTGCTAGCCGCAGCGGGCGGGCCGCTATCATTGTGCCGTACGCAGAAAGATATTCGCGTCAAGAGTGTACATCATGTGACTCGCCCATCAACAGCGCATCCCGCTCACGGCGGTCACGCTCCAGTTGCTCGGCTGGCGTGGGAGTGACTGGCCCAAGTGCGTATAATACCAATGTGCCTTCGACCTTCCGCATCCGTTCGTCCGTCTTCCGCTTGCTCATACGACAACGAGACTGCCCCTGGAAAGAGATATCGCGGGGCGGCGGGGCCACAGGCCCCCGCACCCCCGCCGCGACGCAGTCTCGGTGGCGGACGAATGGCAAGACCATGCGGAAGGGTCACGTCGAAACGGTATAACTCCTCCCGAAATTGTTGTAACCGTTCCCAGGCATCATCGGATGTTACCGCTATGCGCTGGGCAGGTTCAGCCGCCAGGTCACGAACGAGCCGGGCGATGAGTTCGGCACGCTGGGTGCGAGGCAGGCGGGATGCCTGGTCAAGCACCTGGTCAAATGTAAGCGTAAGCATTGAGCTACCTCCTAAAACATGCGTCAATCGATACCCTTGCATGCAATATGTGCGACAGTGCGGTACTGTTTTTGTTTTTCGCCCCACATTTTCACTTTCGGCGAAAATGTGGGGCGAAATAAAGCGTTTCTTCCACGCTGCCGCAGGCGAAAAAGCTTGTCCCGTTCGACTACGCTCAGGGCAAGCTCTGAGCGTAGTCGAAGGAACGTTGGTTCACGCGACTGCGTAAGTCCTGACCATGTTGCTGTTACCGCTACAGTCCTGCACCTGTAGAAGCAACGCGCTCCATCGTGGTTTCTGTTGGTATCATCCTGTGCGACGCGCCCGCCAGTCCAGGAGCAACGAGTAGACCGTGTAGAAGATGGGATAAGTCAGCGAGAATAGCGTCAATACCAACCGCGTCGCGCCGGAGGTCAGCAGCGCCGCCAGGAGCGCCAGGCCACAGAGCCACGAACCACCATAGTTGAGCCATTTCAGACGTGGGAAGCGTGTGATATAGATGTAGCGCGTGGGGATAAACACCAGAATCGTGCAGACGATGACGACGAGTGTATTGATCCAGGCGGGCCACTCCAGCAGATAAAAATAGACCAGCAGGATATTCCAGTAGGAGGGAAAGCCCACAAAAAAGCCATCATCATCCAGTTTGGCATCAACGCGGGCAAAGCCAAAGGCACTGGCAAGCATGGGCAGTGAGCCGAATAACACCGCCGGTGCAAGCAACATCTCGGCCTTGAGCATAAACACGACCGGCAAAAACGTGAAGGAAATATAGTCGATAATATCGTCCAGCCGCCGCCCGTCAAACTCCGGCATGACTTCCTTGACCCGGAAGCGGCGTGCCAGCGTACCATCGGTCGCATCAATCACCACCGCCAGCAGCAGTACAAATAGCGCCAGCCTGAACTCATCGTTCAGCAAAAGCTGCGTCGCCAGCAAGAGGAGGATTACCGCTGATGCGGTATAGACATGGACGAGGAACGCCTTGAAGCGCTCGCCGGTATACTGCGACATAGCTCCTCACTGCCGGGCTGATTGGTTTTCCAACAACAACCAGCGATAGCACACAAAACCCAACGGCAACAACAACCAGAAACTGAGCAAGCGGAACAACACCGCTGCACCCACTGCTATCTCAATGGACACGCCCTGAATGCTCAAGGCGACGGCCAGCGTTGTTTCGACCGCACCCCCGCCACCTGGCAAAATTGTGAACGAGCTGACGATCAAGGTGATACCATAGGCTGCTATGACCGCCATGGGCGAGATCGTAACGTCCAGGCTGTAGAGGATTGACAGCAGCGCCAGGCTGTGGAGGCCAAAAATGACCAGTTGTAAGCCGATCAAGCTGGCTATGTGTGCTGGCTGCTGGAGCAAGTGCGCACGATGGCGTACCAGATCGGCGATAAACTGCTGTACAGCCGCATCGCTCCAGCGTGGCTGGATCAGCCGCTCCAGCAGATGTTTGGCACGCATTGCCCAGACGCATAATGTAGCCTGTGGCTGACGAGCGATATATACAGCAATGCTTAATAGCAACAGTGCTGTCGTAGCAGCCGGGATAACCGTCAGTGTTCCACCACTGCCACCAATCGTTAGCGTCAAATACAGCAGGGCAAAGCAAAACAGCAGCAACATCGCGCCCATCCAGGTCAACACCTCCAGGCTAGCTAACAGCACAGCACTGGTGGCCGGAATGCCCCGCCGCCGCAGCATTGTCGCCAGAAACGCATAACTCCCAACCGTGCCAGCCGGAATGCTCTGGCTAATCAAGATCGACACCAGGGCGGCTGCGGCCAGCCATACCTGGCGTAGGCGATACCCAGGCAGAGCCAGGATGCGCCCATAAATCTGCCCCGCACACAGAAACCCGGCCCCAATTGCCAGCAACGCTACCGCAATCGTGCCGGGTAGCACGCGCTGCATCAGCAACAACGCTTGCTGGATGGTTGCCGCATTTTCAATACAGAGAAACAGCATCGCCAGGAGCAACAGAATGCCCGCGATGGATGTGAACGATGGCTGACGCTTGAGCATGTGAGTACCTTGATGTACAGTCTTTGCTGGATTATACCAGAATATCGGTTGATAGGCAGTAGGCACAGCGGCGAATTGGCAGGGGACAGGCTATATCGGGATCAGGGTCTGATAATGTGCAGTGGGGGAGCCAAACGCAGGGTAGGAGCGCATCTCGGAACCTGTTCCTCATGTTACAGGAGGTACGCGGTTGAGCCGCCACGAACCGTTTTGACCTTCGGTAACGGAGAAGCAACGCCTTTCCCACCTCAAATTTTCGCCGTAGACGAAAATTTGAGGTGGGAAATAAAAAAGTACTGCTCTGTCACAGACAAAAACCATCTGGCAAACGCCACGATTACCATCTCAGCGAACGTATTCCCATCTTGATCGACGACCAGTGCATGGGTGAGCTTACCGTGGCGGAGTTGCTTCCCTGAGACGCTAATCAGCCTGCCGAACGTATTGCCAGGCATGTGGGCGGGAATTCCACTGCAGCGCATCCCCGGCCAACGAATAGGCCGTGTTGCCCTGGATGGATCGCGTGCATCTGTAGGTTGTCTTACGGAGCGGGAACATCAGGACGATCATGTACGTACTATCCATATGACACGCAATACGCGGTACAGCGTGGAGGTTGGAAGATTGGAACATTCCAACGTTCCAATCTTCCAACGTCTCTCACGGCTTCAGTGGCACCTCGTGAATCACAATCGGCGCGTGGATCAACCAGTGATAGCAGGCAGCGGCGACAGGCATCAACAGCCAGAAGTTCATCAATCGAAAGACAATCGTTGCTGCTACCGCCGCCGCTCCGACGCCGAGCAATGAGAGGACGGCGACCAGCATCGCCTCAACGGTGCCACCACCGCCGGGCAAAATATTGAACGTGCTGGTGATCAGCGCAATGCCAAACGCAGTCAACACCACCGCAAAATTGGTTGTCACCCCCAGGCTATGCAGAATCACCAGCATAGCCAGGCTGTGCCCGCTCAAGGCCACCAGTTGAAAAAACACCAGCAGCGCTACATCGGGCCAGCGCCGTGCCACCTCCATCCGTCCGCGCACGAATTCGGACACAAACTGGCGCGGCCACGTGCCATCCCACTGCTGACGTAGGAGCCGTGCCACAAAATGATAGGGTGGCAACACCCAGTGTGTCAGCGTCTCCTCGCGCCGTGTCACCACAAATACAATCCCGCCGATCACTACCAGCGCCAGCGTCACCTCCAGCCCCAGTTCTACGAATTGCAACCAGCGAATCGTAACCACCAGCCGATGACCGGCCAGATAGATCAGGCTAAACACAAAGATCAGCAGCATCGCCGTGGTATAACTGATCATCTCTAAGGATGCAACCAGCGTCGATTTTGCAGGCGGTACGCCATGGCGATTAAACGTGCGCACCAGAAAGGCATAGCTCCCCACGCCACCAGCCGGCACCGACTGGCTGACAATAATTGCAATCAGCGCAATCGCCCAGGTGCGGCCAATGCTCATCCGATATCCCTGCGTGCGTAGTACCACCTGAAAGACCTGAGAACTGATCAGATAACTGACGCAAATAATAACAAGAGCAACGAACAGCCAGAAGGGATTGGCCGTACCAATCAGGCTCAAAGCGGCCAGGAGCCACTCGCGATTGATGATTGCCAGCAGCAGAATAAGGAGACTTATTACCCCACTGGTCATAAACTGCCAGCGTTGATGCTGACGCTGCGTCACTGAATCTTGATCCATGTGCTATCTTTCTGTGTATATAGCTATGACTGCTCCTGGCACCCGGCTTCAGTGACGGGTCGGACCAGCATTACCAGACAATACTGAATCCACCCTCTTTACCTGTCGGCTGTTCCCACTGTACCTGGACACGATCCACGCGTGCGCTACTTGGCCCACTATAACACCAGCTAACCAGGTTCTGAACGGCCGAGCGTGAACCTTCAAACACCGCTTCCACCCGGCCATCGCTCAGGTTCTTCACCCAGCCCTCAACTCGCGCCTGGCGTGCACGATCACGCGTGTAGGCGCGAAAATTAACGCCCTGCACCCGTCCTTCCACAAACACGTGCGCCCGTACCAGATCCATTATTTTCTCCTTTGTGTTACGCAGTTGAAAATGCTCTGTGTCTGTTTGATTGTGTGATCGAGAGTTGTAACCCTTTACCAGTCTTTTTCGTCGTCTTTGTTCTATTTCTGGCTTATCATCGTTGCTTTAGAACGCCTGATCCTAACATATCTCCCATCAAGCGTCAATGTCTCCGCAATCAGATCAAGACTTACGCGGTGGTATATTTAGCTTGGTTTTTCGCCCTCGACAGAGCAGTACCTGTTCTGTTTTCCAGGCCACATGTTCGTCCAGAACGAACATGTGGCCTGAAAAAAGCGGTTCTTCCCCGCTGTCGCAAGCGAAAAAGCTTGTCCCGTTCGACTGCGCTCAGGGCAAGCTCTGAGCGTAGTCGAAGGAACGTTGGGTTCAAGTCACCGCGTAACTTCCTGCAACTACGCAGAACGAACCTCTCTGGCTTTTTCGTGTTGACCTGATTTATGTTATACTTACACTAGGACGTAGCATCGTATAGTCTATATGTCCGGGGTATGTGTGTGTACGAATTGTTAAGGTGACAATCGGCCCTGCCATAACCGGCAGGGCTTTTAACTGTATAAGGAGAGTTGATAATTTATGATAACATCATTTGAAACACTGGGCTTACGCCCGGAACTGTTGCGGGCTGTGGATGAGTCGGGGTATACTCAACCCACACCCATTCAGGCCCGGGCGATTCCTATTTTACTTGAACAGCGTGATGTGCTGGGTCAGGCGCAAACGGGTACCGGCAAAACGGCTGCATTTGCCCTGCCTATGCTGCATCAACTGGATATGCAAGCGTCTGGTGTGCAGGGATTGGTCTTGACGCCCACGCGCGAACTGGCACTGCAAGTCTCGAATGCCATTTATCGCTATGGGCGCTATTCTGGCGTCCAGGTGCTGCCCGTGTATGGTGGTCAACCCTATACCCGCCAGACGCGGCGGCTAGAGCGAGGCGTGCATATTGTTGTCGGGACACCTGGCCGCACGCTGGATCTCATTCGGCAGAAAGCCCTTGATTTGCACACCGTGCGCTATCTGGTGCTGGATGAGGCCGATGAAATGCTCAAGATGGGCTTTATTGATGATGTCGAGGCCATTTTGAGCGAAACATCGACCTCGCGCCAGACCGCCCTCTTCTCGGCGACCCTGCCAGAGCCGATTCGCCGTCTGGCTGACAAATATATGCACAACCCGACGCCAATCACCATTGACGATCAAACACGCACGGTACCACAGACCGAGCAGCGCTATTATCGCCTGGAAGAATCTTCGAAGGTGGCAGCCGTTACCCGTCTCCTGGAGGTTGAGGATATCAAGAGTGCATTAATCTTTGCCCGTACCAAGGTCGGAGCGGCGCAGTTGTCCGAGACATTACTAGCACGGGGTTACACCGCCGAAGCTTTGCATGGCGATATGAGCCAGGTAGCACGCGAGAGTGTGTTACGGCGCTTTCGTCAGGGACAGGTGACTCTGCTGGTGGCGACGGATGTGGTAGCGCGGGGTCTGGACATTCAGGATGTATCGCACGTTATTAACTTTGATATGCCGTATGATGCCGAGGACTATGTGCATCGTATCGGGCGCACCGGGCGAGCAGGACGTTCCGGCGTGGCGATTACGTTCGTGACACCGCGCGAGCAACGCCGCTTGCGTTCTATTGAAGCCTTTACTCGCCAACCTATGACCCGCGCGACCCTACCTACAGTGGCCGAGGTACAGGCCCGCCGTGAAGAACGCTTTAAGATCCACCTGGATTCGTTCATCAGTGCTGGCAATCTCGAAAACGAGCTATCGCTGTTGGCTGAACTGGTGAGCGCCGGGTATGCGACAACCGATATTGCAGCCGCGGCCATTCGAATGGCCCGGGCCGGAGAGTTGCAACGCCCGATTGATGAGATCCGCGAAATTGCCGATCATCGAGATGCGTCCGGGGCGAAGCGCACCCGCAAGTCGCGCCATACCACCACCGCTCATACCGCTGATCGTGCCCGGCCACCTCGTCAGGCGCGGCACGAACCCGGTATGGTACGTCTGGCGCTTGATCTCGGTCGTGCGCACGGCATCCGTCCTGGTGATGTTGTCGGAGCGATTGCCAGCGAAGCCGGTATCCCTGGTCGTGGTATTGGGGCCATCGATATTCATCAATACCAGACATTTGTCGATGTGAAGGAACGCCACGCCGACCAGGTATTGCAGAACATGCAACGGAGTACTCTACGCGGCCAGACGGTTACACTTGTGCGGGCTGATCACTAACCTGAGATGTGTCAGCGCTCAAGTTGCATTTAGACCGGCAGCAGCTTAAGCATTGCTGCCAGCAAGGTCGCAATGATCAACACCACCAGCATGCCAGCCGGTGTATCGAGGGGATGTTGAGAGCGGGGATGGTGAATAGCCAGAGTAAGGCCAATCAGGATCGCTGGTAGCGCCAATACCCCGCCAATTAACATACACGAGATAGCCACAACACTGGCGACCAGACTGCGTAGGCGCGCTCCAATAGCGTGTGTTCTGTGCGCAAAAATCGGATCTAACCAGACAATGACGCCAATCGGTACACCCAGAGCGGCAATAATATATACCGATCCGTAGATCGCCATGTGCGTCGCTGGTGATAAGCCGGGTGCCCAGATATGTTCTACCGGCAGTACCAGACGTAACATGCCCCAGATAACACATATATGCACCACCTGATCAAGCATAAACGACACAATCGGCGGGCCAGGAACACGATCGCCATAGTGAACTTTTAACCAGTCCGTACCCGCATGGATCACGCTAATGCCCAGCATAATCGGCCACAATACACGACTGACAGGATCAACCAGTGGCAGCAGGAGCATACAGCCAAACACAATGCTACTGTGTAGCAGTAAGCCATACCAATAACGTTTCCGCACCACCAGCCACAACGGCTGGAGAACAAAGTCAGCTACCAGATGTGCCAGCAAAAAAAGGTAAAACATAACGACCTCGCTACCATGCTATCAGTAAACGTTCGAGTTCATCGGGGTTCAGAATACGAATACGCGCCCGATCAACCTGCACCAATCCCCGATCTCGCAGGTTGGAAAGTACGCGATTCACGGTCTCTCGAGTAGTACCCGACAGGCTTGCCAGATCATCCTGAGTGACATGCAGTTCCTTACTGGTTATACGCTGGCCTGGTAACGCAGAATAGGTCGCCAGGGTAAGCAGTTGATGTACAATCCGCTGCCCAGCCGAATAACTTGCCAATCGCTCGGCATACACCGTGCTACTTCGCAGGCGTGTCGCCAGTGTTTCCAGCACAGCCACCGTAATTGCCGGGCAGACCATCACCATATGCAAAAATTTATCCCGATCCAGCGTAAGCGTGCGTGTGGGCAGCATAGCCTGGGCGCTGGCCGAGCGTGGCCGTTCATCGAGAAGTGATAATTCACCAAAGAAATCACCCGCACGGAAAATAGTCATGGATAGCTCCTGGCCCATCTCGCTCAGGGTATAAATCCGTACCTGACCACTGACAATAATGTACAGCATATTCCCGCTACTGCCCTGAAAGAAAATGGTCTCGCCTCGTTTAAAAGATTGCATACCCAGACCGTCTGCCAGTAGCTTGAGTTCTTCGTAGTCAAGCCGTGAAAAGGGTGAAACACTGCGTAACAGGTTAAGTTTAGACATCGCCCGACTCCTGATCTGGCATTGCTGTTGGGATAATGATAATGCAGATGAGCATGATGCACTATGATCACAGTCACGCAATATGAACGTGATCATGCATACATCATAGCAGACAGATATTACCAGAAAGTGAATAGAGCGTGAGCGTCTGGGATAGGCTTGCTATAGGTGAAGCAGGCCGCACATTGCTGATGGGAATAGTCTGAGCAAGCTCACTGGTTTCAATCTGGCATGTACCAGATAGCAGTTATACCCGTATCTTTTGAACCACGCAGGGCAGGAAGAGGGGGGTTGGTAGTCGGAGCGTGCGGCTGTACGCCCCAACGGGCGCATCCAGACGGCATAAGGTCAACCTCGACCGTAACAACCCGATACGTGAAAAAGGGATCTGGTGGTTGATCACCGTGATGTTGAGGGATACGTCGTAACGACCGTCGTAACGACTAAAGTTGTTACGACACGCTCGGCATATTCAGTATGGCTTACCACTAGTGGGGTAGGCAGCCTCAGAGCCTGCTTGCAAAGGTGTTTGCGGCAGTCGCCAATGTAGGGAAAAAAGATGGTGTGGCCCTCCTGAAACCCTGTTGCTGCCTACCACAAACGAACAGGGACAAAACGTGCAGGGCTTCGCCCTGCACACATTCTCTTTGAGGCGTCTCAAACAGGCTCCGACAACACATTAGAGGACACTCTCCGCTACTCGCAAGCCGTTGGGACGGTATGTGGCCGCTTCAGGATAAGTTGTCTCACCCTCGGCACTATGTCCACTCCCGGTCTCATCCAGGGCAATCTGTGTCGAAATAGCCACTGACCAGGCGATAGTCTCGTCGAGCAAGTTCTCAATCAACGGCACCCAGGCCTTACGAATATAGTGCGCCACCAGATAGGGTCGGTCAATCGGATCTGGAACGTGGGCTACAATCGGGATGATCTCTTTTTTCTGGGCACCGCCGCGTGCCACTTCCGTACCGGGGCCAATCGGTATACTACAGGCATAAAAAGGTGGGTTGAGCCTTGGTTGACCCTGCGCCACGCGCAGTTGATCAATTGCGTCCAGCACATCATACTGGCGATTGAGTGCCTCCAGCATATCACCGGTCAACGTGCTTTTTACCGACACCAGCAGCGGCTCGGTATACCCGACTTCCAGCAGTTCACGCATGAATGCTCGACATTTGAGAACCGACTGTGGGCGTCCATCAGCCAGTGTCCGCCAGGCATAGGCGATGCCATAGCGCTCGGAGGCAGTGCGCATCTCACCGATGCTCTGTACCCCCTCGGCAATAATGAACAGGTTCGCCGTCTCTACCGCCCAGTGTGTCACCAGATTACCGCCACTATGGCGGATCGTCACCGTCTTAAAATCGGCAGCCTCCATCGCCGCATCCAGCGCCTCCATCCGGCCCGTCTGGATTAACCAGCCCGCATAGATGCTACGTTGTTGCGTTTGTAACCCTGTTGACCACTGGAGCAGTGGATCGGCCACGCGGGCGATAGGTCGCCGCGCCGGGCCGCGTGAAAACGTTACTTCTTCCATAATTGCCTCTACCTATACAGTTCACTTATACCGTGCATCGCCGCGCTGTTACGCCGATAATACCTGTGTACCCGTTCAGGGGAACGTTCGCCAGCGGGGGTTGCGGGGGCCTGCGGCTCCCGCGAAACCTTTAGAACCTCTTGGAGCGGCACTGCTCCGCCAAACCAACCCACCTGAACGGTTTATCTGTATTATAGCACAAATGTTTGATTTCGTCTAGTAGTTCACCGCCGGGTACCTGTTCACATTTCTCCAGGGAGCGAGGGCATCTTGCCCTCGTGTGCCCGATCGAGCGCGCCCCGCTCTCGCGCCCAGGGGTGCGTGTGACCCCAAGGGTGAACAGGTACCACCCCGGTGATGTTGAATGATACAATTGATTGCGACATCAGAAACGATGAAAGTCGTTCCTATTACTCCAACGAGACTGCGTCACGGCGGCACCCAGCCCCCTCTCAAGATACTGCTGGTTTACGCTCATTCAGCCGTGTGGCGTGCGTTCTGGGTCGTCTGGTGTTTCAAAAGCCGGGTCGCGTGCGTCCTGTGAGCCGATTGATGAAGCCATCACCGTCACGCTCGGAACCAAACCCATCTTCCGGAGGCGGGGGGGAACGAACTGTTTGTGAGAAGAGCGCTCATGCAGAATAAACCAGCAGTATCTCTCACGGGTAGGTTTTTTTACGCACAGGGTCGGTTTTGTTGCATCAGGACGCCAGAAAAGCGATGACGATGCGATAAAACAAAAAACCTACCCGTGAGCAGAGGGGCCGGGGAGGATTGCTGGTGCGGCGCGGCGAAGCCGCGCCGCACCAGCAAGGAGATTTCGACGTAGGGGCGTTGCATGGAACACCTCTACGCCCCTCGAAGGACGTTTTGTTTGAGTGACGACGTATGTTCTGTAACTGACGACTAGAGTTTGAAGCGAACAAAAGCAAAGCGTTCGGAAGGCCAGAAGCCGAGGCGCCGATAGGTCTCTATGGCATGGAGATGGTCAATAACCACCAGCAAATAGATGCGCGGTGCGAGACTAAAGCCGGCGCGGGCCAGGGCACTGATACAAGCCCCCGAAAAGCCCTGCTGCCGATAGCGAGGATGGGTGGCGACATTGCCGATCTCAACGACATCGACGGTGGCAAAGTGTGTAGCGGCCATTGCCACCAGGTGTTCATCTACAAAAGCCCCAAACGCAGGGCCATTAGCTAAAACACCAGGTCGCCAGGTCACCATGCCACATGCTCTCGCCAGTATGCCCATAGCTGGCAGATCAGCCTCGTGCAGACGGCGCACTTCTGGTCGTTCAATAGGCTTGAGCGTTTCAGGTTCAACCACCATCTGCCACTCGATCGTTACTGACTCCAGGTGTGCATGCGCCTGTAGCTGCTGCGCCCGATGTTCAGGTACCACCGTGCTGATGGTATCTGTTTGCATAGCTGGTACCCGTTCGGCCAGCGCAGTGAGCAAGGCGGGCAGTGGCGAACCTTGTTCGGCCACAAAAGTGATACCTAAAAAAGGCAGATTGCGATAGTGTGAAGCAATACCCTGGATTAACCCCCGGCTGTGAGCCACAACGACATCGCAGCTTTGCCGCAGTTGCGTTATATGCGCCAGCGGAATCGCATTGCGATAAGGCATGCGCCGCAAATAAGCAACGGCACACGCCTGCCAATTGTCATCGAGTTCAGAGACCTGTAAAGTCATCGATCGTTTCTTTTCCACTTGCAGATGATGCGGGTAACGGGTTATATCCAACCTGGCTCAAACGCTTTCAATGGTATTCGGAATGCGCAGGAAACATCGATCGTCCAGTTGGCAAGGCTTCTAAGACTGAACCATACATACCATAAGAAATCCAACTCATTGTACTGCGTTCTGCGTGATTGTACTACTCTTTCATGGTTAACATTTGTTTACTCTGTCATGAAGGATGGTTCAAGTATATGCTGTGTTTAAAGAGGTGGTCAGGGTAACCGTGGGATGGTCAGGAGGGGCGTTGCCCCTCCTGGAGTCTCAAGGTTTTGCGGGGGCCGCAGGCCC
>CALANA010000288.1 GCA_937925925.1 uncultured Chloroflexales bacterium | reverse complement strand
GCTTGAACGCTCGAACGCTCGAACGCTTGAACGCTCGAACGCTTGAACGCTTGAACGCTCGAACGCTTGAACGCTTGAACGCTCGAACGCTCGAACGCTTGAACGCTCCCCCGCTCCCCCGCTCGAACGCTTGAACGCTTGAACGCTCGAACGCTCGAACGCTTGAACGCTCGAACGCTTGAACGCTTGAACGCTCGAACGCTTGAACGCTTGAACGCTCGAACGCTTTGAAGCACCTCAGACCTTGACGTTCCTTACGGTGGCTGCTATACTTAGAGACGCAATGGCATTGATGGGGACGAGTAGACGCAGTCTGCGCCACAACAGCGAGCCTGGGACGGTGGAAGCCAGGCTGGTTGACCTGCGTTGAAGATCACCCCTGAGCTGGCCGGTGAACGCGATACGCCAGTAGCCCCGCCCGGTTTCGTCCACCGTTATCTGGACGGAGAGTTACTAGACTCTCACCGAGAGCAGCGCATGGGCGATGCTAGATGCGAGATCTGGGCTGGATGCTTAACCAGGTTGCAGATCTGCCATTTGTCATCGGTCTTTGCGCTGAAGCGGGGTGGTATCGCGGAGTGCAAGCTTCGTCCCTGATCGGGGCGAGGCTTTTTTGTGTTATGTCTGACGTTAGAACGTTGGAACGTGCCAATGTTTCTGCCGAAGGCGAAAAAGCTTGTCCCGTTCGACTGCGCTCAGGGCAAGCTCTGAGCGAAGGTGAAGGGACGTTGTTTTCGAGCGACCGCATACGTCCTATAAGTTAAGGAGTCGCACATGTTCCAACCCGTAACAACCAGTGTCTCTTTTCCGCACATGGAAAATGAAATTCTGGAATGGTGGTATGCACAGCATATCATTGAACAGTCGTTACAGTCCGGTGAAAAACCGTTTGTGTTCTACGAAGGGCCGCCGACCGCAAACGGCAAGCCCGGCTTTCATCATACCATCAGCCGCTGCTTCAAGGACATCATCTTGCGTTTTCGCTCGATGCAGGGCTACCATATCATCGGGCGGCGCGAGGGCTGGGATACCCACGGCCTACCGGTTGAGATCGAGGTTGAGAAAGATCTAGGATTTAGCGGTAAACCCGATATTGAGCGCTATGGGATTGCGGCGTTTAACGCAAAATGCCGCGAGAGCGTCTGGCGTTACATCCAGGAGTGGAAGCAGTTTACCCGCCGCATCGCCTATTGGGTCAGCGAGGATGCTTATATCACCTACGAAAACGACTACATCGAGTCACTGTGGTGGATCTTCCGCCAACTCTGGGATCGCGGCCTGCTCAAACGGGACTACAAGGTGACGATGCACTGCCCGCGTTGTGGCACCAGCCTGAGCGATCACGAGGTGAGCCTGGGTTTTCAGGATGATGTGGACGACCCCAGTGTATGGATCAGATTTCGGGTACAGCGCCCGGGTGCGGGCAATGGCTCGACCGCTACCCACCCACTGGCGACGGAACTGGTGGGCAGCAGCTTTGTCGCCTGGACAACCACGCCCTGGACGCTGCCCGCGAATGTGGCCCTGGCGGTCAATCCAGAGGCAGAGTATGCACTGGTGGAATATAGCGCTGCAACGGTGGCCGCCAACGGTCACGAGGCATCCGCCAGTGCCACTGCCGAAAGTGGCGAGCGGCTCCTGCTGGCGGCGGCACTGGTGCCAACCGTGCTGGGCGAGGCGGGAACGATCATCCGTACCTTCAAGGGCCACGAACTGGTTGGGCTACGCTACGAGCGGCTGTTCACAGGCGTACCCGCACCCGGCGACACGATCGATTGGGACAACACCTACCGCGTCATTGCCGATGATTTCGTCAGTCTGAGTGATGGTACCGGCGTTGTTCACATTGCGCCCGCCTATGGCGACCTGGAGATCGGGCGGCGCTATGGCCTGCCAACTCTTTTCTCGGTTGATCTGAATGGCAAGGTGATGCCTGAACTGGCCGAATATGGCTTTGCACACAAGTTTTTTAAGGATGCTGACCCCGATATTACGCGCAACTTGAAGGAACGGGGGTTGCTCTTTCGCAGCAGTCGTATTCGCCATAGCTACCCGTTCTGCTGGCGCGATGGCACGCCGCTGCTGTACTATGCCAAACCCTCCTGGTATATCCGTACCACGGAGTTCAAACAGGAGTTGATCGACAACAATCAGCGTATCCACTGGGTACCAGAACACATCCGCGATGGGCGCTTTGGCAACTGGCTCGAAAATAACATTGACTGGGCCGTCAGCCGCGAGCGCTACTGGGGTACACCGTTGCCGATCTGGATCAGCGACGACGGCGAGTATATGGAGTGTATCGGCAGTGTGGCCGAGCTGGAGCAGAAAGTTGGGCGCTCGCTCAAAGATCTGGATCTGCACCGGCCCTATGTGGACGAACTGACCTGGGAGGCACCCGACGGGCATGGCACAATGCGTCGTATTCCTGATGTGGCCGACTGCTGGTTTGACAGCGGAGCGATGCAGGTGGCACAGTGGCATTATCCGTTTGAGAACCAGCAGATCTTTGCTGCTGCGCATCCAGCCGATTATATCTGCGAGGCGGTGGATCAGACCCGTGGCTGGTTTTATACGCTGCACGCCGTGGGGACGCTGTTGTTCCACACACCCGCTTTTCGGAACGTCATCTGCCTCGGGCATATTCTCGACGCCGAGGGACAGAAGATGAGTAAGAGTCGCGGCAATGTGATCCATCCCTGGGAGGTATTTGACGAATATGGCGTCGATGCATTGCGCTGGAACCTCTTCAGTGCCAGCCCGCCCGGTAACCCGCGCCGCTTTAGCGTGACGCAGGTGGGCGAGAGTCTGCGCCAGTTCTTGCTGACGCTGTGGAACACCTATGCCTTCTTTGTCACCTATGCCAACCTGGATGGCTGGACGCCCGACAAGGTTGCCGGTCACGAACAGGCGGCGCTGGCTTCGATCGACCGTTGGGCACTGGCGCGGCTGAACGCGCTGGTGCGTGATGTGACCACCAGCCTGGAGGACTATGACGTGATGACGGCCGCACGTGCCATTGAGAGCTTTGTCGATGACCTGTCAAACTGGTATGTGCGCCGCAATCGCCGCCGCTTCTGGAAGAGCGAAGCCGATGCCGATAAGCAGGCTGCCTACTCTACGCTCTACACCTGTCTGGTAACGGTGACCAAGCTGGCTGCGCCGTTTGTGCCATTCATCACCGAGGCGATCTATCGCAACCTGGTGACCTCGGTTGATGCCAGCGCACCGGCCAGCGTCCATCTGGCGCGCTGGCCAGAGGTCGAACCAGCACTGATTGACGAGCAGTTGATCACTGATACCCAGGCGCTGTTGCGCCTGGTGTCGCTGGGCCGTGCTGCACGCAAGCAGGCGAATGTGAAGGTGCGCCAGCCCCTGAGTGAGTTGTGGGTACGTTGCAGCACGCCGGACGAACTGGCCGGCGCACGGCGCTTTGAGTCTGAACTGGCCGATGAGTTGAATCTCAAGGCGGTGCGCTACCTGGATACATCGACCGATTTTGTGGAGTATCGGCTCAAGCCCAACCTGCGCCTGGTTGGGAAGAAGTATGGCAAGCTGGTGCCAGTATTAACGGCGACGCTCCGCGATATGGAACCGACGGCGGCGCGAGAAGTAGCGCATGCGATCGAGGCACGGCAGCCAGTAACGCTGACGGTGCAGGGACAGACGCTCGAATTGCTGCCGGATGAGGTGCTGGTGGAGACCAGTTCTCCGGCAGGCTATGCCGTGGCCGAAGACGATGGGATGCTGGTGGCACTGAATACCACGGTGACACCTGAGCTACGCATGGAAGGTGCGGCCCGTGACCTGGTGCGCAATGTACAGGAGGCGCGCAAGAACGCCGGTTTATCGATCAGCGACCGTATTACGCTCTATGTCCACAGTACGGCTGACATGGCCGACACAGCCTGGCTGCGCGAGACGCTGGCGGTGTGGGGCGCATATGTCAAGGCCGAAACACTGGCAACGGAACTGATCTTTGGCCCACCGCCGGCTGCCGCACACACCGAGACCGTCGATCTCGACTCTGTTCTGGTTACCCTGGGGATTGTGCGTGGTGGGGGGTGATGCGTCTTCAGGTAACAGGTGACAGGTGACAGGTGACAGGTGACAGACTGGTTGGCTCGGACACCTGTTCCCTGTACCCTGCATCTGTTCTCTATCCAGCGCGTCCCTCCGGGGCGCGGGCGGCTTTCAAGCGAGGCTATGCCCGCGCCTGGTTATAGCGCCGTGCTACAGCCGACCAGTTGATCAGGTTCCACCAGGCATCAATATAGTCAGCGCGCCGATTCGTATAGGTAAGATAATAGGCGTGTTCCCATACATCAAGCCCTAGCAATGGGGTATGATTATACATGTAGGGACTGTCCTGGTTGGGTGTGCTATAGATCTGCAAATCGCCAATGGTATCGAGCGCCAGCCAGGCCCAGCCGCTACCAAAAACGCTCGCTGCGATTTCGCTGAACCGATCCTTAAAGATCGCAAACGACCCAAACGCTTCGTCAATTGACTGCGCCAGGGTGCCCGCTGGTGTGCCACCACCCTGGGGACGCAGCGTCTGCCAGAAAAGGCTGTGATTGCTATGCCCGCCACCGTTGTTCCGTACGCTCGTGCGGATTGCGTCAGGTACAGCATTGAGATTCGCCAGCGTCTGCTCCAGGGGCTGCATACCGAGCGCTGGATATTGCGTTAAGGCGACATTCAACTGGTCAACATAGGTTGCATGATGCCCATCGTGGTGGATCTGCATCGTCAACGTATCAATAAACGGCTCCAGCGCATTCGGGGCATAGGACAATGCAGGCAGCTCAAAGCGTCCCGTCTGAGGATCGATGCTGGTCAGGTCGAGCAGAGACGGTGGCGAACTTACCGTTGGTACGGTGGCCGGGCGCGGTGAACTACAGGCAGACAAGGCAACCGCCACACCGCCAGCCCCCAGTGTACCCAGGAATGCACGGCGGCTCATACGATCTGGCACCAATTTACTTCTCCTTTCGACTTTATAATCTATAATCGTAACCGTTCAGGTGGGGTGGTCAGAAGGGGCGTTGCCCCTCCGGGAGTCTCTTCGGTTGTGCGGGAGCCTGCGGCCCCCGCGCCCCCGCCGGCGCAGGTACCACCTGAACGGTTACTTATATCAATGACATGCACGATCTTGTGTTTTGCGTTCCTCTGCGTATCATCAAAGTACACATTATGTCTCTGGTATTATGACGACAACGAGACTTCCCATGGAGAGCGAGAATCGGCAGATCTGCGCCCCTACCTTCCTGAATGTATGCGAGGGTTCGTGGCCTCCGTAGGTCTGCCAGGGCGAAGCCTCGTTGTTGTATTATCGAGATTCTCGCAGTTCTCGTCAAACCCGACGACTGTTGTCCCTGTTCACACCTGGGGAAACACGCACACCTGGATAGGGAGCGCACATCCCGCCCGCACGAGACAGCGGCCTCCCCGCGCTCCGATGTCCGCACTCCCAGGAGGAAAGTGAACACGTACCGATTGTCGTATCTGTTGACGCTTCTCAGAGAAGTCTTGTGTTTTTGAAGAAAACCATACATCACGAATTTCGCATCGACGAAATGGTACGATACGACGAAAACCATACATCACGAATTTCGCATCGACGAAATGGTACGATATCTGGGTATGATTTTTGAATATATCTCATAAACTATGTTCAGGTGAACAGGAGTTGAAACGATGAACCGTAGTCGTCTTGTTTTTCTGGGAGTGACTGTCACCAGTCTGCTGCTCTTGCTGGTGATCAGCCTGATCGTGATGGGGCTACAGATCACCACCCCGACCACACGCTCACTCACAATCACGGCAACCGCAACATCTGCACCAGCACTGGCAGATAGCCCTGCTACTACCCGTCCAATTGTACAACGCAATATCCACCGCGTGATACCTGTACCACCAGATACGGGGACAGCACCGCATCTGCTTATGTTGAATCAAAACCTGAGGAGTCGTGCCAGCACCTTGCTGTACCTCGACAGCGACCAGCAACAGATCCGCTGGGAGACTCCGCGCCTGAACCAGATCGGCCCACAGACACCGGTGGTGATCGGTGCCACACAGGTCTATCTGGTCGATCAAGCACGCCTGCTGGCATTTGATCGTCAGGATGGTACGCAACTCTGGGAAGCCACGCTGCCCGCTACGGTGTCTCCGCTCTGCTATGAATGTGTGCGGGTGGTTGGCGATTATGTGCTGGTACTGACTCAGAACGGGATCGTACAGAGCCGGGCCGTTGCCGATGGAAGGCGGGTCTGGCAAGTGCGACTGGATGGCAACCCTCACCAGTTGCTAGTGATTGACGATCAGATTGGCGTGTTAAACCGGGTGGATCCCAATCGGCCCTGGGCAGTGCTGGAGTTCTTTGCCGTGGCCGATGGTACGCGGGTGCGGCGGATCGAAGCCGTGTGCCCCGATCCAGCCGGTGTACTGGCTGATGTCTATCCTGCGCTCACCACACCTGTTTTTTTCGCCGAAGAGGAGCAGGCGTTCTATCTGCTGTTTGGTACAACCAACAGTTGTGTGCAACGGATTGATAGCAGGAGCGGAGCGCTGATCTGGCGCACCAGTCCGACCCGGCGCTTGCCACCAGGTTGGACAAGCAGCACGCCACTTCTGGCCGAGGGGAATTTGTATATAGGCGTGGGGGATACCATACTGGCCGTTGATCGTGCTGATGGGCATATGCGCGAGCTAACCAGCGAACCAGACTATAATCTGACACCAGTTGCGGCCCGCGATGATGTGCTGGTAGTCGCAGTACGCCGGGCACGCGGCACACCGCAGCCAGCGCTGTGGGGACTGGATGCGGCAACCGGAACCCAACGCTGGCAGTATGATCTTCCATCTGCCCGCCGCAGCGAGCGCGGAACAGGCACACGTGACTGGGCCAGTCACCTGACCGCTGATGGCCTGGTGGTCATCCAACGCTTTCCCAGGCAATTGCAGATTGAGACGCTCCGGTTAACGGATGGCACAGGCATCTCTCAGACCACAACCCCGCTCCACGACCAGGTTACCGTCTGGCGCGATGTTGTCTGGGGCGATACACTGGCCTGGCTAACATTCCAGCATCTGTACGCCATCGATCTGACGACCGGCACGGTGGCCTACATCTGGCCGGAGACGTGATCTCTGCAGGTTATTTGGTGATAGGGGGTACATGCTACGCATGGATACCGACGCATGCTCCAGTCAATCGCGATCATCTTGTGGGTGATAGGACGGTCTATTCGTTTTACTGGTTATCACAGTGAGTGGGTCAGCCAGCGGCCCAAGAGCAAGGAGTGATAGGACGGTCTATTCGTTTTACTGGTTATCACTCCGCATTCGCTCCATGCTTTCACGTTTCCCAAAAGGCGGTAGTAAGCGGTTTGCCGTATAAATCCCATGCGGAAAGGTCACCAGTAATACCGTTACGCCGTGACCCTTCCGCATGGTCGTGCCATTCGTCCTCCAGCGAGACTGCGTCGCGGCGGGGGGGCGGGGGCCTGCGGCCCCCGCCCATGTGGGGATTTTGACGTAGAGGCGTTGCATGCAACGCCGCTCTGCCCCGCGACATCTCTTTCCAGGGGAAAGCTCGTGGTCGTATGAGCAAGCGTCAGACAGACCACAGGATGCGGAAGGTCAAAGTCAAATTGGTATAATTGGTATTAAAACTCGTCGAGGGCGATGATTTTACACGGTACCATGCCTGTTAGCTGCGCCCCGGAGAGACGCGCTACGGCGTGAACGTGCCAACGTACCAACGCCGATACCTTCGCGTCTTTGCGTTAAACCAGGAGCATCTGCCTCACAGCGCTTACACTTTGAAGCCCAGGTGCCTGATCATTCACTATCCAGAGTGTGGCTGTGCTATACTATAACTACATCGCACCCACATACGAGTAAGCGGGTACTGTTGCTGATAGATAAACAAAACGGTCGATGAGACTATAGGATGGGGAGGTATACACTATGGATACCCGTGAGCGGCGTCAACTCCGCAAGTTAGCCAGACATATGAGCGATACCGGTGATATGGAGCAATTTGCGCTCGCTCAGGGCTGCCTCGAATTGCTGGATTATCTTGATGTGCTGTTGCAGCGTGAAGCAGCTCCAGTAGATCCGGCGGTTGCGGCAGCTCCACCAGCACCAGAACCAGAGTTACAGCCGGTCACCTGCTGGTGTCGGGGCGAGCAACTGTGGCAGCGGCGCTCCGTGTAGGTGTAGAGTACTACCGGCAACGCAGCAACGCGCAGAGCCTTGACTATATGCAATGAGTAACAAATCCGCAGACGAAATAGTGGAACTGGCGCGTCAACGTATTGCAGCCAATCGCCAGCACCAACAGATGCAGCATGGACAGGTGCGCCAGCACCACGACTATCTCTGGCGTACAACCTGGCTGGCAGTGCTGGGTATCCTATCTCTGAGCCTGCTGGCCCTACCTGGTGTGCCGCTGCAATGGCGCTTGTATGCGATTGTACACGGATTAGTGGCCCAGCAGCACAATATCTTTGTCGGCGGGATGCAACTGCCACTCTGTGCGCGGAACATCGGCATCTATAGCAGTTTTCTAGTAACCATCGGCTATCTGTGGGCGCGGGGCCGGCAACACGCCGGAAGCTTTCCGCCGCGCTCAATCACCAGGACACTCATAGCGCTGGCGCTGATTATGATCGTCGATGGCTTTAATTCCATGGCTGCTACCATGGGACGTGTGCCGCTCTACCCACCCTCGAACGTGCTACGTATCCTGACCGGCATCGGGATGGGAACAGGCATTGCCGTGGCATTCCTGGCGATCTTTAATCAAGCTCTACGCCAGAACGTACAGCGTCGGCAACGCGTGGTGCGAGACTGGGATGACATGGCCGTGATTGTCACGCTCAACCTGCTCATCCCAATTGTCATCTATGCCGACCTGGGGTTTATGTACTGGCCGCTGGCGTTCCTCTCATTTGTAGGCATTATCAGCGAAGTGTATGCGATAAATGTGTTGCTGGCGAGCCTGTTTATGGGCTATCATCGCTCGATCACCAGCCTGGCGCAACTGGCACGACCAGCGACAGTGGCCTTTCTGCCTACGATACTGTTGATCGGTGGACTGGCTCTCCTGCGCTTCTGGTGGGAAGGACAACGTTTCTGAACAACGATCTAGTCCAGGCGGGCCACCCTCCCGCCCTCGTTGTCGGTCATCCTGCGCGGAGGCGTCGCCGGAGCGAATGGCATCCTGAGCGCAGCGAAGGGCATCCTGAGCGCAGCGAAGGATCTTCCAGCAGAAGGCAAGTTGCTTCGCTGCGCGCAGCATGACAACGCGCTACGCTCAGCATGACACAACCCTGGAGCGATTGCCGTCATCGGGAGCTAGCACATTCCCGGTAGCAAGAGGATCTTGCCTTCCGACATGTTCTGCGTGTACAGGCGTAGCGCACGTACTGCTTGCTCCAGCGGCACGGCGGCCCGCACGCCAGTGCGCAATTCCGTGTTGAACAAGCGTTGTATGGTAAACGCGGTGCGCATCTGGCTCACGACTCCCTGTTGACGCAACCAGTCCACCAGCCAGAAGCCCGTGATCTGCTGTTGCTTGAAGATAAATACCGAGGGATCAATAGGACAGATGTCCCCTGCAAGCGCACCATAAATAATCACCTGTGTTCCGTGAGGCATGGTCTGCAACAGGCGGCCCGGCATCTCACCAGCCACCGCATCAAACGCCAGCTTTGCCCCCAATCGCTGCGACCACTCACGCAGCCGGGACTCAAAATGGGGGTCGGTACTGTTCAGCACATACTGTGCCCCCTGGTCACGTAGCTGTGCGACCTGCTCCTCACGTCGCACCACGTTGATCACCGTGAGACCGGCGCGGTATGCCAGGCGGCGAATCATAGCGCCGAGCGCGCTGGCGGCTGCCGTCTGTACCAGTGCCGAATGCTGGTTACACCGGGCCATATCGACCAGTGCCCAGGCCGTCAGCGGGTTCACCAGCATTGCCGCACCACGGAGGGTGCTAACATGCGGTAGCAGGGGCAAGCAATTCTCAGCCGAGGTCACTAGATACTCGGCCCAGGTGCCATCATGGGTATTGGTCGCCGCACACGCTACGCGTCGCCCAACCAGCGCCTGCGCACGCAGGCCGCCCCCGGCAGCAACCACCACGCCACTCCCTTCCCAACCGGGCACAACCGGTAGGGGTTTCTGCACACCATACTTCCCGTGCAAAAACATCAGGTCGGAAGGATTCACGGGCGCGGCGTGCATCCGCACCAGGATCTGGCCTGGGCCAGGAAGCGGCAGCGGTTTTTCAACCACCTTCAAGGCCTCCAATGGTTGATCATACGTTTGTAGTTCCAGTGCGCGCATCGTAGCGGGCAAGCGTTTCTCCGTCGATTGCATAGCTTGTTCCTTATCCGTATCCATTCAGGAGTACGTTCGCCAGCGGGGAGGCAAAGCACCCCGGAGTCCCGGCTTTAGCCGGGCCTGCGGAACGTTCGCCAGCGGGGAGGCAAAAGCATGTGGCCCCGTACCCCCACAAAAGAACCGCCTGGAGGGGCCATGCCCTTTTTCCAGGCCACCCCACCTGAACAGTTATACCGTTTCGACGTGAACATTCCGCATGTTCTTGCCATGCGTCCTCCAATGAGACTGTGTCGTGGTGGGGGGGCGGGGGCCTGCGGCCCCCGCCCATGTGGGGATTTCAGCGCATGCGGAATGTTTAAGTCAAATTGGTATTACTCCTTATCCAGTGGCAGCGTAAAAGAGAACGTGCTGCCCTGACCCTCGGTACTGACAAACCAGATCCGTCCACCGTGCAGTTCCACCAGTTTACGGGTAATGCTTAACCCTAACCCGGTTCCACCCACCTCATCACGCAGCGGATTATCGGCACGGTAGAAGGGCGTAAAGATGTGGGGTTGAGACTCAGGAGCAATACCCACGCCCGTATCACGAATATCAATGCGCAGTTCACCCTGGCCATTACGTAACGCCACATCAACCTGGCCACCCGGCCGGGTGTATTTACAGGCATTGCCAAGCAAGTTAAAAATGATTTGTTGGAGGCGCTGGCGATCAGCCAGTACCATGGGGAGTGGCTCCTGAATATTCAGATCCAGGGCAATACCCCGTTCACTAAATTGCGCATCCAGCGATTGCGTCACCTCACGCAGCATATCGCCAACATTGACTTTTTCTCGACGCAAGCGCGTTTCACCAGCCTCAGCGCGTGACATATCTAGCAACTCATCGACCAGTTCCACCAGCCGCCCGACATTGTTATTGATGATGTTCAAAAAATCATGCTGGGCATTACTCAACGTCCCAAACGTCCCCAGGCGCAACATATCGACATAGCCGCGAATACTGGTCAGCGGGGTGCGCAATTCGTGCGAAGCGGTTGCCACAAATTCACTCTTGAGCTTATCGGCCAGCACCTCGCGGGTGATGTCGTGATAGACCACCACACTCCCCAGCCACTCGCCGCTGGATGAGACGACAGGCGCAGAGTGGGCACGTACTGTGCGTTCGCCCAGCGTAATCTGGTGCAACCGATCGGCCGTGGCCGTGTCATCCTCTTGTTGGGGTGCGCCCGGTAAATCAACCAGCGCTCGCCCCAGAAAGAGATCGGCGCTGATGCCTAAAATACGCTCGGCTGCGGCGTTAATCAGCCGAATACGTCCTAGACGATCCCCCACAATCACGCCATCCGCAATACTCTGCACAATTGCCATGCTCTTACTGGCTTCTTCTTCACGCTGGCGCAACGAGATACTCAGGCGATCACTCTGCTCAGAAACATAGCGATAGAGCTGGGCTTTGGAGAGCGCCACCGCAGCCTGACTGGCAGCGGCCATTGCCAGTTGGGCGTGATCATCGTTGAAATGCCCCACCGTAGAGTGGATCAACATCAACACACCCAGTGCCTCATTCTCTAACAGAATCGGCACCGCCAGCACTGAACGAGCGCGCGAGTCATAAGGACTATGCACCTGCCAGCGATCATCGGTAGCTGTATCGGGCAAAATCGCCACCTGGCGGTGGGTCAGCACCCAACTGGCGAGACCCTTGCCACGCTCCAGGCCATGAAAATCACTCATCTTACGCCGATCCAACGTGGTACGAAATACGAGACGGTTGGTTTCAGCCTCAACCAGCATAATCCCGCCGCGCTCGGCTCCAGTTGACTGGGCCACCAGCGCCAGCGCTCGCTCCAACACCTGTCGTTCGTCGAGCGTCACCGAGAGTGCCCGCGCAATATGGTACAGCACCTCGGCCCGATCACGTGCCCGCCGCAATTCACGGGCGCTGCTTTCGAGATCGATGGTTGCCTGCTGCACCCGCTCTTCCAGCGTCGTAAACAGCGAGGTGTTATCCAGCGCGGCCGCCGCCTGGTTCGCCAGCAATTCTAGGAGCGGCAACGCCTCATACAATGCCGCCCGCTGCTTCCGCGCCACAGATACGGTCAACAAACCATAGATCTCCCCAAACTGGCCCACGAGCGGTAGCACCAGATGTTGCTCGTTGCGAATGCTGCGAAAGGGCAGCGTCTCGCACATAGTGGCATAGACGCCCACGAGCAAGCCGGGTTCAATCAGCGTCGCAAAGTCTTCCCAGGGAAAAACCAGGCCTTCCACACTGGTCAACCGCCGTCCGCTGGCACCAATGGCAACCGCGACCTGCGTTTTGCCGACGTTCCATTCGACATGACTGAGCGTGACACAATCGAAATCACCGGCAGACTGAACTGCGGTGGCAACTTCTTCCAGAACCGTCTGCACATTGGTCGAGACGCGCAGCTTATTGGAGACCGCCAGAAAGTTATGGAGGGCCTGTTCGCGCCGCCGGGCACGCACGCGCAGTGAGTCCTGGCCTGAAAGGATATGATCTAACAACAGCAACACCAACCAGACGATAGCGGTGTGTAAGAGCCAGGTGGTGGCTGCCGCATACATGGTTGTGGTATCAGCCGCATCGATCAGGATCAAAGCGCCATAACTAAGCCAGATCGCCACGGCGACTCCAATCCCACTACTATGCGGCATCAGGAGCAACGCGGCCAGCATTGGTATCAGAAGAGCAGTCCAGAAAGGCGACGTATAGGCTGCACAGGCAACCGAGCCACGGCAACTAAACACGATCAGGCTCAAACTCAGGGCAGCATCGATCACGATCAACATCTGCCCACCCCTACGTTGCCAACTGGTGCGTGGGGCCAGGAGGGCACCAGTCAGCGGTGCAGTACAGAGGAAAGCCAGCAATAGCCAGAACGTGGGTGCCTGCCATTCAATACGGCCGGGCATCAAGGCCAACTCATAGAACAGAAGAATACCAGCAAATGTACCAAACCCCAGGCCTGTCCAGCGCGGATGAATAGCTGCAAGCGAACTGGTTGTCGGGGTAGACTCCGGTTGCGCCATAGCGTTTAGTCCTGGAGCGAGGTTATTGCCATCCCTAACCCGGCACATCCCCAGAAGAGAGCGACCATATGACTGAATTCAATATTGAAGAAATAGTGATCCGCCAGACCGACGGCCAGCGCCGCCGCCAGACCTGCCTGGGTACCCAGCAACCACGGCAGACGTTCCACAGTCATCTGGCGTAGCGACTGCCAGGTGTGGATAAACCAGGCCCCTATGATTCCCACAAAGGCTGCTAAACCAAGCAGGCCCAACCGTTGTGCAATTGCCAGATAGATACTGCTTACGCCGGCTACCAGATCGATATCGGGTGCCGCGCCAAACCCGATCCCAAATAGCGGATAGCGGGCAATAATGTTGATGGCATTCTGATACTCTGCCAGGCGCATCTGCTGGGCCTGATCACGAAATTGCACACCGTCAGTCAAGCGTTGGGCGAACTCCTCGGCCATACCCAGACCAATCAGCAGGATTGCCACCGCCAGACCACCGCCGATCATAACCCACCACAGGCGACGATAGCGTAGCGTTGCTAGATACATTGCCGCCACAATCAAGCCTACCAGCGCCGCCCGCGAGAATGTTAGCAAGATAGTAATGACCAGGAGCGCCATAATGCTCACCAGCAGGCCCTGTCGTAAAACGGGGCGTGCAGCGAAGAGTTGCGCACCTGCCAGGGCTGCCACCAGCGCCAGCATGCCGCCGAAGCTGTTCGGGTCAACTGAGGTACCGATCGCCCGTTCCAGACCGCCTGGATCGTCTTCAACATAGCGTACCACCCGGCCACTGGTCGGATAGCCAATACGCCCCAATGCCACCAGCACGCGCAGCGTCGTCTGATCATTCAAGACGTAGAGGAACAGACCGAGCAGCGCCGCCAGGCCACCACAAAGAATGACCACTTGCAGCACCAGTCGAGCCTGGGCGTGGGTACGAATGCAGTTTACGATGGTGAAGAAAAACAGGATCGCCAGCACAAACTTGACATAGTTGTGCAACGTGAGTGAGTCGGGCAAGCCGCCCGCGCCCAGTATCAGTGAAAAGAAGGTCAGGCCCAGAAAGCCCAGCAACGGCAAGCCCAGCGGAGAGAGGCGCAGATCATAGGCATCGCTACGCACCAGCAGGCGCACGATCCATACCAGCATTAGCCCCAGCAAGGCCAGCGTCAGGAAATTGGGTGTAATAATGGCCTTGAAGGGCAGGGTCCCAAAAGGTAGCAGCGTAATAATCGCAAAAACAGTAGCTAACCCGATATCGGTACTGGTGAGTATGCAATAGCCCAGAACCAGCGCCAGCAACCCGGCCACGGCATAGACTGGCCCGAATGCAGTGACCATACCGACGATGCCGCCCAGCGCTAGCGCAGTAGCGGCCACGACTGGCGACGATTGTGCGCCAGACTGACGCCATCGATCGGCAATCGGGGCAACTTGTAGATATTTATCGAGCATAAGCTATCAAAACGTGGTGCATTGCGTATACAACCGATTTTTAGATACAGCACAAGAAAAACGTCCTATATCACGTTTTTCGCAAACAACGTTATGGATCATGGCATAACTTGATAGCGCACTACGGTTTGTGAAACCAGGCAGTTTATCCGTCGAACACATCCGAGGTTCCCTTATCGTACTGGAGATCGGAAATGCGCATCAACTTATCCCAGTGGTGGGTAGCTTCAATATGACGCACCGTGCCAGATGCTGCCCGCATAACAACGCTATGGGTGCGAGCGCCACCGCCAAAAAACTCGACCCCATTCAGAAACTCGCCCGGAGTAATGCCAGTAGCCGCAAAAAAGACGATGTCGCTACGCACCAGATCATCAGTCTGATACACACGTCGGGTATCCAGGCCTGATTCCGTTACCAGGTTGCGCTCGGCGTCGTCCTTGGGCCAGATCCGGCACTGGATTTCGCCCCCAGTACACTTCAAAGCACAGGCGGTAATCACCGCTTCTGGTGCGCCGCCAATGCCCATCAAAATATCAGCGGGTGGGTTTTCAATTGCAGTCATAATACCGGCGGAAACATCGCCGTGCAGAATCAAGCGGATGCGCGCCCCGGTCTCACGGATCTGGCGAATGAGATCTTTGTGCCGTGGGCGATCCAGCACCACGACCGTCACATCATCGATATCTTTGCCAAGCGCACGCGCTACATTGCGAATATTGTCGGCGACCGGGGCTTCAATATTGATCGCCCCACGCGCTCCCTCACCCACAGCAATCTTATCCATATACGAAATACCTTCCCAGGTATAGAGCGAACCCCGCTCAGCCACGGCAACCACCGAGATAGCACCGGGCATACCCTCAGCCAGCAACGTGGTGCCCTCGACGGGATCGACCGCAACATCGACTTCGGCACCCTCACCCGTACCAATGTGTTCGCCAGTATAGAGCATGGGTGCCTGATCTTTTTCGCCTTCGCCAATCACCACCACCCCATTCATCGGTACACTTTCCAGCGCAAACCGCATCGCATCCACCGCCGCTTGATCGGCCTGGTTCTTATTGCCACGACCCATCCAGCGGGCGCTGAGTAACGCTGCCGCTTCGGTTGCACGTACCAGATCCATTCCAAGATTACGTTCGATCCGCATGATCTACCTCCTCGTAGTGGGAATATGGGGAGACACCCCAATATATCAGATTACAAAAAAGTCACACAAACGTGAAGAACGGTACTATCTCTCTCTTATGCGATTGTAGCATACTGCTGACTGACTGTCTATGGAAGATAGATGCCTGTTTATGCTATACTTTATGCTATAACATGTTAATGTAGCGTTAAGGCATACACAACATGCGTCTGGGTTTGCGCCTGATGCGACATGTCTGGCGCTTTCTGTAGCGATCCTAGTAACCGTTCAGGGGGACGTTCGCCAGCGGGGGTTGCGGGGGCCTACGGCCCTCGCGCAACCCCGGGAACCTCCGGGCGGGGTCGTGGCCCGCCCAACCACCCCACCTGAACGGTTACGCGATCCTACATCAGTTGTGCAGCACTGGAGTCCCGGTTTGACGCTGACAGCGCGCCGTCCAGGCTCAAGCCGGGACGGCAGGTTTGCAAGCGTCATAGTATGACAAGCAGACTGCGTCTCGGCAGGGGTGCGCGGGCCTGCGGCCCGGCACATGTTCCCCTGGAGATTTCGGAGGAGCTTTACCCCTCGCAAGCTGCTTTCAGGGGAAGTCTCGTTGGAGGAATAGGATTGCTATAATTCTGCACTTTGTACTTAAACCACGTTGTTGTCTAGAACGCCACGCTACTATGAAAGAGGGTGCAATGAAGCATGTTGTCAGTCTTAGCCTGGGAGCAACCCGGCGAGACTACCGGTGTAGCATCACCTTGCTCGGTCAGTCCGTCCAGGTACAACGCATTGGGGTCGATGGTGATTGGCAACGCGTCGCAGCACTGCTACGACGCTATGATGGCACTGTTGATGCCATCAGCCTGGAGCATCCCCCGGCCGTTATACAGTTGGGGACGCAGCACTACCCGAATGCGGCTTTGCTTGCGCTGATGGATCAAACGCGGCAGACCCCCGTGGTGGACGGACGGGTTCTCCAGGCCACGCTCGAACGCTGGGCAATCAAGCGCGCCGCCGATCGCATGCCAGGAATCTGGCGCTATCGGCGCGTGTTGCTGCTCAGTGCGTTGCAGCACTACCAGCTTGCCCACGCCCTCAGCGAGCATCAGGTTGAGTTTCGTTGTGCGGATCCGCTGATCAGCAGTGGACTGGCCGGGCTGCCGCTACCACGCTCGCTGGCGCAACTAGAATATATGGCTCCGCTGCTGCTCCCGCTGACCATGCTACGCCGCTCACACCGACTGCCGCCCCTTTCACCTGCACGCCGACAACGCCTCCATCGCCTGTTTGACTGGGCCGATGTAATTGTCGGCCCCTTTGATCTGATCGGTGACCTGGCCCCGGCAGATCTGCGCGGGCGCACACTTATCACCGATGATCCATCCCCTGCTGAAATCGACGCACTGCGCCAGCGTGGGCTGGCAACGTTGTTGACGATGACACCGCCAATGAGCCAGGAGCGTCCGTTCCTTTCTACAGCAGCACTTGAGGCGATCATCACCGCTGTGTTGGAACAGGGTTGCCAACCTGATGATGCCGAGGTGCTGGACGTTATCGATCGTGCCCGGTGGGAACCAACACTCCAGTCGTTGCAGCACCAGCGCGACATACGCAAATTTGCGTTTGTGATCCATCCGCTTAAGACCGATCATATTTATAAAGACACACGCTTTGGCTTTGCGCGTTATTTTCCGCAACGGCTGGTTGAATGGCTGGCCGCCTTTGCGCCACCGCTGTATCTCTCGCATATCCGTGGTATTCGCAGTCAGGCTACGGGCGAGGAAATCGAAGGGGTGTTGCTCACGCTAGGGGCCACTCCACGCGAGATGCTGCGCCGCTCGCCCACGTTTACCTATCGTCGCCTGATCCGCGCCGCACGTCTGGCGGAACGTATGGGAGCGCGGATTATGGGCCTGGGCGCGTTTACCTCAGTGGTAGGCGATGCCGGGATCACTGTAGCGCAGAAGAGCGACATTGGGATTACCAGTGGGAATTCGCTGACAGTGGCGGCCACCCTGGCCTCGGCCCGCCATGCGGTGCTACTGATGGGCGGGCGCATTGACCAGGGGTGCGCAATGGTGATCGGCGCGACCGGCAGCATCGGCTCGGTGTGCGCTCGCTTGCTAGCGCAGGCTATTGGCAATGTGGTGCTGATTGCGCCTCGTCCAGAGCGGTTGCTGGCGCTGAAACAGCAGATTGAACAGGAGACACCCGCAGCGCGGGTGGTGGCGGCAACTCGTCCAGAATCCTACCTCAGCGCGGCTGACCTGATTGTCACGACGACCAGTGCGCTGACGGGCAAGATAATTAATATTGATCGCCTCAAGCCGGGCGCGGTAGTGTGCGATGTTGCCCGTCCACCCGATGTACAGGCCGAGGATGCTACACGCCGTCCTGATGTGCTGGTAATCGAGAGCGGTGAGATTGTACTGCCGGGCAACCCGGATTTCGGCTTCGATATTGGCTTGCCGCCAGGAATAGCCTATGCTTGCCTGGCAGAAACGGCGCTGCTGACGATGGAAGGCCGATTTGAGGATTATACGTTGGGTCGGGACATCAAGATCGAGCAAGTGCGGGAAATCTACCACTTGATGCAAAAACACGGGCTGACACTGGCCCGATTGCGCAGCTTCGGGCAGTACATTACCGATGCCGATATTGCAGCAAAGCGCCGCCTGGCCGATGAGCGCCGCCAGCAGGCGGCCCTGCACCTGACTGACGCACATCGATCAGAACATAGCAACCACTTGCCAGCCAACGCCTGCTTGATTGATCAGGTGCTGTAGCAGCAGTTCAGGGCGAGTTGAATCGCTGAAGCGCTGCGGGACTCCTTAAATGGATGACAAAAAGAAGGGAAAACTATGTTCAGGGCGAGTTGAATCGCTGAAGCGCTGCGGGACTGATTCCGCTGAAGGGGCAACCGGACGGCAGAGACGCCACATCGCAACCCCCCGCGCCGCAGATCCTCAGCGCCGCAGCGATTCAAACGACCAAAAGGCGGTTCAGCGATCCAGCGTTATGCGCAACGGGCAAGATCGAAGCGATCAAGGTTCATCACCTTGTTCCATGCGGCAACAAAGTCACGCACGAATTTCTCCGAAGCATCGTCCTGTGCATAGACCTCGGCCACGGCGCGCAGTTGTGAATTAGAGCCAAAGATCAGATCGACGCGGGTGCCAGTCCACTTGAGTTCGCCCGTCTTATGGTCGCGTCCCTCGAACAATTCTCCGTCATCGGTGGTGGGAGTCCATACCGTGTTGATGTCGAGCAGATTGACAAAGAAGTCGTTGCTGAGGGTGCCCACGCGGTGGGTAAAAACACCATGCGGCACCTGATTTACATTCGCGCCTAACACCCGCAGGCCACCAACGAGTACCGTCATTTCAGGTGCGCTCAGCGTGAGAAGCTGCGCTCTATCCACCAGCATTTCTTCAGACCTCATGGTGAAGGTTTTTGGCTGATAATTGCGGAACCCGTCGGCTTGCGGCTCCATAACTGCGAACGATTCCACGTCGGTCTGGTCTTGTGATGCATCCATACGGCCCGGTGCAAAGGGTACATCAACCGCGTAGCCGGCCGCTCTGGCAGCCGCTTCCACCGCAGCACAGCCAGCAAGAACGATAAGATCCGCCAGCGAGACCTTTTTCCCTCCCACCTGGGCACGATTAAAAGTTTGCTGAATATGATCAAGAACACCCAGCACCTTGCTGAGTTGTGCCGGTTGATTGACTTCCCAATCCTTCTGGGGTGCCAGACGAATACGGGCACCATTGGCCCCACCGCGCTTATCCGAGCCACGAAACGTCGAGGCCGAGGCCCAGGCGGTGGCAACCAGTTCCGCAATCGACAGACCGGATGCCAGCACCTGCGTCTTGAGATCGGCAATGTCCGACGCATCAATGAGCGGGTGATCAACCGCAGGGATAGGATCCTGCCAGATCAAGTCTTCCTCCGGGACTTCAGGGCCAAGATAGAGACATTTCGGCCCCATGTCGCGGTGGGTCAACTTAAACCAGGCGCGGGCGAAGGCATCCGCGAAGGCCTGGGGATCCTGGTGGAAGCGACGAGCGATCGGCTCATAGATCGGATCGAAGCGCAACGACATGTCAGCGGTGGTCATCATCGGTCGATGCTTTTTGGACGGGTCGTGCGCATCCGGGATCATATGCTCTTCCTTCACGTCCTTCGCCAGCCACTGCCACGCGCCGGCCGGACTCTTGACCAACTCCCACTCGTAGCCAAACAGCATCTCAAAATAGCCGTTGTCCCAGCGCGTGGGATGGGGCTTCCAGGCCCCCTCGATTCCGCTGGTGGTGGTATGTGGGCCTTTGCCGGTGCCAAACCGGTTGATCCACCCCAGGCCTTGCGTTTCAAGCGGGGCCGCTTCCGGCTCTGGCCCGACCAGGGCCGGATCCCCCGCACCGTGCGCCTTGCCGAAGGTATGCCCTCCCGCTGTGAGCGCGACGGTCTCTTCGTCGTTCATCGCCATACGGGCAAACGTTTCGCGTACATCCCGACCCGATGCTACCGGGTCAGGCTGACCGTTCGGGCCTTCAGGATTGACGTAGATCAACCCCATCTGCACGGCAGCCAATGGAGTTTCAAGTTCACGTTCACCGCTATAACGATTGTCACCCAACCAGGTATCTTCACTGCCCCAGTAGATATCCTCTTCGGGTTGCCAGATGTCAACGCGACCACCGCCAAAGCCGAAGGTTTTCAAACCCATCGACTCGAGCGCACAATTGCCAGCCAGGATCATCAGATCGGCCCAGGAAATTTTGTTGCCGTACTTTTTCTTAATCGGCCAGAGCAGGCGGCGGGCCTTATCCAGATTAACATTGTCGGGCCAACTATTGACCGGCGCAAATCGCTGATTGCCGGTACCACCGCCGCCACGGCCATCGGCGGTGCGGTAGGTACCCGCACTGTGCCAGGCCATGCGGATAAAAAGACCACCATAGTGCCCCCAATCGGCAGGCCACCAGTCTTGTGATTCAGTCATCAGTGCATACAGATCTTGTTTCAGGGCCGCAAAATCAAGCTTCTTGAATTCTTCCGCATAATTGAAGTCAGGCCCCAGAGGGTTGGCAGCGGGCGGATGCTGGTGCAGAATGCTCAGGTTCAGTTGATGGGGCCACCAGTCACGATTGGTGGTGCCTCTGCGGGTTGTCGCTCGCCCTGAGTGGCCCGTTATAGGACACTGGTCATGCTCACTCATCTTCGTTCTCCATATGTAGTTCGGGTATACCAGGCACATGCTGGGCATCGTCGTTGCAAAACCGGATAAGAGGAACGGGCCGGTACATGCAAGACAAACCCATCATCACATGGGCAACCTTATATATCATCATACCGGGGAATCAGTATGAATTCTGATACCATACGTGGCAATTGCAAAGCAAAAAGCAACAATTGAAGGCAAGAGTATGGTACGATAACCTGCGATACCTGTCAAGGCCAATGGACGGAAATAGCCCCATAGGAGTGCGACGATACCGTGTCCCGACGCCCTGGGAGAAACGGGCTGCACCCAGGAATGGTCACGTGGGGGCAGCACCGCACGTCACGGCCACACTGCGTCCAATGTTCGAGCAAACCCGAATACCTTTGCCCTGGCGCGGAATCTCCCGTCACCTGAAGACGCCGTATGCCTCAGCGCCCGCCGACCACAGTTGTCGGCGGGCGAAAGGGGCACGTCCGTGCCGCGCCCCAGAAGGACGTGCTACGACGTCATTTCAGTCTCGCCCTTCGACCCCTTCATACCACCGGCGCGTCAACCCGCGTAATGCTCCAGGCCACTACCTCTTGACAGTGCGCAAAATGCAGCAACGGCTGCGTCGTCGGTAGCTTCAGCCCCAACTGGTAGGTCATTGAGTTTACGTCGATGCTGGCCTGCGCGGGCTGGAGCGGCCAGGGATCATGGTGAATATCTCCGCGCCATAGCTGCCCGCGCCGATCGACCGAATACAGGCAGTAACGCTCGGTGAGCCAGTGATCGAGTGTGCCCGCGGCCGCATAGTATACCCCGCCACAGGGCCAGTACTGCCCTGCAAAGGTAGCCTCCAGCGCACCGCGATGGGTACGCATAGACCGGTAGTGAATGCGCCCCTGCTGCTCCCGCATAGTCATATGCGCATCGTAGTAGGGCAGATGGAACAGCCAGCGTGCGCCACGCACCGCCAGCCTATTGGTCGCATCCAGGCTAAAAAACCAGACGCCTGGCCGGTCGTTTGCTACCACATACGTGCGTACATTTAGCTCTGGAAACGCCGAGAGCCAGGGTAGCGGCGGTACGTAGCGCGGACGCACGCCAGACATGGAAAAAGGAACGACCCCGATCCACGCCATATTATCAAACGTGTCAATGGTGAGTGAGCGCGGGATATGCGCACGCAGCGCTGCAACGGGCAGCGGCCAGTGCATAAACAGCAGATTGTGCCAATGCATAGCCATAAGCCAGCTTTGCTCCGGTAACGCCCATCGACCGTGCTTCGTCTCATTACGCATCTTTTTCTCTTCTCCTATGGATGTCCCATTCACAAAAAATTGTGCTATTCGTGCTATTCGTCGTTCCAGCGCAGGTCAGCCCAGGTTCGAACCGTCGTTTTGGCGAGGGTGAAACCAGATTGGTATCACGAACACGACTTGCGCGGTGGTGCCTCGAAACAATCAAATTGTCATCTTCAAGATCGTTTCCTGTGCGTATACCATGGTATGATATACCACAGATTATGAGTGACATACTATAAACCATCGTGAGACGCAATCTATGCCCAATACAGATCTCGTCTCTGGTGAATCCGATACCACCAGAACACCAGCAGAATTACACGCACCGGATCATCATTCCACAAACCAGGCCCCTAACGCCGATTACTGGTTGTTGCAACAGTTAATTCGCCCATCAACAGCGGCTGACAACCCGGCGCATACACCACACCTGACACGCGCTGACGAGCAGTTGCTCACCACGCTGCTCATCGAGCCAGCGCCGTCACCAGCCATCCAATCACGTCCGTTCTGGCACCGATTACCCGCCAGGCCCACTCGCCAGCGGATCGGCCTGGCACTGCTGGTAGTCACCGGACTGGTTGTGTTATTTGTGGTGGGCAATATCGCCTTTTCTGCCCTGACCATTTATCGCAATGTGCAAGCCATGCGTCTGCCAGCGGTAACGTCGCTCCCGACTGCGGCCATTCTCTCGCCAACCACATCCCTATCAACCGCCAGCTCGTTTGCGACAGCCCGATCGCCAGCACATACTACAACCGCAGACGCAGTTGCCGCTGCTGCGGCTACACTGACCGCCACGGCACACACGTCAGCGACCGCTACGGTACAACCCGCAGACACAGCAGTAGTAACTGCCAGCCCACCAGTCACGTTTACGCTGGTTCCAGCCGATCACCGCCCCATCCTGAGCGGATCGACGCCAACGCCAGCCAAACCGACCCTGACCCCGCTCCCATTGATTATTTCGGCCCCGCCCATCGTGCTGCCCTCACTGACGCTACCAACTGAGGCCACGGATCAGGCTGTTCCTCACGCCGCTCTGCCAGCCACACCAGCGCACGGGCTGCATGGCACTGCCGCCGCATTGCAGGCCGCTGAACACACAGACCTGGCACGTAGCGCAGCAACTCCGCGCCCAACAACAACGATTCGGCCCGGCGACGAGCTGCCAGCGGTCGATACCGCAATCACCGTACTCCTGATGGGCAGCGATCAACGGCCGGGGGAACCATTTCCCTCACGCATGGATGCGATCATGGTAGTACGTATCGATCCGCAACGCCAGCGGATTGCGCTGCTCTCGCTGCCGCGTGACCTGGTGGTCGAGATACCGGGCTATGGCTGGGCGCGCATCAATACTGCCACTGTCTACGGTGCCTATGCTACCGATCAAGACAATATTCCCCTGATGCGAGCCACGGTGAGCAACCTGCTGGGTCTGCCCATTGATTACGTGGTACGCATGGATTTTCAGGGGTTCATCGGCGCGGTTGATGCGATTGGAGGCATTACGATAGAGGTGGAGCAAGAGTTATACGATGCCGCGTACCCCACCATGGATTACGGTTACACCACCGTACACTTTCTGCCAGGCCGACAGCATATGGATGGCGAGACGGCGCTGCAATATAGCCGCGTGCGGCACATGGATAGCGACTTTGATCGTATGCAGCGCCAGCAAGCAGTTGTGCTGGGCGTGCTGGAGCGTTTGCGCACCCAGAATGCGCTGGCTCAGTTGCAGCGCATCGCTTCAGTCACCACCGCGTTGCGCGACTATGTGCAGACTGATCTCCCAGAAGAACGGATGATTAACCTGGCCTGGGCCTTTCGCCATATAACACTGGATTCCATCGAACGCTATACCCTGGATGCAAGCATGGTCTCCATGTATGTTATCCCCGATGATCCATATGCCCAGTTTGCCTTGCCGGGCACAATCGAGGTGCTGGTGCAGCAACTGCTGGGACGTTAGGGCAGCATACGTCACAGCACCAGCCATGCCGCCGCCCAGCCTGCGGCCAGCAAAGTCCCGAACTGTAAATGCAGTTGCGCTGTTTGACGCAGCACCGGCTGGAGCGCCTTCGGTTCGCTCTCACTGGCGACAATCCGTACCAGACGGAGTGCCAGTGGCAACGTCACCACCGTGATCAGCGTCAGCCAGGGCGCAATACCGAGTAGCACAATAATTGCCAACGACAGGTAGGTACCGCCAATCAGCAGATAATATTCGATGTTCGCCCCGGAACGGCCCAGGATCGTTGCCAGCGTGCGCTTCCCAACCAGACGATCGTTTTCCAGATCGCGTAAGTTATTCGCATGCAAAATAGCAGCCACCAGAAATCCCACCGGTAGCGACGCCAGAATAATCGGAAACGTCACCGTCTGAGTCTGCACATAGTAGGTACCGACCACCATCACCGGCCCCATAAAAATAAACACCGCAATCTCACCCAGGCCATTGTAGGCCAGCGCAAACGGCCCGGCTGTATAAAAATAGCCGGCCAGGACACTGAACACACCCAGCCAGAAAATAAACGGGCCGGTCACGCTCACCAGATAGAGACCGATGGCCGAGCCGATCCCGAAAGCGATAAAGCCGCCTATTAAGATCTGGCGTGGCGTCAGATCGCCCCGCAGCAACGCGCCGCCGGTACCCAGGGCAGCAGGATGATCGGTGCCCCGTGTATAATCGAAGTAATCGTTGACCAGGTTCGTACCCGCCTGAATCGCGATCGAGCCAAGCAGCGTCAGCAGCAGCAACCACACGTTCAGCAAGCCGTTATAAGCGGCAATGCTGCCCCCCAGCAATACCGGAATAATCGCGGCGGTATAGCTCCAGGGACGAAGAGCATTCCACCAGGTACGTATATGTTGGCGCATCGTTCCCTCCTTTATGTGCATTCGGGTTGTTTGCCAGGGTACCAGTAGGTACTCCAGTTCATCAAGCAGCACCGTCATCAGCCAGCCCACCAGCGCTACCGCAATCAGCCCGGCAATCATACGATCAATGGCATAGATCTCATACGAACGCCAGATCAGCCAGCCAATGCCCTCGTTGGCCCCGACAAATTCGACACCGACGATCAACGTTAACGCAAAGCCCATGCCGAGCTTGATGCTGGTCATAATGCCGGGCAGACTGGCTGGCAGCGCGACTGTCCAGAACAGATCCCAGGGGCGGGCACCAAAGCTGCGTGCTACTTCAAAATAGTGCGCTTCTATTTGCAGCACACTCGCGGTCACGTTCAGCACAACCAGGAAGAACACACTGACGGCAATGGTGACAATCTTGCTCTCTTCACCCAGACCCAGCACCACGATAATCAGTGGCAGCAGCGCGATCTTGGGGATGGGATAGATCGCCGCCGCAATCGGCTGAATAAACGCGCGTGCCAGTGGACTGATACCCATCAGCAACCCCACGACAATCGCGGGCATGCCGCCCAGCAGAAACCCCAGCCCGATCCGTGTCAGACTGATGCTGACCTCACGAAAGATTTGCCCGCTGACGATCAGTTTATTAAGGGTTACAAAGACCTCGGATGGCGGCGGGTAGAAGATGCGGTTGAGCCAGCCAAGCTGTACCGCCAGTTCCCACAGGCCCAGCAACAGCAGCGGGGAGAGTAATGATAGCCAGCGATTCTTATGCACAACCTTTCCTCAATAGATCATAGGACAAGTCTACATAAAAAACTCCGCCACGGCTCAAGCCGGGACTCCTGTTGACAATGTCCCGGCTTTAACCTGCGAACCCAGATTTGTATCCCATAGTCTTTTTACAGCAGTGTGTGCAAAACACTCGAACGCTTCACCGCAACGACTAAAGTCGTTCCTCCATGCTGCGCGCCATGTCGCCGCTCCACCGCTCCACCGCTCCACCGCTCCACCGCTCCACCGCTCCACCGCTCAGACCGCTCCACCGCTCCACCGCTCCACCGCTCCACCGCTCAGACCGCTCCACCGCTTCAACGCTCAGACCGCTCCACCGCTCCACCGCTCCACCGCTCAGACCGCTCCACCGCTCAGACCGCTCCACCGCTCCACCGCTCCACCGCTCAGACCGCTCCACCGCTTCAACGCTCAGACCGCTCCACCGCTTCACCGCTCAGACCGCTCCACCGCTCCACCGCTCAGACCGCTCC
>CALANA010000287.1 GCA_937925925.1 uncultured Chloroflexales bacterium | reverse complement strand
ATCCTGAGCATGGGCGATGACCGCCTCCAACCGCCCAAGCAGATCATACGCGTAGCGCGTGATACGCCCATTGCCGTCGATCAGTGCGCCAGGCAACCCCTTGTCATCATACTCGTAGGTGGTGATATGGCCTTCCTGATCAGTCACCGTGTGCAGCCGGTTGCGCGCATCATAGGTTACGGCAACGGCCGCACCCAGGGGATCAGTGATCGCTACCACATTGCCAACCGCATCATATCCATAGCGCAGGAACTGCCCCTCGGCATTGCGCACCTCGATAGGACGTGAAAGGGCATCATAGGTCATGGAGGTGGTATGACCGTTGGTATCAGGAATGACCGTCATATTCCCCAGCAGATCAGAAGCAAACTGCGTGCGATGGCCCAACGGATCAGTGACCGCTGTGACCTGGCCCGCGCGGAGCGACCATGGTGGGCGGCAGTGGGGCCGGGTGGAGCACGAGTTTGAAACCAAAACGGGCTGCGATTGAATAATAGTGCCAGGAACCGCGGTGGTCAAGCCCACAAAAGGGGAGAAATCCGCAAAAAAAGGGGAGAAACGGGGGAGGTGACACCACCAGCGGCTGGTGCGCGGCCGTATACCCGCCATCTTGCGCTTCGGGCCTCGTGCCAGCCAGGGCGCAGCCGTGGGCACATCCGGCACGGCCATAGGCAATCTTCTGCCACGGCTGTGCCCCTACAGGCCTCCTCGCGCCTCGCGCCGCACGCCTTGCACCTCGCGCCAGATAGGGAACAGGTGACAGGAAATAGGGAACAGTGAGCAACACCAACCAGCCTGTCACCTGTCACCTAAAGACGCCTCGCGCACCGCGCCTCGTCGCCTCGCGCCTCCGCGCCTGCCCCTGAAGACGCCGCACCAGACTACTCTGCCAGCAGCGCCGGATCGATTGCCAGGTAGCGTTCGATCGGTACCGCAATCGGCGTCAGGACATAGTTCTGGAGGTGGGGCTTGACCAGGACAAAGCTCAGGCTGTGGTTCAAAAAGATCGCCGCAGCGTCGTCCACGATCATCTGCTCTGCCTGCTGATACATTTTTAACCGCTGCGCTCCATCCTCTTCGGTACGCGCTGCCACCAGCAGCGCATCCAGATCAGAATTGGCGTAATTCCCTAGATTTTGCTGTGCCTCGGAATGAAACAACACATCGACAAAATTCTCCGGGTCGGGATAGTCGGCGCACCAGCCATACATAAACAACTGTCCATGCTCACCCGTATGCAACATGTCGTAGTAGGTATTCGGCTCCAGATTCTCAATCTGGATCGTTACCCCCAGATGCGTTTTCCACATCTGTGCCAGTGCTGCAACGCTGCTGCCGGCATCGCTACCAAAACCGCTGCTGGTAAACACAATTGGGGGCAACCTGTCAGCGCTACCATAGGTCGATGCTGCCAGTGATTGGCGCGCACCTTCGGGATCAAACTCCAGTCCGGCCAGATCCGGGTTGAAGCCTGGCAGCGCAGGCGGATACAATCCACGGGCCGCAACCCCAACACCACGCAAGACAACATCCAGGTAGGTCTGACGGTCAACCGCCAGCGCAAATGCTCGACGCACTGCCGGGTCATCAAATGGTGCCTGGCTGACATCAAAACGCACCTGCGAGGTACACATATTCACCCCCTCGCGCAGATCCGCGTGGAGCGGATCGCGGGGATCACGTACACGCTCAACATTGAACAGACTGACGCCAGTCAGGTCAATATCGCCTAGTTCATACATGCGAATACCTACCCCGGCATACAACTGCACTGCAATAAACCGAATCGGCGGCGGCTCCAGGTAGAAATCGTCATTGCGTTCATAGAGTTGCAACCGGAAGCGCTCCCAACGAATAAGGCGGTAGGGGCCAGTGCCATTCGGTGTCCGATACCATTCTGCGCCTGACTCGACGTTGGCACGATCAACCACCGCCGCCGTTGTATAGGTCAGCTTCCCCAGGAAGTAAGGCACAGGCGCTTCCAGTGTTACCTGGAGCGTGTGGTCATCCAGCGCTCGTAAGCCGCTGATCTGTGTTGCCTCGCCCGCATGACGGGCCTTCACGCCCACAATGTCACCCAGATAAGTCAGTACCGTATTGGAGTCGGTAGCCGGGTCGGCCGCACGCTCCCAGGAATAGATCACGTCAGCAGCCGTCACCGGACGGCCATCGTGAAAGCGGGCGTTCGGGCGCAGGTAAAACGTATACACTGTTCCATCCGCGCTAATGTCCCATCCGGCTGCCAGATCCGGTACCAGTTCTAACTGCGGGTTAAACGTAACCAGTCCGCTAAAGACCAGACTATCGCCGCTCCCCTGGGCGGGATCATAGTCACGCGGGTTGGTTGACTCACCGCCCAGTTGCACCAGTGTCTGATCGCGTGGCAGGCCATAGATATCCGGTGCAGTCAGGGTGACACTGCCGACAATCGTATCCAGCGTAGTCTGCTCACGCTCAATGTCGCCCGGTGGCCCAAAAGCCATAAAGGTAAACAGTTGCCCCCCACGAGCGGTTGAGGTCAACACCAACCGTATCGTCGAGCCGTTGTCCAGACGCCCGCTATACGTGTTTCTCCACGCCATGCGGCCATCATCTAACGTGATCGGCTCACCTGCCGAGCGTTCAGCAACTGTGATCTCCTCAGCCACCGCGTCATGCGCCTGCAGTGCTGCCTCTTCCAGGTCGGTATCAGCCGCCAGCGGGCTATAGAAGACAACCACAAACATCCGACCAGACGGAGCAACCAGCCAGGTCAATGTCTGGGTGTCCTCGCCTGGCTCGGTAGTCCAGGTGGGCGGATAAGTAAAGGTAACACCCAGGCCAGGATTGACATATTGCCCTGGTTGTGGAACCGGCTCAGGCGGCAATGTCGCCGTGGGCCGTCCACTGCCGAATACAGGGAGTGCAGCCGTCGCAGCCGGCGGCGTATTGGTCGTCATGACGGTAGGAGTCGCCATCAGCGCACCTGGCGTCTCGTCCGCAACCGGTTGGGCGGTAAGGGGCAGGCAAGCGGAAAGCCAGAGTGCCATGAGCAACAGCAGGCTAACGCCCGCTGATCGCCAGTGCATACAACATGTCATCGTTGCACCTCATCGCTGCCAACCCGCGACTGGCGGCGGGAATAGATCAACAACAGCACGGCGGTCAACAAGAACACGAGCAACACCGTACAGGCAATCAGGCCGATCGCAACGATATGAGGAAAAAGCGCGTCCAGCGGTGTAGACTGACCGGCAGGGAGTGGCGGATCAGACGCATTGTCTTCAAGCACCACGCCCGCTGCACCAGGTACAGCCGTAGCCGTGGGTACATTGGGCGTCGCAACTGGTCGTTCATCGGTCAGAGCTGGCACCGCCGTCGCAACTGGCAGTGCCAGCAGCGGTGGATAGGTTGGTACCGGCGAGGGCTGTGTGGTGGCCGTCGGCAGCGTACCCGCTTCCGCACGAGCCGGGGCACCCACCGCCTCGCGCCATTGATCTTCCAGACTGTCCAGATTCAAGCCGTACACCATCTGGAGGCCAGTTTCAATGGTCATACCATCGCGTAACGTGCCGAACAGATCAAGCAGGGGTTGGGCACCATAGGCGTTGATTAAGAAATTGACGATACTGTAGGACTGGGAATAGGAAAGATCAGCTTTGTCGGGATGTTCCGAGAAGCTTCCGCTTAACGAGCGTATCGACAGGAGTTGATCCTGGGCAATCGCCATCTCCAGACGTGCCGCCGATGGCGCATCCAGCCCGCCTTCACCATAGACCGCGATCCCCTCATCCAGCCAGGTCGGCACACTGCCCAGACACGAAAAGGTCAGATGCCCCACCAGCACGTGGGTCAACTCATGCGCAATGGTGCGTTTGCCCCACTCGATCTGTTGCGGACTGATGCCGATCAGCACAATATCATAGGCCGGATACGCCTGCCCCCCCGTCCAACCCGGTGCATAGAGTACCGCCTCACGCAGATCCGTCGTATTGGCGTAGATATAGAGATCAACTGGCGATACCGGCACAACCCCGGTGGTGACACTCAATGCTTCGAGCGCGATCACCGCCGATTCTAGCAACTCCTCGGCAAACGATTGTGAGCTGTCATACCAGTGCAGCGTCAACATCCCCTCACTGATGCTGCGCCAGTCGTGCTGCTGGTCGAGCCAGACCACCTCATAATCCGCAGAGACCTGCTCATTGCCGTCTGCATCGCGCACACGCCAGCGATACCAGATCCGTGCCCCCGGTGGCTCCGAACCAGACTGACGCATCTCCCATGTCCAGGACACAGCGGTTGTCGTACCGGGCGTGAAATCAGGAAACGCTCTGGCCTGCACTTCACCGCATGTTAGACGTTGCACCCCGTACTCAAGTGTCACCTGCGCAATCGGCGCAGAGCTTTCAATCTGGGCCTGAAACGTCAACGTGTTCGGAAAATCGACCACCATGCCCTGATCGGTAATCACCAGTGTCGATTGCGCCGCCAGGGGATGTGAGGGTAGAGAGACCCCGACGAGCAAAATAATCCATAATTTGAGCCATAAACATTGCATACATTCACCTGAGAATGATCGGCACTGGCATCACGCCCGTGCTAGATCGCTGTGCAGAACGCATGATCACAGTCTACCGTCTCATGCCGCAAACTGCAAACAATGTACAAAATGTGCGGTGTGCTATGATTTCTAGTGGACATGATGGGCTTCTAGTGGTAGGATATGCACAGAAAGAAGCGAGCGGTGTGGAAGCCAGGTATTTCCAGACTGGCGCTATTTGATACGCGGTTAGTGTGAGAGAAAGTTCTGCGTCATGGGATATCAAGACCATAAGCAGCGTGCCGGGGAAACGATGACATCCGCCATACCGTGCGGCATTATTACGATCAGTGATACGCGCAACTTTGAGACTGATACCAGCGGAAAAGCCATCCAGACAGCGCTGCTGCAATCTGGACATGATGTGGTAAGATATGAGGTAGCGAAAGATGACGCGGCGCAGATCACCGCGTTGATACGAGCGCTGGAAGCCAGTGGATGTCAGGTGATCATTACCAATGGTGGCACCGGCATTGCACGACGCGATAGCACTTTTGAAGCAGTTGATGGGCTATTGGAAAAACGCCTGCCTGGATTTGGGGAGATCTTTCGGATGTTGTCCTATACAGACATCGGGCCGGGCGCGATGCTGTCACGGGCTACGGCAGGTACCTATGGACGTGCATTGATCTTCTGTTTGCCCGGCTCAACGGGCGCGGTGCAGCTAGCGCTGGAGAAGTTAATTCTGCCAGAACTGGCGCATCTGGTCTGGGAAACCGTGCGGTAATAATGTCCAGTTTTATCACAGATGGCGCAGGAGTATGCTGGATATGCACAATCTTAATTTTTCTGTTATTATATTGGCGTCGCAGCGTCGACTGTCGCGCTCTCAGTTAAGTTGTAAGGAGCCAGAGTGCCCATGACGACAGTAGAAGCCTTTCGTGGCCTGCACTATCCCAATAAGATCGGCCGCCTGTTCTACCTGTCGCTTGAAGAAGTGATGGGCGTGAACGGTGTGAAAGCACTCCTACGCCTGGCCGAACTACCACAATTCATTGATGCCTATCCTCCAAATGACCTGAAGCGAGAATACCCATTTGAGGCAATCTCAGCAACCTCAGTGGCCCTGGGAACCATGTATGGGCCGCGTGGTGCTCGTGGTCTGGAGTTACGCGCCGGGCGTGTTGCATTTACGTTGGGGCTGAAAGAGTTCGGGCCATTGCTGGGAATGGCCGATCTCGCGCTCAAACTGATGCCGGTCACGATGAAATTGAAGATCGTCTTGAATGCAACCGCACAAACCTTTGATCGCTTTAGCGATCAGTCTAGCACCGTCCAGGAGGAGCGTGGACAGTTTGTCTATCACATTACACGCTGCTCCAACTGTGTCACCCGGCCTGAGCCGGGGCCAGTCTTCTATCTCGCGCGCGGGATTATTGAGGAGGCCACCGCCTGGGTAAGTGGCGGCCGGCGCTTTGCCGTCGAGCAATGTTCCTGTATAGGGCAAGGTGCTGAGACATGCGCGTTTAACATTGGTAAGGAACCATTGGAGTAGGGTTGCTGTTGGTTGGTACGTGAGCACTAGAGCCGGACAAGCGACGCTTTTGTTTCGGCTCTGTTTGTGCTTGTCTAATACGGTTCATCTTCTGTGTGTGCGAGTATGCGCTGGGTTTTACTCAAATGCATTCGCTTCTATCAGGTGGTGCTTTCGCCATTAACACCGCCAACCTGTATTTACACACCATCGTGTTCGCAATATGGGTATGAGGCCATCCAAAAATATGGTGTTTTGAAAGGTGGGTTGTTGACCGCACGCCGTATCTTGCGTTGCCATCCCTGGGCCCAGGGTGGCTATGATCCCGTCCCTTAAACAACCGGAGTTATGCAGGCCTTTGTTGCTACCGTCTTCTGCGCCGTGTTTATCCTGAGCGAAGTCTGAATCCGGCCAGAGCGGCGCTTTTTCTGTGTTTTGTCCTATATGTTCGTTGTAGACGAAAGTATGAGGCGAAACAAGACGCTATTGGTGGTTCAAAAAACGATTTGTCATACCAAACTGTGCTGTCACCAGTCAAAAAAGACGTTGTACTTGAGTGACTACGTACGTCCTCATCAAACACTGGTAAGACGCTGAGGATGGCCATAATCGCGTGGCGGTTGCTGCATTATTGGCAACTCATGCAACTTTATGCCGAGTATTTGCGTCTTACTCTATGAATGTGGTGTGACGTAGGCAATAACGCAACGCGCCACACGTAAAGCGAAAACCTGACAGCGTGTACTCGCTGTGGTTATAGACCCAGTAAGGAAGCAGACGTTGGCAGAACCATCGATTGAGTTAATCCAGCAAGCACAACGCGGCCATCCCGAAGCCCTCCAGCAATTGGTGTTGAGCCAGCAACACTATGTCTATAGTATTGCTATGAGTGTGCTGAAAAATCCGGATGATGCCGCTGATTTAACGCAAGAAGCCTTTATCCGGTTGTTTCGTGCCTTGCCCCAGTATAATGGTGAGAGTCGCTTTACAACCTGGCTCTATCGACTCGTGGTCAACCTTGGACGTGATGAACTCCGCCGGCGTGGGCGCCAGGTGCCGATTGCAACTCACGCTGACGATCAGGAACAGGATTACATCACTGGCCTTGCCGATGATGATCGCTGGGTTGACCCGGCGTTGGCGTTAGACTCGCAGGAGTTACGAGCGCAGATCCGTGAGGCGTTGAGTCAATTGGAAGAGCATTATCGGTTGGTCTTGACCCTGTACTATTTTGAGGATATGAAGTATACCGATATCGCTGAGATTATGGGGATACCGCTCAATACGGTCAAGAGTCATATTCGGCGCGGCAAAGAGCGCTTAGCAATGATCATTGAGGCTCAGGAGCAACCACCTGACCCTCATCGTGTGCCGCAGGTGTCCACAGTAGCACCACCGCGTTCATTGCCGGGGATTGCTCCGATGCAACTGCTAACAAACGCCGGGAGGAGGTGTGTATGAGCAACCCTGATGAATTCCTGCAACAACGAGCCGAAAACGCCTTTGAACAGGCGTTACAGGCCGAGTTGTACTGGACTACTCCGCCCGAACTCACCACGCAACTGCTGGCGCTCATACCTTCGATTCCTGTCACCCATAACTTCGAGGGGGTGATGGATGCTATGCAGTTGCCATCCAGGTATCGACAGCCAGAACCTCGATATCCTACTCCGCTGCTGATCGTGACGGCAATGGTGGTTGGTATCTCGCTGGCAATTGCCTGGCAGATCTATAGCCTGATTGGGGCACAGTTAGGCCTGGAGGTGTGGTGGTACCAGATACAGGTCTTTCCCGATCTCGGGATCAAATGGCTCTATGATACCGTGCCTGTGATGCGCTATGTTCTGGCGTTGTTCAGCAGTATTCGTCATCAACTACACTGGTTGTTGATGGCCGCGATCCTGTGGTTGGCTCTCGATGGCTGGACACCGTCATTTATGATCCAGCGTCGATCTTCTTCGTAGTGATGAAAAACAAGAGTAACACACGAAACGTAGTGTGTTACTCTGGCGTACTATCGGTATCAGGATGAGTAGGAGACAAGAATGATATGCCTCCTGCTCATCTTTTTTGTCGTTACGTATGGTTCCAAATCCTAGATTTCGACGTGACCCATGTAGTAACGACTTCCGTTGCTCTCCACCTTTACAAATGACGAAAGTCGTTACGACGTGCCATCCAACCATAACGTATTTAAGAACCTTGTCGTACTGCGCAAAGTTACCATGTGTATTTTTCCTTGACTCCTGGTGAATACCGAAACTGTCTGTTTGTACTGGATGGTAGATATAGCAATCTGATCCCACTGGTCAACCGGAGTCACTGGTCAACTGGAGTCCAGACTGTAGTCTGGACGGCGAGAACCCCAGGACGGCGGGAAACTCAGGACGACGGGAAACTCAGGAGTCCAGACTGTAGTCTGGACGGCGAGAACCCCAGGAGTCCAGACTTTAGTCTGGACACGTGAGTCGGGACAGCGCGAAACCCAGGCTCAAGCCGGGACTCCGGTTTTTCACGAATCATTTACACGAATGATGCGGTAAGCATCCGTACCCGCAAACGCTCCCGGCGATTCGGATCATCTGTGGATGCTGCCACGAACTCTTCGTGTATAAACGATGCACATTCGTGGTCGCATGCGTGACCCTCTTCGTGGACGGCTGACCCGCCGTGGCATCCCATCCCTATACCACCGCGTACCTCGTGTCATTTGTACGAGTTATGCGTTGGTTTGACACCCATGTCCTTTTTGCCTGCGGCAGCGTGGAAGAAACGCTTTATTGCTCTCCACATTTTCGCCTTCGCCGAAAACGTGGAGAGAAAAACAAAAGGGTACCAATCTGTTGCAGGCGAAAAAGCTTGTCCTGAACGAAGGTGAAGGGACGTTTTGTTTGAGCGATTTCAAACCTCGTGTCATGTAGGATTGCTAGCGTTTGAGGTGCGTTGCACTGCGGCTAGTAGAATGTGTATCTCTGCGCATTTGTTGTACATGCCAAAAGGATCCGTAGCGTAAAACCTGGACATGAGTTTTGGAATCTAAAACCGTATTTTACGGTATAATAAGATCAGGTGTACAGCCGACTACTCTGATCTGCTGCCATTTTGTACTACCGACATAGTTTTTTCACTACAGTTGAGATTGTGAAGAAAACAGCCAGATGAAACGACAGCATGTCGGGGCTGTAGAAGATTGCCATGGTGCGATTGAGGCATTCCGCGAATACGCAGAGTGCTATCAAGCTATTGCCGAACTTATGGCTGACCATGCATATGTCGTTCGTGTTGAGACGAGTGGTGAAATGATTTGTGAATGGATGGCAGGTATTTTTGAGCTTGTTACCGGTTATATCTCCCACAATATACTACCGACTGTCGATTTATGGATATGGTTGTTGTATCCTGATGATCACTGGTTGAGCCAGAAACGGGAAGAGCGTCTCGTGGTGAATCAACCGGATGTGAGTGAGTTGCGACTGATTAGAAGCAGTGGTGAAACATGCCAGATTCGGGATTATGCCCAACCTATCTGGGACAATATCCAGGAGGGCATCAACCGTATCTATGGGGCCGTACAGGATGTCACGGAACAACGCCGCCAGATCGAAGCACTCCCGGTCAGCGAGGCCCTCTATCGTGCCATTGTACAGGATCAGTCCGAATTGATCTGTCGCTTTCAATGCGATGGTACCCTGACCTTTGTGAATGAGGCCTACTGTCGTTATTTTGGTCAACCATGCACCACCTTACTCGGCCAGAATTTTATGCATCTGATACCCGAAACAGATTGGGATCTGGTGCAACATCATCTGGAGTCACTCAATGCCGATCATCCAACTGCAACCTGTGAACATCGGGTTATTGCAGCCAATGGCACAACTTGTTGGCAACAGTGGACTAACTACGCTATTTGTAACAGTGAGGGGCAGGTGATCGCATATCAAGCGGTGGGCCGGGATATTACCCAGCAGAAGCAGGTTGAGGCGCAATTACGCCTGGCCCAGTTTGCACTTGATTACGCAGCCGATCTCGTGCTAGGGATGGATCGCCGGGGACACATCATCTATGTCAACCATACCGTCTGCCGCATCACGGGGTATGATCGAGCAATATTGCTGAGGATGATGATTCACGAGTTGGATACTGCGGCTCAAACAGGCTCATGGACTATCCTGCTCAACGCACTCGACGGGCCTGACACGCTGACCTTTGAGGCCAATGTGCGTCGTAGGGATGGTAGTGTCTTTCCGGTGGAGGTGACAGCCAATCAGTTCGAAGTTGATGAAACAACATATATCTATGCCTTTGCACGCGATATTACTGAACGTAAACGCATTGAGCAGGCTCAACATGCGCACGAAGAACACATGCGGATGATGACTATCAAGCATATCCATCTGTATGAAACAGAGCGCCAGCGCGTTCAGCAGTTACATGCATTGCGGGATACCGTGACCGACATTATAGGGGAATTGGATCTAGATAAGCTCCTGCATGCTATTCTTAAAAGTGCTATTGCTCTGCTCCACGCTACATGTGGTGAATTAAGCCTCTATGATGCCCAGCGCGATGATCTGATGTCCCTGGCCTATCACGATCAACGTGGTGAGCATGCAGGGCCACGTCAACATTGGCATAGTGCGAACAGCCGGTGGGTGGTAGCAAGCCGTAAGCCACTGATTGTTCCCTATGAAGCCGATCTACCTTTGCCCGCGAAACGTTATCTGCGTAACCAGGAATCGGAGGCGCACGTTATGCTGTTGATGCCCTTGCTGGCAGGGGCTGATCTTGTGGGTGTGATTAGGATTGAGGATGCCGATACGACCCGCACGTTCAGTCATACCGATGTGGAACTGCTGGAACTGTTTGCCCAGCAGGCAACGATCGCCATCCAGAATGCGCGTCTATATCATGCTGCACAACGGCGGGCAGTTGAGGCAGAAACGTTGCAACAGGCAGGTGCGATTGTCACTTCTACGTTGAATCAAGCCGAGGTGATTGCCCATATTTTGGAGCAACTGGCGTGCATCGTTGCCCACGATAGCGCTTCAGTGCAACTCCTGCGTGGCAATGAGTTTGAGATCGTCGGTGTTCGTGGCTATCCCGATCTCCAGTCGATCATCGGCTTGCGCATTCCCCTAAACAGCCAGACGCCCAATTTTGTGGCCTATCAACAGCGGCGGCCCTATATTCTGGATGAGGTACCGGCCGCGGAAGTATTGTTTCACCCGATTTCGCCCCAAACATGTTGTTCCTGGATGGGGGCACCGCTCATTATTCAGGAACGCATGATCGGCATGCTGACCCTGCACAGTCTGCACTTGCACCATTTCACTGAAGAACACGCCCGCCTGGTGATGGCCTTTGCCCACCATGCATCAATTGCGCTGGAGAATGCCAGCCTCTTTACCGAAATCCAGCAGTTAGCGACCATTGATCCATTGATGGGGCTGTACAACCGCCGCCATTTCTTTAAGCTGGCCTACAATGAGTTCGAACGCGCCATGCGGTATGCACATCCGTTATCAATCTTGATGATTGATATAGACGATTTCAAGCACATCAACGATAGCTATGGGCATCTGGTGGGTGATCAGGTGTTACGCGTGATTGCTGAACGGTGTCGCCTGACGCTACGGGCAGTTGATGTAGTTGCCCGCTATGGAGGCGAGGAACTGGTGGCGCTGTTGCCCGATACGGGCATACATGATGCACGACTGGCAGCCGAGCGTCTGCGCCAGAATCTGGCACAGACAGTTATTCACTCGGATATCAAAAATCTGTTGATCACCGCCAGTCTTGGGGTATCTACTTATAATGGTGCGCATGACCATACCCTGGAGATGTTGATCGACCGGGCGGATCAGGCATTGTACCTTGCCAAACATCTTGGCAAGAATCGCGTGGTGGTCTGGGAAGAAGACATATTCTCATCTGACTCCGTGCAGGCTTTGTATCAGGCATTGCAGACGAAATCTCATAATCAGGGGCAAACGCTGGCACACACGACGCAACTATCTAATCGCCAATCTGCATCTTACGACCATCCTGAAAATTGTGTGTGATGAGGTACTGCGTTTGTCTGGGGTGTCGGCAGCAACCTTCAGCTACGACAGGGTAATGAGTTGATAGGCCGCCTCAATGGACTGTCCCTCGAAGCCGACTATGTGTTTACCTCAGAACATCTGCCCACATGTTTGTGGTGGTTGATGTGTGGCCTATCTTGCGTTCGGAACGTCCCTATCGCCCAGGATGGTCAGACACTCAGGTGTATGACTATCTCCGTGAGCAAGCCGGGAAGCAATTTGATCCGCAGGTGGAGGGATTTTTCCAGTTATACCAATCTGACTTCGACCTTCCGCCTCTTTTCGCCCCCCCGCTCGGAGGGGGGCACCCCTTCCGCATGCCCGGATCGACACGGTGGGACATCCGGCGCCGCGTTTCGTCCGCAGCAGCAAAGTACCGCGCTGCCGAAGGTGAACCCCATGGGGTGCTGCACGACTGCGTACCGCGTGTGCATGACATGCACATACGGAAGGGTCTCGTCGAAACGGTATTATACCAATTTGACTTAAACATTCCGCATACGCTGAAATCCCCGGTCTGGTGCGTGGGAGGACGCATGGCACGACCATGCAGAAGGGTCGCGTCGAAACGGTATTACTCGATCAACCGTCCGCCTAGTGCTAGTTGCGTGGGATTCGGGGGCATGGTACAATTCAAGCGTAAGCAGGCAATGGGGCACCCTGACCGCTCGTGGTCAGGGTGTTTTATGTGAGAAATATGCAACGCACAGATATCCGAAATATTGCGATTATCGCCCATGTTGACCATGGCAAAACGACCCTGGTGGATGCCATGCTCAAACAAAGCCGGATCTTCCGCGATAATCAGGCCGTGACCGAACGGGTGATGGATAGTAATGCGCTCGAGCGTGAGCGTGGAATTACGATCTTGTCCAAAAATACGGCCGTGGAGTACCGAGGCGTCAAAATCAATATTGTAGACACACCCGGTCATGCCGATTTTGGTGGTGAGGTTGAGCGGGTTATGAACATGGTCGATGGCGTGCTGTTGCTGGTTGATGCGGTTGATGGGCCTATGCCCCAGACACGGTTTGTGCTACGCAAAGCGCTGCAGGCCGGGCATCGGGCAATTGTGGTGGTGAACAAGATTGATCGCCCACAGGCACGGCCTAACTTTGTGGTTAATGCTACCTTTGATCTGTTTGTTGACCTGGGGGCGAGTGATGAGCAGGCCGAGTTTGCGGTATTGTATACCGATGCGCTGAAGGGTCATGCTGGTCGTTCTCCGCTCAAGCTGTATGACTCGCTGGAACCGCTCTTCGAGGCGATTGTGGATCGTATTCCTGCACCCCAGGTCGATCCGGATGCGCCAGCACAGTTGCTAGTGACAACCAGTCTGTATGATGAATACAAGGGTAAGATTTTGACCGGTCGCTTGCAGCGGGGACGGTTACACCGGGGCCAGGCCGTGGTACATATTGCCAGTGATGGAACGCTCAATCCGGCCCGTATTTCGCAATTGTTTGTGTTTAGTGGGTTGCAGCGCCAGGATGTGGAAGCAGTCAGCGCGGGCGATATTGTGGGCATCGCGGGTATTCCCGAAGCAACGATCGGTGCGACGATTGCCGATGCTGCCGCTCCCGATGCATTGCCAGTCATTCGGGTCGAAGAGCCAACGGTACGCATGACCTTTGGAGTCAATACCAGCCCGTTTGCGGGCCGGGAAGGAACCTATGTCACCAGTCGCAAACTGCGGGAGCGGCTGTATGCCGAACTCGAGCGCGATGTTGCACTGCGTGTGGCCGATACCGATAACGCCGACATTTTTCTGGTGAGTGGTCGGGGTGAATTGCATCTGGGTATTCTGATTGAGACCATGCGCCGTGAGGGGTATGAATTCCAGGTCAGTAAACCTGAAGTTATTTTTCACGAGGAAAATGGTGTCACGCTGGAGCCGATGGAGTTGCTGGAAATTGAAGTAGGCACTGACTATCAGGGCACAGTGGTGGAAATGCTGGGGCGACGGCGCGGGCAGATGCGCGACATGCATTATCGTGATGATGGGAGCGTTCATTACGTCTATTATGTCCCCACTCGTGGGCTTCTGGGTTTTCGGCAGCAGTTTTTAACGGCTACGCGCGGCCAGGGCATTATGAATAGCCTGTTTGCTGGCTACGAGCCGCTCATGGGCGAGATTGACACCCGTGAAAGTGGTTCGCTGATTGCTTCTGAGACGGGTACGGCTACCACCTATGGGTTATATGCCGCGCAGGATCGAGGGCAACTGTTTGTTCTGCCTGGTCAGGAGGTCTATGAAGGGATGATCGTGGGCCAGCACACGCGTGACAACGACCTGGAAGTTAACATTTGCCGGAAGAAACATCTGACCAATTTTCGCAATAATCTGGGCGAGGATACATTGCGCCTGGAAGCGCCGCGCGTTCTCTCGCTAGACGATGCTATTGAGTATATCGGCGATGACGAACTGGTTGAGGTGACACCCAGAGGCTGGCGATTGCGCAAGAAGGTGCTGGTGGCTGATGAGCGGCGCAAGCAGCAGAAGCGCCGCGATCTGGCCCTTTCATAAGACGTTCATTCTCTCATCTGCTCTTAATCTTCCCCTAACTTATCCTTTATACCTTTCGGGCATACTGAAGGGTATACGGCTACCATCGTATATTCACAGTTATACTTGCTCTGTAAAATAACCCTCTGAGAGGTATATATATGACGAACTCTTGTGCCGTTTCCGGGCCACGTTCCCAGGAATCGATTATTACCTATTTGAACGAGATCGGTAGTGAGCCGCTGCTGACCTTTAGCCAGGAGCAGGATCTGGCCGGGCAGTTGCTGGCGGGTGCTGAGGCCCGCCAGCAACTGGATACCGATACCCGTGTTGACCCTCTCGATCTGCCACGGTTGCAAAAACTGGTGACTGTGGGCGAAGAAGCACGGGCACGGCTGATCAACGCCAACTTACGCCTGGTAGTCAGTATTGCCCGGCGGTATCAGGGCCATGGCTTGAGCTTGCTCGACCTGATCCAGGAGGGCAGCCTGGGGTTGATGCGTGCGGTGGATAAGTTTGACCCGCAGCGCGGTTTGAAGTTTTCGACCTATGCGACGTACTGGATCCGCCAGAGTATTGGCCGCGCCATTGCCGATCAGAGCCGCACGGTGCGTCTGCCGGTGCATCTAGGTGAGCGAGTAACGCGTCTGACCCGTGCTCGCCAGCGCCTGGCGCAGATGTTGGATCGTGATCCGACGTATGCTGAGGTGGCTCAGGAAGTGGGCCTGACCCCGGAACAGGTGTTGCGTACCGAGCAGGCAGCGTTGACCCCCTGTTCACTGGAGGAGCCGCATGGCGATGATGGCAGCGGCGCCCTGGGTGATATGTTGTTTGATGCGACGCAGCCATCGCCACTGGATCAGGTGGCGCAACAGTTGTTACGCTCCGATCTAAATGAAGCGATGCAGCATCTGACGGATCGGGAGCGGCGCATTCTGGAGTTGCGCTATGGATTGACCGGTGATCAACCTCTCACGCTGGAGAAGATTGGGCATCGTCTGGATCTGACACGTGAGCGTGTGCGCCAACTGGAGAGCGAGGCCTTGCGCAAGCTCCGCGATCCGCTGCTGGGTCGCCGCTTGCACGGCTACCTGGAAGAGAATTGAGTCATGTGTTTGCGCTGCTGATGACCAGCGTTCTGCTTTCGGTCGTATCTGCCGTCCACGAATACGACCACGAATATACGAATAAACCGTACTAAACTAGGGGTCAGCCCCACTGAATATGCGGAGCATGGCGGAACGACGAACATCGTTCCGCCGGTTTCAGAAACGACGAACGTCGTTAGAATGTATCCCTCGACATCATAGTGGTCAACCACTAGATTGTATCGTCAGTACTCCGCCACACCTGCCGGGAGTGCATCCTATCGCGTATGTCCTGTTACGAGCAGGACATACGCGGTGGGTCATCCGCCGACTGTTTTCGCCTACGGCAGTGTGGAAGAGACGTTCTTGAGGGTTTCATTTTTCGTCTTCGGCGAAAAATGAAACCCAAAAAAGAGACAACGTACCGCTCTGCCTCATTCGGCTTCGCTCAGAGCCTGTCCCGTTCGACGACGCTCAGGGCAAGCTCTGAGCGTCGTCGAACGGGGTAAACTCCGGCGAAAAGGTGAACGAACCTTGCGGAACCTTGCGATCGCGTACGTCCTGTTGGTAACACAAGTTACGCATTGGATCGAAAAATACGTCTTATTCGCCGACGTTTTCCCTGAGTATCTTATGTCAATTTGACATAGACCTTCCGCATGTGCTTGCCATTCGTCCTCCCACGTGCCTGCATCGCAGCGGAGGGGCGGGGCCTGCGCCTCTGCCTATGTGCCGGTCTGGTGCGGCGGTCTTCGCCGCGCCCGCCCCCGCAGGGGGAGCCGGGAGTGTGGCGGAGGGGTGTTGCATGCAACGCCTCTCTGCCCCGCGACATCTCGTTCGAGGGGATGGCTCGTTGGTGTAGGAGCAAGCGTCAGACGGATCAACGGATGCGGATGGTCGCAGGCACATTGGTACAAGCCAAGGCCTGATACCACAAAGACGACATATTCCGTGTGTTTATGTCTGTACTCTCTGTGGTTTCCCGAAGATAGCGATACTAGATGTAGTATTATCTATCCACATTTTGTCCACAAAATGTGGATAATACCGTTTCGACGTGACCCTTCCGCATGTTTGTGCCATTCGTCCTCCAAGGAGCCTGCGTCGCGGCGGGGGGCGGGGCCTGCGCCTCCGCCCATGTGCCGGTCTGGTGCGGCGAAGCCGCGCCGCACCAGACCGGGGATCTCGACGGAGAGGTGTTGCATGCAACGCCTCTCCGCCCCGCGACATCTCATTCCAGGGGAAGTCTCGTTGTCATATGGGAAAACGTAAGACTGACCAAAGGATGCGGAGTGTCTCATCCAGATTGGTATAAGTCCACCAACAGTCGTAGCGAACGTGTCTTTAAACGCACACTGATCTCTGTTTGCACAGACGTTCGTATCGTGCTACTATGGATGCCAGTCATAGCATGTATATGATGGATAGTCAAAACACAAAGCGCATTGACCTGACAATCGACACTGGCTTCACACGCCTGTTTGAAGCAGCTTACTCCGGTCAATCTGCTATAATCTATAATCATAGGGTACCAGTGAGCGCGGTGGTGGCGCACGTTGTGCTAGCGGAATCCTATAGGAAGTCGTACAACAACCTGGTTCAGCCTATGTGTGTCGTGCAGCAACGAAGGCTCGGCTTATGAAGTTTGAAAACCATAGTTCCGATAGAGTGTGCAGTTGTTCTGGTGTCGCCTCTGACGTGGTGCGGCGACACAGGCCTGGCTCAAGTCGGGACTCCAGTCGTTCACGTATCCAGATGAGATGTTCAAAATTCATGAGCCAGTTTGGAGCGATAGGCTTATGAACAGCGAGCGCCTGCTTAACCCCAGCGCCAATCCCGATGATGATCCGCAAACTGAGAAGAGTTTGCGCCCACGCCGGTTGGCTGAGTTTATCGGTCAGGAGAAAGTGGTGGAACAATTGCGGATTGCGATTACTGCCGCCCGCAGGCGCAACGAACCGCTCGACCACACACTCTTTTATGGCCCCCCCGGTCTGGGCAAGACTTCGCTGGCGGGTGTGGTGGCTAACGAGATGAACGTCAACATGAAGATTACCAGCGGCCCGGCGATCGAGCGAGCGGGCGATCTGGCGGCGATTCTGACTAATCTGCAAAAGGATGATGTGCTGTTTATTGACGAGGTACATCGCCTCAACCGAGCGGTGGAGGAAGTGCTGTATCCTGCGCTGGAAGATTTCGCGCTCGATCTGATTGTGGGCAAAGGGCCAGGCGCACGCAACATTCGCCTCAAATTACCGCGTTTCACGGCCATTGGTGCCACTACCCGCCTGGCACTGATGACGTCGCCGCTCCGCGACCGCTTTGTGTCGGTGCATCGCCTGGAGTTTTATAGTGACGCAGCAATGCACGAGATTGTGTCGCGTTCGGCTCGTATTCTGGGTGTTCCAATGACGGAGAGTGGCGCGCTTGAGATCGGGCGGCGGGCACGTGGCACGCCGCGCATTGCCAACCGCCTGTTGCGTCGAGTACGTGATTATGCGCAGGTAGTCGCTGAGGGCGAAGTAACGCTGGAGGTAGCTCAGGCAGCGCTGGCGATGCTGGAGATTGATGAACTGGGGATGGACGAGAATGATCGACGTTTGTTGCGGGTGATTATCGAGTTGTTCAATGGTGGCCCGGTTGGTCTCTCGACGCTGGCAGCGGCGCTGGCAGAGGAGGTCGATGCGGTCGAAGATGTCTATGAACCGTTTTTACTGCAACTGGGCTTTTTGCAGCGCACGCCGCGCGGGCGCATCGCTACCCGGCGTGCATATGAGCATCTGGGCTTGCCCTACAGCGAACAATTCGCGCCCGATGGTGATGCTGATGCGCCGCAGCAGGGCCGATTGTGGTAGAGAACAGTGTTTACGCCTGGAAGCCAGGGCAGCTTGGCCTCGCATGCACGTGCGGATGGGATGTCCACGCTCCTACGTGCTATCTCAGGTATGAACGTATAGTGGGAGGCCGACCGCGACTAATGGACAATACAACCAGACGTTTGATCCCAACCCATCCCCACTGGACGCGCTGGCTGGATCGTCTGGCATTGCTGATTGTGTTACTCTACGCATTGCTCGCCTGGAATGCCGAATCGGGCGCACGTTTTAAAATTGCGCCGCTTGACCTGACCTGGACGGAGATACAGTGGCGTGGAACGCTGCGCGTGGCGACAGACATTGGCTTTCGGCCCTTTGCCGATGAGCAGGATGGGCAGGTGGTGGGCTATGATATTGACCTGGCGCGGGCAGTAGCGACGGAGCTAGGCGTCACGGTCGAGTTTGTGCCAACAGGCTTTGACGCGCTGTACGATGCGCTGACGAGCCGTCGGGCTGATATGATCGCCTCGGCACTGCCCTATGCGCCGGAACTGGGCTATCGCGCCCGCTTCTCGACGTTTTATCTTAATGCCGGGCAGGTGCTGGTTACGCGCCAGGATGCATCAATTATTGGTCAGGACGACCTGTCCGGGCAACGAGTAGGTGTGGCATTGGGTAGTGACGGAGATGCCTATGCGCGGCGTCTGGCAGCAGCAAATGAGCGCATGCTCCTTGACTCGTCCTATGGAGAGGTCTCGAGTGCGCTGGCTGACTTACGGCGTGGCATCCTCGATGCGGTCATTACCGACAATGTGACTGCGCTGATTGCGGTGCAGAGTGCGCCAGGCGTACAGATTGCAACGGCGCTGACGTTCGAGCCGTATGTGCTGGCTGTCTCATCAGAAGCGTTTCAGCTCCAGGCTGAGGTTAATCGGGCGCTGGAGACACTTCAGGCACGCGGTTTTTTTGAGGAGTTAAACGCTCGCTGGTTTCGAGAGTGATGTCTCAAGGAGATACCTGTGTGCAGGTACCCCCTTGAGAAGGGGCTGGCAAGCAGGCATCGGAGCGATTGTCAGACTAGAGCGAGCTATACGCGTCTACGCCTGGGAATGGTCACTCGGCCTGTAACCGCTGCAACTGAGCTTCGAGTTCGCGCAGACGCGCCTCAGCGGCCGTGGCCCGGGCTTCGGCTTCGCTACGTGCCTGTGCTTCAGCCGCCGCCCGTGTCTCAGCCGTCGCGGCCCGAGCTTCGGCGGCCGCCCGGGCACGGGCGACGTCGGTGTAGTCGGCGATAGGCGTCCCCGCTTCATCGTAGCATACCACCTCGTCATTCTCAATCCCCAGCCACAGGCGCACCGGTGCGAGCCACAACCACCCCCGC
>CALANA010000286.1 GCA_937925925.1 uncultured Chloroflexales bacterium | reverse complement strand
CGGGCGCAAGCAGATCACCAGCAGGATACATCCGCAAACCGTCAAAAAAGCTCGCTGTGGCATTGATTTCGGTCTCCTTTGATAATGTCAAATTGATAAACGATATCGTTCCAGTACGATGTACGAGGTTCTGGTTTGTTTCCTTTGTATCTACGCGAGTGATGGCGGGCGGGACGCCCGCACGCCCAGTTACACGATGCGGGCAGGACGCCCTCACTCCCAGGGGGGCGGGAGGCCTGCCCATTGTGGTCGGCGCGCATCTGAAGCGCCAACCTCACTCCCAGGGGGGCGGGAGGCCTGCACTCCCACACTCCCTGGGAACACGGGCATCGTGCCCTCGAAGCGCAGGCAACGCGAGCAGGACGCCTCCACATCTCACGTGTAGATTTTTTTGCGCACCGTTCGGTGTTGCGGCCAGAACACCCCCCCCAGCGGGGGGGGTCGGGGGGGGGGCTGGTCGCACCTAGCGTTGGGACGCCGTGGACAATGTCCACAGAGACCCCCAGCGGGGGGGGCTGGTCACACCCCGCGCGCCCAGGCGCAATGGCGGGCGGGACGCCCGCGCTCCCTGGCGCACCATGTTCCTGCCCTGCTTAAGTAGCATCCTGCTCGGTGGCAACCAGGCGCACCCGCGTCCAATCATTGGCGACCAGACCCTGGGGCGTGAACACCAACCCCTGCACGGTCGGGCGCACCAGCACATTGACGCGGGGGCTGTAGAGTGGTAGCCAGCCTACATCGGTGACGGCGATCTGCTCGGCGTCGTGGTACAGGCGCAACCGCTGCTCACGCTGTTGCTGGGCACCCATCTGATCCGCCTGATCAACCAGGCGATCAAATTCAGCGTGTGACCAGTGTCCATTGTTATTGGGTGAACCCGTGCGCAACTGTTGCGAGAGAAAATTCTGAGGATCGGGATAATCTGCGCCCCAGACACTCAAATACATCTGTAATCCCTGCTCAGGATGGTAGTAAGTCTCATCCAGCCGGTTAATAAACGTGGTCAGATCCAGTCCTTCGAGGATCACCTCGACCCCAAGCATATCACGCCAGGAACGGCGCAAGGCCTCGGCAACGATCGCGTTATCGCCCTCCTGCCCATAGGTCAGCGTTATGGGCGGTAATGCCTGCACACCGCCATACCCGGCCAGGTTCAGCGCCGCCTGCGCACCGACCGGATCAAACGCCAGCCCCTTAACTGCCAATTGTGAACCGGCCATCCCCATGGGCAAAATCCGATCCGTAGGAACAACGGTATTCGAGAGGATCTGCTGTGTCAGCGTCTGCTTATCCACCGCCAGCGCAAAGGCACGCCGCACGAACACATTATCAAAGGGGGGCAACCTGTTGTTAAACCCAATATAGCGCACAATCAATGCCGGTGCGCTGCGAAAGTCAGGCAATGCCTGCACCTCCGCCACACGCGCAGCCGGAATGCCACTCTGACTACTGCCGGTTATATCCAGCTTCCCGGCCTGGTAATCTTGATACGCCTCCATACTATCAGGATAGAACGGCAGACGTATCCCGGCCACCCCTGGAGTGCCACGCCAGTAGTGCGGATTGGCCGTCAGCACAATCTCGCTGCCATGACGCCACTCCTGTACCCGAAACGGGCCGGTGCCATATGCCATCTCGATCCAATCCGCGCCTGCTTGCGTAATGAGCTGGCGTGGAACAACGAAACTAAAAGGCAGAGCCAGTTGTGACAGGAAAAAAGCGCGTGGCGAGTCAAGCTGGATTTCGAGCGTGTGATCATCCAGGGCACGAATGCCCTGGACAGTGCTGGCCCGTCCCGCCACCATCTCTTCTACGCCCACAATATGGCTGAGTTGCTCACGGATGCCAAAGGCGGCATGCTCAGGATCCAGCGCCCGGTTAAAGGAGTAGACAAAATCGTGCGCCGTTACCGGGTCGCCATTGCCAAAGCGGAGATTGGGACGCAGATGAAAGGTATAGGTCGTCCCATCTGGGCTGACCTGCCAGCGCTCGGCACCGTCAGGTTGCACCTTGAGATCGGCATCGAGCCGCACCAGGCCAGCAAAGATGAGCTGCGAAACGGTAATGGATTGCTGACTGCTGATACTGGCCGGGTCAAAGTTGGGCAGATCGGACACGCCCTCAATACTCCAGCGCAGTATGCCTGTCGGTGGAGCCTGCGACGAGAGGATGAACGACTGACAGGCGCTTGTCAGCAACAGCAGGCAAGCGAACAGTACTCCTATCTTTGGTATTCTATGGCGATCGTTCATTGGGAACCCCTGATTGGTTCAGCCCGATTGCGCCTGTCAGGCGCAGGCCCATCACATCAGACAGTTCGGCCAGTATGCGTCGGGCTTCAGAGACATCACGGTTCTCGGCGGCTGCTGTGAGTACATCGTGCGTCAGCGTTGCCAGGATCTCCAGCGCCAGCGGTGTGTTCAAATCATCGGCGAGGGCCGCATCAAACGCCTCGCGCCCACGGGTCAGGTCGAGCGCCGTATCGGTACCACCGCTCACCTGCAACGCCTGCCGTAATCGGGTAATCTGGGCCTCGGTGCGTATCACGGCGCTCCGTTCATACGCAAAATCCTCACGGTAGGGAAAACTCAGCAGATACCAGCGCAAGGCATCCGCCCCATGATCACGGATGGCATCGCGGGCAAAGACGAGATTGCCCAGGGATTTACTCATCTTCTCGCCATCAAGCCAGACGAGACCGGAATGCATCCAGAAGCGGGCAAAGGGCCGCACCCCCGTCACCGGCTCAGTCTGCGCAATCTCACAAGCGTGATGCGGAAAGATCAGATCGCGCCCGCCGCCGTGAATATCAATGCCTGGCCCCAGATAACGTGTTGCCATTGTACTGCACTCGATATGCCAGCCCGGTAACCCCGCTCCCCAGGGACTCTCCCAGGTCGGATCACCGGGATTACCCGCACGCCAGAGTACAAAATCGAGGGGATCGTGCTTATACGGATCATGGGGATTGTTGCCGCGCTGGTTGGCCGTCATCAGCATCTCGTTATAATCCAGCCGGCTCATAGTGCCAAACTCTGGATCGGTACGCACACTGAAATAGACATTCCCATTGTGGGTATAGGCGTGCCCCAGGGCTACCAGTTGGGCAATGAACGGAATCATGGCACTGATCTCCGCGCTGGCACGCGGAAAATAGGTGGGCGGAATGATATTCAGCGCCTCACAATCGGTCACAAAGCGCTCAACATTCTGCTCGGCCAGATCCTGCCAGGAAATGCCATCGCGCGCCGCACGTTCAAACAGCGGGTCATCCACATCGGTGACATTCTGACAGTATTCGACGGTCGCTCCGTGCGAGCGTAGATAGCGTACCAACATATCAAAAACCAGATAGGTACGCGCATGCCCGATATGGGTGGTATCATAGGGTGTTACCCCACACACATATAACTTGACCGAACGATCAGTGGGAACCACAAACTCATGTTTTTGTGCGGTATACGAGTCATATAACAGCATATTTACTCCAGGTAAAATAGGCAGGTTGCAGCAACTGTCCGACGCTCAATCGCACCTACCGATCACGGATGCGCCGCAATCGCGTCAGGCAACGTATCCGCAGCCAGGGCCGTCGATCGCAGACAGGGACGCACGGCAACGATGGTGATGTCATCGTGCTGCTCGGCTGTGCCCATAAATGCCTGCACCTGCTCCTGTATCAGCGCCACCAGATGAACCAGCACGTGTACATTTGTGGCCGAGGTAATCAACTGCTCCAGGCGCTCAAAGCCGAATAAATCCCCGCCCGGGCTACGTGCCTCCACCACGCCATCACTGACAAAGAGAATAATATCCCCCGGTTCTAATGTCACCGTAATATCATGATACACTGCATCTGGCAGTGCGCCGATCGGCAATCCACCAACATCAATCAGTTGACAGGTTGGCCTGGCCGTATCCTGGGACTGGTTTGCCGCTGCTTTGCCAATATGGATCAGCAGCGGCGCAATCATCCCCGCATTCGAGACGGTCATCGTATGCCGCTGTAGATCAAAGACGGCATACAGCAGGGCCGCATTCATACGACTTGACTTGAGGCGGGGACTGAGAAGCTGGTTGAGGGCTTGAAAAACGGCTGATGGCTGCGAGGCTACCCGCGCCTGCGCCTCGACCATGCTGCTGGTTAAGGCCATCAGCAAGGCGGCAGCAACCCCTTTGCCCGAAATATCGCCCACCGCGATCGCAGCCTGATCTTTGCCCGGTACCAGATAGGTATAAAAATCCCCGCCCACTTCATAGGCCGGAATAAAATGGGCATACACCTCCAACGCATGGTCATTCCACGGAGGATTGGTGGGCAACAGGCCGACTTGAATATCACGCGCCAGCATTAACCCGTGGCGCAGCCGTTCATTTTGTCGTTCAATCTCCGAACGACTGCGCTGCAACTGATCGGCCATGGTATTAAAGGTCTGTGCCAGGTGTCCCAGTTCATCGATACGATCCACAGCAATGCGATAGTCCAACTGTCCTGCGCCCAGTTTCAGCGCTCCCTCGCGCAATGCAGCCAGTGGTTGCACAATCGTCTCCGCCTGAAACAACCCGAAGCCTAACGCACCAATGCCCACGATCACTACCAGCAAGGCCAGCAGGGTGACGCTGCGCCACACGCTGGCAAAGGCCTGACGCGCCGGTTGCTCGGCGATGACCCACCAGTTGACGGGATTAACCGCCGCCCGGGCACCGATCATCCGTATGTTATCGCCCCCATCATAGTCACTGATCTGCGCGTCGGTTTCAAACATCGTGTCCAGGCCAGGTGATACCTGCCATCCGGGGCCACTCCATAACATCACCTCGTGCCGTTCGTTCAGCAGGTAGGTGGTCATTGAGAGCTGTTCGCTATCCAGCGGACGCAGCAACTGGTTGATCCGCGCCGCACTAATCGTGGCGCTAATAGCCCCGATCACCGTCCCTTGCGCGCGTAACGGCATGACCGTGGTAAACAGGATCTGCTCATCGTCGGTGCGATAAAGAGAACTGCGGCCACCGCGACCCTGCAACGCGGCGACGATCAAGGCATCGCTGCCGGTATCGGGCGGTGCAGCAGCAAGGCTGAGCATAGGATGCCCAAATCGCCCGATAACCGTTCCATTGGCATCAAAGATCACCAACTCACGCAGATCCGAGCTATTCGTCTGGAACAATCCCTGAGACGCCAGGTGCAGTTGATCCGGGGACATATCCTGGATGCTCTGCCCAAAGCGCAAGACCTGGGTCTCAATATTGGCGATATAGGCAGAAATATCACGTGCAGCGCGGGTGGCGAGTGAAATCTGGGCATTCCGTACAGCCTGTTGCTGGCTCCGAAAATGGATCCCGATCAGCACGCTCCCCACGATCACCAGCGGGAGTGTAGACGATACCAGGTACGACCAGCGCAGACGACTACGGATGCCAGGATGGTACCGTGCCGTCTGTTCACGATCCTGGCGTTGTTTAGATAAGCTGCGAAGAGTTCCTGTACCCAAGGATGACCTTTTATGTGCCTTGTCTCAATGACAGGACGCACGCGGTAGCAATGTCAATGCACTTTTTCGCTGACGGTAGTGTGGAAGAAACGTATTCTCCTCGACATGTACGCTATAGACACAAGTGTCGAGGGGAACATATATGAAAGGACATTGCTTGATACCTGTCCTTGCTCTGCCGAAAGCGAAAAAAGCTTGTCCCGTTCGACTGCGCTCAGAGCTTGCCCTGAGCGCAGTCGAATGGGGCAAGCTCTGAGCGTAGTCGAAGGAACGTTGTGTTTAAGCGACCGCGTCACTCATGTCAATACCACGCTTACCAGGCATAAACGCGGGTAGCGATCGTGCTGTGGATATTATAGCATAGCCGCCTGGCAGGTTCAGTATTCAGGGCTGGTGCATTGCAAAGAGCCTGTCCGAAAAGGGGCGGTTGGGAGGGCACAGCCCTCCCCAAAACCTGTTTGTACCCGCCGCGCAGTGGCATGCAAGGAAGATCGTGAGGGGCTTTACCCTTCACACTCCCCTTTTCAGGCAGCTTCTAAGGAGACACAACCGGTACATTGGCAGCCGTGTTGGGGGCAACACTCAAAACATCGCCCGACATCCAACCCTCGATGCCATCGGGGGTAACTACTTGATACCAACCCTCGCTCTGTCCACGGAGGATTACCCGATTACCGGCTGCAATGGTGATAATGACGGTAAAGTTGGTGCCGGGGCCAGTACGCACGTTGGCCCCAACAATGACGGTACCCATCAGTGGACGCGGCGTAGCGGTGGGAAACGGGTCACTGACCGGCCTGGGCGAGGGTACGAGCGGCTCCGGAGTGACCGAGGGCAAACGAGCAAAGGTCGGAAACGGAGTCGGGCCTGGTGGCAATGCGCCCACCACGGCATCACAGCCATACAACAGCACGAGGAGCAACAGACTGAAGGTGATGCCCGCGCTGCGCATCTGCCAGACACTCAACCTCGATAAAAACATACGCCTGATTCCTCGGCCTATCGTTGATCGGCAGCAAACAGCGGGTCTCGCGCCTGGCTGATCGAGTATCCTATACCTGTCAACAGGTTTTTAACGCAAGACTCGTGATACAACATGGTCAATAACCATAAAAAGCAACGCGATCATAATAATGAATCCCCACCAGGGAACCCTGACCCACATCACCACCAGCATCCGATCCAGAATGCGCCAGAGGATGAGCGCACAAATCACCGTCGTAATAATACCGGCGATACGCTGACGCTGTGAGTGTCGCATGACTAATCTATCCTTCCTGGTTGAGATTGATACATAAAATAGTGAAGGCGATCATCTGTCGTTAGCATGTAATGGTCAGGGATTAAACCATACTGCAACCCGACAGGGGATGGTGGTCTTGTCCCCGGTTAAGGGTATATACAAGCTGTGCTGGTCGGGGTGAGTGGATTTGAACCACCGACCTCCGCGACCCGAACGCGGCGCTCTACCAGGCTGAGCCACACCCCGACAGAAGACACAGCTTGCACCTGGTGCCGAAGGCGGGAGTTGAACCCGCACGAGGTTGCCCTCAACGGTTTTTGAGACCGTCGCGTCTGCCATTCCGCCACTTCGGCACAGTTCCTGGGTATTGATTATAACAGAGCGGCTCATCTGCGTCAATCATTGGATATGGCGTACCTGTTCTCATCTGGGGAAGAGCTTCTGTCGTCAGCGTTCATGGTACGCCAGGGAGCGCGGGTTGCGACCATCCCCCCCCCGCTGGGGGGGTTCTGATGGCGCACGACTGAGCGGTGCAGGCGTCTCGCCCGCCTGGGCGCGGGCGTCTTGCCCGCGTTGCCCACTATTCTATGGCGTTGCGACCAACCCCCCCGGCCCCCCCCGCTGGGGGGGGTTCTGATGGCGCACAACTGAGCGGTGCGCAGAAAAGCCGACGCTTGAGAACCCCCTCCCCCCCCCTTCCAGGGGGCTAGAGGAAGGTTACTGCTCTCCGCTATAAAGCTTGTCTCAAGAGGTGTATCGGGTACGGCAGCATGGCGAGCGCCGGCCTGCGGAAGCATCGGGCGACGGTGGAAAGGCCACCGGTGCGGCTGGCGTGTCAGCCCGCGCAGTCGGGCTACGTCCCGCATAGCCCGCCCGTTCACGGGCCGGGCCGATCCCACCACGTATGTCCTGTCATGTTGACATCCGTGTCAAATCACGGCATGATCAAACAAGCGGCAGCATTCACGTATGCAACCTGCAACCTGCAATCTGCAACCTGCAACTAACCTGGAACCTGGAACCTATAACCTGTAAAGGCCAGACACCTATGCCAGCACTGATAATGTATCCCGGTATTATGTATGGCCCGGTGCGCTCACGCCGCCTGGGTTTGTCGCTGGGCATCAACCTGCTGCCCGTGGGCCGCAAAGTATGCTCCTTTAACTGTGTCTACTGCGAATGTGGTGATACGACCGAGTTGCTTGACCAGGCCTATGACGAGCAGGGCCGACGAACGACCTTTCCCAGCGTCGAAGCAGTGCGTGACGCGGTAACGGAAGCGCTACAAACGCATCTGGCTCTGGACGCGATTACCTTTGCCGGCCATGGCGAGCCGACGCTGCATCCGCGCTTTCCCGAAGTGGTGCAGGCGGTCAAGGAAGTGCGCGATCATTGGCAACCACAGGCGCGCGTTGGTGTACTCTCCTCGGCGGCGCTGATCATGCGTCCACGGCCACGAGCTGGCATTGATCTGTGCGAGCTGCGGATGATGAAGCTTGATGCCGGAGACGAGGAAACCTTTCAAGCGATTGACCGCCCGGCGGACAATATCCGTCTGGCCCCGATTATCGCCGAACTTGCGCGTATGCCCAACATTATTATCCAGACCTGCCTGATCGATGGCCCGGTGCAGAATGTGCGCGGTGCCCCCTGGTCGGCGCTGGTGCAGGCAGTGGGTGTCATCCGTCCCCAGTATGTACAACTCTATGCGATTGACCGCCCGACGCCCGAACCCTGGGTGCAAAAAGTGTCACGCGAGACGTTGCACGAGCGGGCGAGCGATATGCAGGCGCGTACCGGTGTGCCGGTTGAGGTGTACGAATAATGGCGTTGCGGGTTCTCCTGCTCCAACTGCCGGTGCCGAATAATCCGGCGATCAATATACCGCTGGCAGCAGGCTACCTCAAAAGCTATGCCCTGGCAGCGCCTGCCTATGATGACGCTCCGTCCGCCCGCATGCCGCTAGAGATCAACATTGTGCCCCGTTCCCTGGTCGACTATGCGGGTGATGCGCGGCTGGTACAGGCCATTATTGCCTATGCGCCAGATGTGCTGGGCCTGTCGCTGTATACCTGGAATAGCGAACGCAGCCTCGCTATTGCCCAGCGGGTCAAAACCTGTTTGCCCGACCTGATCGTCGTGGGCGGTGGGCCAGAGGTGCAACCGGATAATGACTGGCTCATCCGGCATCCAGGGTTGACTATCGGCGTGATTGGCGAGGGTGAGCAGACCTTCGCTGCCCTCCTGGGCCGCCTGGCCCAGACCCGTCATCTTGCGCACCTGGACGATATTGCCGGGCTGGTCTATCGCGTTGGCGATCAACTGGTTGTCACAGCACCACGCCCACCCATGGACGATCTGTCCACGATTCCCTCGCCCTATCTGGCAAACTATCTGGAACTTTCGCCAGGTGGTATGGCGCTGATCGAGGTGAGCCGCTGGTGCCCCTACCGCTGTAGTTTTTGTCTGTATGGCCGGAATGCCGGGGCACGGCTGGGACAGCGTTTCTTTGGTCTCGAGCGCATACTGGCTGAAGTGATGTGGGCCAGAGCGCAGGGGGCAACTGCCATCCATTTTGTTGAGGCCAATCTGAACCTGCTGCCCTTCTTTCGCCCCCTTATGGCAGCACTGGCGGAGGTAAATGCCGATCGAGCGCTCAAGTTGTATGCCGAACTTCGGGCCGAGCATCTAAGCGCTGAGGTGGTTGCGGCGCTGGATCAGGCCGGGGTGCGTGTGGCCGAGGTGGGGCTACAAACGACCAATCCAGCGGCGCTGGCCGCCTGTCAGCGTAAAACCGATCTTTCCAGATGGGCGGACGGTACGCGCCGCTTGCTGGAACATGAGATCGAGGTATTGCTGGATGTTATCCTCGGCTTACCCGCTGATGATGCAATCGGCGTGCAGGAGACAGTACGGTTTATTGCGGCAGAGGGTCTGGGGCGCTATGATGTGTTTATGCTGCAAGTCCTCCCCGGTACCACGCTCCGCCAGCAGGCGGACGCATATGGCCTGGTCTACCAACCGCATCCACCTTACTATATCCTGAGTACCGATCGGATGACATTTGCCACACTGCGCGAGTTGCGCCATGAACTGAAACTCCGGGCCGGACTGGAGCCAGATGCCGTTGATGGCTGGCCGATGCCGCGTCGCGCTGCGCTACGAGCGAGTGGTGCGCCGGACATCGTTGCACCCACAGCACTCGCCGATCCAGCGCTGATCCACCAGATCTGGATGCAACCGCCCTACACGTTACCGGTACTACAGCTTGCCAACCATGTTGACCTGGTTGTGCCCTCGCCCGATCTGCCAGCACTGACGACGGTACTCGGTGCTGCTATGATTGCCAATCCCGCGACGCTGTTCGATCTCTATCTGCTGTACGAGATCCCACCGGCGCCAGCGGTGTTGCAGACCTGGCGCGATACGTTGCCGTATCACCCCGGTTATCTGGATGCACTGACCGTTTATCAGGAGGCGCAACCGATGGCACACCGCGCCTCGCCCCGGCTGTGGCTGGTCGTGCCATGGACAGCCCAGATCGAACCGGCGGCGTATGCAGGCCTGGCGGGAATTATCTGGTGCTACGAAGTGGAGGAAGATAGCCCGCCGCCACTGGGCGCATGGCACGTGGCGGGTGGGGCGGGTGTGTGGGTGCCCGGTGCGACACCAGCCCAGGCCGATGACTGGCAGGCCGCCACCGGGGTGCAGATCTGGATCTAACCCTCACGCACCAGTTGCTCTCTGGCGCTATAGTCGGCTTCCAGTTCCTGCAGTTTCTGCTGATACTCTCGCTGCTTCAGGATGCGCAACACATAGTAGGAAACGGCAATCGAGAGGAACATACCCGGCCATACAATCCAGGCGACGTTCAACAGAACGCCGGCGATGAAAAAGAGGGTAAATCCCAGCAAAAACACGCCGCCGATAAGCATGTACGACTCAAAACGGGTCGCATTGAGATAGTACTCGTCACGCGGGTTAAATCGCTTGTGAGCCATAGGAACATCTCCTTATACTAACGCACCGTGACACATATAGGGCTATCGTAGCATGTTCTGCCATTTTTCGCTAGAGGTAAAACCTTTGCATAAGCTGTCAAAAGGGCGTGCTGTATGTGGTTATGAATGTTCTTCGAGCGTCAACGCTGGCTCTGCTTCTGGCTCGGTGCCTGCCAGCGCCGGGCGAGTATGGGCCGCCAGCACCTGCGCATAGATCGCGTCAAACTGGCGTGCCGCACGTTCCCAGGAAAACTCGCTGACGGCACGCTCACGTCCGGCCGCACCGAGCCGTGCTGCCAGCGCCCGATCTTCCAGCACCAGCGCCAGTTTATCCGCCAGATCGGTCACACTGCCCATTGCGGCATAGATCCCAATGTTCCCCAAAATTTCACGGCTGACCGGACTGTCAAACGTCACCACGGGCAACCCCATCGCCATATAGTTGCTGATCTTCCCGCTCCCCTCGGTCATACTCATCTTGGGCGCAACCGCGACATCGCCCAGCGCGAGATAGGCATGCGCATCTTTGTAGAAAATGCGTCCGGGTAAGGTGACACGGTCGGCGATACCCAGCGTCTGCGCATACGCTCGATAACTGGCCGGGTCAGGGTAGCCCATAATCAAAAAGTGGACATCGGGCAGGCGTGGTGCAAGCAAGCTGGCGGCTTCCAGCAAGGCATGCGTCCCTTGATAAGGGGCCAGTAGTCCTAGATAGACCACAACCCGGCGTCCGGCGGGAATACCCAGTTGTGCCCGCAATTGCTGCCGTTGCTGCTCCCACTGTTCGGAACCATCAAATGGCCGGAACCGCTGCGTATTCACACTATCGATCACCGTGTGCAGCCGAGCAGGGTCAACAGCGCGGGCATTGCGCAGCAGCGCCGCCGCGTTATAGGTCGAGGTGACAACCGCATCGGCCCAGCGGTTGATCCGTTGCTCCAACGCAACCATGGGCCGGTAGAGCGGATTGCTCGCGGATAAGAAGCCATGATCAAGCATCTCGCTGGTCATGCTCCCTTGATAGTCGAGGATCAATGGCACATTCAGCAGCCGCTTGAGCACAACCCCGATCAAGCCTGCTTCGTGGGTATGGGCATGAATAATGGTCGGGCGCAATGCCAGCGCAACACGCAAACTGCGCCAGGAAAGCCCCAGATCGAGGTACAGCTTGTGCCGGGACGAGCCAACCATGGCGCGCTTGATCCAGGGAACATCCCAGGAGCGACGGATGTCAACATCGGGCATATCATCGCCGTTATGGTAGGTGGTCAGTACCAGACGATGCCCCAGTTGCTGTAGCGCCTTGATCTCTTCCCAGATCCGCACATGACAGCCATAATCGGCAAAAAAGCTGGTCGAGGCAATCATTAAAATGGTTTGTGGCACACGTGGCCTTCTCTCTATTAGAACCCACGCCATTGAGCGCGCAATCGCTATAGCTGGTCGTAACTTTCCCAAACCGGGCGCATTGTACCCCAGGCGACAAAACTCTGCAACCACTGCTGCTGCCTGTATGTACCATACGATGACCGGGGGCAAAAATGCAATGAGACGGATCTTGCAAAAAGCTGAAACATCAGAGTACATCTGACAATCACTATGGCGTAGCGGCGTTGCATGCAACGCCGCTACGCCGCCCCCTCCTTCAGGGGAGGGAGGGCGCGGCTTCGCCGCGCCGCAGCAGAAAAGGAACGGGTGCAGGGTCTGCGGCCCCCACTCCTCAGCCGCCCGCCTGCTGCAGACAGACGACGCAGGCTCGTGGGAAGACGAATAGCACATGCAGAATGGTCGCGTCGAAACGGTATGAATAAGCTTATAGCAATAGTACAGCGGAGTCCGGTGCGCATCTGGCCCGGCTCAAGCTCGGACTTCGCTCCACCTCCCCGGCTTAAGCCCGGACTTCGCTCCACCCCCGGCTTAAGCCCGGACTCTCGTTCTTCACACCTGATTTAGGATTGCTGCTATACGTTTATGCTGGCACGCTTCTTGCGAGGGTATTCATAGAGAGCGAACTGGAGGTGTTCGCGATAGGGTATGCGCAAAGCGATGAGGTGTTAGTATGAAAAATATGCCAGAAATAATGGTTGCATTGTACGTTAACCTGAGAGATGTTCAGGCGGCAACGTATGATTTAGAACAGGCTGGATTATCCTACCCGGCATTACGCATCGAGGCTCATTCCGAGGATGATAACGATTATACGCAGTTTGATGTGGCTCAACCACCGGATTTTTTCTGGTCACTTTCGGTGTTAGTGAACAATCGTATATTGGATCGCACACACACGCAAGATATACTGCAAAGGCATCAGCCATTTGCGGTTGGTTGTGAACCGGCACCGCTGCACGGACGTGATGATGTTGACCGGGGGGCGATTGCATGGCGGCACTATGTGTTTACGCCGCCACCTGTGAATGCCACGCTACCCGAATCGCTGGGTAGTTCAGGTACGACGGGGACGATCAGCACCGGAATCTTTGCCAAAGATGTCCATGCTGAGGGTGATTCGCCCGTGCCAGGATTGGCTGGTAAACAACTTTAAGAGCCTGTCTGAAAAGGTGTATGGAGTGCGGCCGCCATGCTGCCGCCGTGCCGTGGAGAGGGACAGCGATGCTGCCGCTGTACCACATTCTGCCGCTGTATTACAGCAGGTTGTGAGAGGAACGTACTCTTGTGTACCAATGCTACCAACCTGCTACTGCTCTACCGCCTGGGCGGCGTTGTCGGCGCGATTCAGTTCAGCCACCAGTTTGAACTCAGGATCAAGCTCCACCTGTAGCACCGGATCACGGGCAGAAAAGCGCTGCTGGAACGTGTCGGTCGTGCCATTCCAGACAATGGTCTGCTGTGCGCCACTGGCGAAGGTGACCCGAATATCCACCGGTACCTGGATGGTACCCACCCGCAGAACGGTGATGCTGCTACCGGTTGACCGATTCTCAATCGGGCCGACGGCATAGTCGATCACCCCATTCCCGCCAATAAAATCGTCAAAAAACCAACTGAGATCCTCGTTCAACGAACGCGCGAGTACCGCCCGGAACTCGGCAGCCGTGGGATGCTGATAACGGTAGGCAGCGAGATAATCGGCCAGAGCCTGCCGGAAGCGTGCGGTACCAACCACGCGCTCCAGCATCAGGAAGCCGATCGCGGGCTTGCTGTAAACGGCCACGCCATAGTCGCTGCGCCGGTACTCCCAGGCCGGACGATCAGCGGCAATCGTGGGGATCGTGGCATATTGGGCGCGATCAAGGGCAAACGCGCTCAGCCCGTGGGGATCGCGGTTAGCCATCCGCCCCATATCAAGCATATAGCGATTGCCGGTGTACTGTGTCAGCCCTTCGTCTAACCACGGCTCACGGCCTTCGTGGGTGGCAACCTGCATCGGCCACCACTGGTGTGCGACTTCGTGTGCTACGACAAAGGCAATGAAATCTGACGTGAGCGGGGCACCGAACGTCCCACCGGTGATCAGCGTCGGATACTCCATCCCACCTGCACCGGCCGCATTGTCGGGGACATCAACCACCGTCAGCCGTGGATGGGGATAATCACCGTACCACTCACGATAGGTCTGCAAAGCCCCCGTTGCTACCTCTAGATATTCGCTAACAGCGGCGGTGTGTTCGGGCAGATAGTAGAGAACAACCTCGACATCTCCGGCAGGTGCGCTGGCAATCTGAAAATCGGGTGAGGCGGCAAAGGCAAAGTCGGTCACATTGTCGGCGGTATAGTGTACCGTTTTGAAGCCGTTGCGCTCAATCACCGTGTCGGTCGGCACGCCTACGCCGGCGACAACATATTCCTGGGGCACGGTGATCTGCACATCATAGGAGCCAAAATCGTGAAAAAACTCGGCGTTGGCATGCCAGGGGATCGCATCCCAGGCACCGCGATCATAGACGACCATTTTGGGATACCACTGACCAACCATAAAGAAGGTGTCATCGCGTCCACCATAGCCGGTGCGGGCAAAGACCCGGGGTAAGGTACTGATCCAGGCCACATCAAGTTCAATACGCTGATCGGGTTGCAGGGGAGCGGGCAGCGGGACATGCATGAGCGTGTCGGTAAAGGTGGCACTTGCCAGCAGATCAGTGCCATCAGGCAGGGTAAGCTGGCTTACCGTTATGTTGCCCAGTGCCTCGGTATCAACCGCAAAACCGCGATGCTTCAGGCCAGCCTCGCGCATCCACAGCGTCTCGGTGCTACGAAACGCCTTGAGGTAGAGTCGCAGCCAGAGTTCTTCCAGACTATCAGGCGACAGGTTGTGGTAGGTGATACGCGCTGTGCCCACAACGGTTTTTGTGGCGGGATCAAGCTGCACCTGCATGCGATAAGAGGCAATATCGGGTGCTTGCGTCGGGAGTGGTGGCAAGCTAGCGGTGCGGCCAGGCCAGAAGATCAGTGCCAGCGCCGTTGTATGCCAGAAGACCAGAACAAACACCAGGATCAGCATCGGTCGGTAGCGCATGAAACAATTCCTTTATGGTTCAGAGAGCCATTTACAAGATACTTTCCAACTCCAGCGACCATGCCAGCAAGCGCTCGTCGGCCATAAAGGGGGCAATGTACTGGATACCAAGCGGTAACCCATTTGCTGCTGGATCGATGGGTAACGTAAGCGTGGGTAGGCCAGCGTGCGTCCAGGGCGTACTCATGGCCGGGTCGCCGGTGGAGCCAATACCAGGCGGCGCAGTCTGCGTGGCGGCGGGACAAACCCATAAATCGATGCCCGTCGCGGTCATAACCTCCGTCAAGTCACTGCGCAACTGTAACTGCCCGGCACGAGCGGCGGCCAGTGTGGTTGCACTGACCGCCTGTCCTTCGCGGATCAGCGCCGCCGTGCGCGGGCGATAGAGTGGGGCATAGTGCGCAAACCAGTTGGCATGACTCTGGGCCATCTCGGCCGCAATCAACAGACGATGGCGCTGGGCAATGGCCGCTATATCCGCCAGCACCGGCACCTGGCACACGGTATAGCCAGCCTGTTCCAGGAGATGCAGGTGAGCCGCAAAGGCGGTCAATACCTCTGGCGTAGCCTGTTCCAGATAGGCCCCTGTCGGAACACCCAGCACCGGCAAACGGGACACGAGCTGCGGATCGGGATCGCGCCAACCGTGGCATAGCACACTGGTAGCAAGGCGCATGCCCGCGCTATCCTGGGTAAACAACCCGACATGATCGGCAGAGGGCGCGAAAGGCACGATGCCGTCGAGCGGGATACGTCCATAGCTCGGCTTGAACCCCACCACCCCACAGAAAGCTGCCGGGCGAATGACCGAGCCGACGGTCTGGGTACCGAGTGCCAGCGGACACATGCCAGCCGCTACTGCCGCCGCCGAACCGCTGCTCGATCCGCCGGGCGTGTGCTTGAGATTGTGCGGATTGCGTGTAGGGCCAGGCTCGAAATAGGCAAACTCGGTTGTCACGGTTTTTCCCAGGATCAGCGCCCCGGCTGCACGAAGCGCGGTGACACAGGTGGCCTCGGTTCCAGCAAAGAGATGTGCTGGCACTGCGGTTCCGGCCCGTGTGGGAAAACCATCAACGTGAAAAATATCCTTGATGCCCACCGGAATGCCATACAACGCTGGTCGTTGAGTTGGATCAGGATAGCGCGCCTGCAGCGCCAACGCCTCGCGTTGCAGCCGCGCCCAGCGATCTGGCTCTGGTAAGAGTGCCTGCACATGCCGGTCTACCACCCCGATGCGTACACAGAGTTCGTCAATATACACCGCCAGATCCAACTCCCCATTGCGTAGTGCCAGAGCCGTATCAGCCAGCGGCGCGGGAAAGATGTACATCAGGCGTCACCCTTTTGAACGGCCGGTATGCCTATCATCGCGTTTCTATCCTGGCTGGCCGGCTGCTGCACCAGCGGCAAAACGGTTTCTAGCGGGCGTGATTGCCCACGGGTGGCCCGTACCAGGTGTCTGGCCAGAACAGGAAGGAACTTGCCCAACGCCAGCAAGCCATCGGATAGATAAGCGCGAGCCAGGAGTGCTTGCAACTGACGCCCGGTGCGCACGGGGCGGGCAAACTCGCGCTGCCAGGCGGCACTATATTGCTCCTGCCAGGTGGCCAGCGTGATCCGCTCGTGCAAAAAATCGTTGATCAGTGGGGCACAGATCTCCGCCGAACGGAGAGCCATGGCCATCCCATCGCCACACAGCGGGGGGATCATCACTGCCGCGTCGCCCAGGCGTGCGACGGTATCCCAGGGCACGGCTGGCACGCCCGTATCAACCGGTGCGACTGAGACCTCGGTATCTGGAACGGGTTGGCCTCCTGCCAGTTGCTGCTGCAAGGCCGGATTCCAGCGGGTCACCGCATCCAACATCGCTCCTGCGCTGCCGCCCGCCCGCGCAAAAGCCGCCCGTGTGGTCAACAAACACAGGTTATAGCGCCCGTCTTCAATCGGCGACAGCCCCACATAGCCGCCCTTAAACAGAAACAGGTCAACCTGAGACGGCATCGTCACGTCCGCATAATGGCATTTGACGCCAACATAGGTTGGCCGGGCGCCGGTCGTGACGGTTTTGGGGCGCAAGCCCGGTAGCGGATTACGTCCGCAAGCCACAACCACAGCACGTGCCTGCACCATGCTCGTTCCTTCCAACGAGCGCAGGTTCACGGTATACCCCTGCTCAACGGCGGTCACACCGCTGACCGTAACTCCCTGCTGCACCTCGGCTCCGGCCTGACGCGCCGCAGTTGCCAGCGCATAATCGAGCGCAAAGCGGCTGACGCCCCAGGCCGGGCCGGGCAGTGGGACACGCAGGCTAACACCCCGCCGTGACACCAGTCGCGCATGCTCCATCACACTGGGCCTCAGCGCTGCAACGGTATCATAGAGGCCCAGTGCCCACAGGCTGGCCTGTGACTCGGGCGAGAGAAACTCGCCACACACCTTGTGGTGTGGCAACTGTCGTCGTTCAATCAGCAATACATCCCAACCCAGACCACTTAACACGTGCGCCAGGCTGCTGCCCGCCAGTCCGGCTCCTACTATCACCACGTCACGCATGCAGCATTGCTCCTCACTATCAATCAATAGCGTTGGCAGGCCCAACCACAACGCAGGCACGTCCAACCTGCAATCCAGGAACACCCAACGCCTCAAATGCGCCGCACTATCACCAGATAGCGAAAAAACGGACGCCAGGCATACGTCAAACTGAACATCCCCGGCAGCGAGCGGAGCCGCATAAAATCAGCGGCCTGAAAGCCACGCTGCACCGACAACGGGCCATCGTGCCGAATCATACGATTGCGCGATAAAAGTTGCGTTGCGACCCGGATACCTATCCATGCCACCGGGTGCCGATGCAGATCATTCACCACCACCCCGATCCGCGCCGCACGAAGCAGCGCTGACCAGGCGGCAGGCAACTGCGCATCCGTAAAATGATGCAGAAAAAGCGAGGCAGTGACAATATCGGCCTGGTCGGGTGCCAGATCAAACAGATCGCCCTGCTGTACCTGTACCCGTGGCTCGTCCTGATAATACGCCGCCGCTGCCGCACAGGTTTCAGGGTGAATGTCGATCAGGGTGATACGCAGATCGAGCGCCTGGTGATCCGCCCAGCGCAGCAGCGCCCGGTTCACATCGCCCGATCCCGCACCGACATCCAGAATGGACAGGCGTGATGGGCACCCGACCTGTGCCCACAGGCGGCGCACGCCTTCGCGCACCGGCCAGGCTCCCCCCAGCAGGCGGTTAATCCAGCGCAACTCGTGCAGCGCTTGCACCAGTTCTGCGCCACCAATCGTGAGATCATCCATCAACTCGGCGGCTTCCAACCGGGTTGTCAGATCAGGCCAGACGCTCAACGGACGTTCCTTTCTCCCCCATACCCCGTTCTGATGGCAGCGATCGGACGGCCGGTGTGTAGACCAGGTGTGCCATTTCGATCACCAGGCCCGGCCCGAAAGCCATTGCCACCCCTTCGGTTGCGGGGACATGGGCATCGCGCAGGCGCTGACGCAACTCGTGCAAGACAAACAGGATGGTTGGTGACGACATATTACCATACCGGCGCAAAACAGCGCGACTGGCCGCCTGTTGCTGCGGGGTGAGTTGAAAGATCTGGGACAGGCGATCCACAATGCCGCGCCCACCAGGATGAATGGCCCAGAAGTCCAGCCGTTCATAGTCACCGAGCAGAGCGCGGAGCGATTGGGGTGCGACCTCGCCCAGGCGATCTGGCACCTGTGGCGAGAGGCGGAGCGTAAAGCCGTGGTTGCCAATCCGCCAGACCATATCGCGCTCGCTGTCGGGCTTGATCATGGTGTGAAAGCCCTGGATGGCAAACCGATCCCTCTGGCGGGTAGCGGGCCTCCCCACGATACAGGCTGCGGCTCCATCGGCAAAGAGCGAGGCCGAGATCAGGTTTTCGCGCTCCTGGCCGGGTTGAATATGTAGCGAGCAGAGTTCGACGCAGACGATCAATACCCGTGCAACAGGCTGGGCCTGCACGATCTGGTGTGCCAGTCGCAGCGCATTAAACGCAGCCGCACACCCCATAAAGCCTACCAGCGTGCGCTCTACTGTGGGGCGCAGGTGTAACTGACGAGCGATCATCAGATCCAGGCCAGGTGCAAAGAAGCCGGTGCAACTGACCACAATCAGGTGGGTAATCGAGCTGGCAACGTCGGTGGCAGCTACCGCCTGGCCCGCCTGGTCAGCATAATCCTGCACAGCCTGTTGTGCAGCGGCAGTGCCCAACGTCACCGACTCGCGCTCATAGATTGCCATACGTTCTGCAGTCGTATAAATCTCTGCCAGCGGGCGGCTCGGCGCAAACCGCGACTCGCCAGGCGGATGCAACGAGTCCGGGACACAGGCATAGCGTGACTCGATGCCAGAGCTGTGATACAAACGATGTAACCAGCGCGTCAACGCTGGCCCGGCCCCAACTGCCTCAACCATCCAATGATACAGGTGCGCCTGTTCAACAAAATAGGCCGGCACCGCCGTGCCCAGCGCCAGTATGCTAACACCGGACGTTTCATGGCCCATGTGATATACTATCCTTCCTTATCAGCACGCTATTGATTGCCAGCATCGTTCAGCGCGAGTTCAAATCAGTCTGACCTGGTAGCGCAATTCTACATCAGTGGTGACGATCCGGTTCCAGGTTTTAACCTGGGGATCCCTCGATCCCGGCTCAAGCCGGGACTCCGCTATACCAGGGGTATCGGCTTGCTATTCATTCAGGTCATAACGCCCGGCGGCGATACCGTCTCGCTTCACTGCCGACGATTAAACTGATCATGCTGATCCATCCACAAACGGCAGACAGTGATCGCATAGTATATCGGTAGACCGACAAAGCAAGATGCTGGTTCTTTACTAGCATACCATGATCAGGCAATCTCGACCATATCTTATCACTGGATAGAGACTATACGGCTCCATTCTGTATCAAAGCGCTGGAGTGTGTCGTACGTGCGGGAAAGGGTTAACCTGCTCTGCTACTGACCATCATCATGCGGTTCAACCAGCTGATACCCAAACCCTCGCACGGTCTGGATAACCTGCATCGGCGCTAATTTTTCTCGTAATCGCTGGATATGCACATCGACCGTGCGTGTATCTTCTGTCTGTTCGTACCCCCAGACGTGATGCAACAGGGTGGTACGTCCAAAAACTTGCTGGGGATGGTGCATCAAAAAGTGCAGCAGCTTGAATTCTTGCGGTGCCAGCTTGATTTCCCGATCATGAACCAGCACCCGACACTGCTGTTGCCACAGCGTCAATGCCCCGAAGGTTAAAGTCCGTTCTGGGGTGGCCGGGTTCTACTTGCAGGTTGCTAATCGTAGGAGCGCCTTGACCCGGGCCAACAATTCGCCGTAGACAAACGGTTTAGTGACATACACATCGGCACCCAGTTCCAGACCGAGTACTTTTTCCCACGATTGATCTTTGACGGTTAACATCAGAATGGGAATATAGTCCATATGTTGCCGCACATGACGACAGACGGCATAGCCATCCATATCTGGCATGATGACATCTAAGACCATTAAATCCGGCCTTCTGGCCGCAAGATAGTGTAGCGCTGCCTGTCCAGAGTGAACCGCATCGGTGGCATAGCCCGCGTTTTGAAACAAGACCGTCAGCGCCTGGGTTATGACTTCCTCGTCATCAACAATCAAGATGGATTGTGTAGGCATGACGATGCTTCCCCTGCTTTCTACTCTTGTGGTGTCCTGTGTTTCTCTCGTCTTTTTTCGTATCCATACCATACCACTACTCATTCCTGGTAGAGCGTATAGTCGATCTACATCGTAGCATAGAGCCATCCTCCATCGTGTGCTGAAGACCTGGAGTTCCGGTTTGAGTCGGAGTCGCGCTCGATCCCGGCTCAAGCCGGGATGCCACTGTACCAGGGGCAGAGGCTTGCTAGTGACTGACCACTCTGATGTTGAAGGAGTATGTAGTAACGACTTTAGTCGTTTCTGATGCCGTAGTAACGATTTTAGTCGTTTCTACATACTCCGCATATTCAATGTGGCTGACCACGAGAGCCAGGAGGCTGGAATAAGCCAGGTCGAGGTAGCACCCTTGTATCCTTCGGTGAAAGACTAAGATGCATAGAGATACGCTCAGTAGGAGCCAGCCTGTCAACCTCTGAAGAGCGCCGGCCATTGGTTGCGCAAATCTCGTTTACAAAACTGTTGGGCATTTGTTACCGACCTGTTACAGAACGTTTACCTTCCAGTAATGTTGGTATGCTACACTCTGTGTGTTGTTGCAACATAGCTTAACAACTTTAATCTAGCAATCTTAAATTGGTTATAAACTTCTCAATGTCTTGCCTGGCATTAAGGAAGCGTTTGCACAAAAGCCAGCGTTTACAACTGAGTCAGGATTGTTATAGTATTGTCTAGAAATACGCCAATAACTCACATTAATGCACGTATTGTTGCTTGCTCTTAACACGATTGTCAAGATGTGAGGGTGATATTTGAAACACACGATCTTCTTATGAAACGGTCTGAATTGAAGTAGAAGTAAGGAGGTAATATATAGATACTTTCAGTATCTCTTATTGGAAATGCTTCTGGTTATTTATTATTGTCGGTTTACTTGGCAGTTTGCTAACACCCACAGCACTTGCTTGGCAGGTAAGTATTCCGTATGGTCACAACAATCGTTTCGGTGGCGAAGCTGACTCAGGTTGGCATCGTGGTCAAATAGAAGTGAATGCCAATCGCTATGTAAGAGCAGGCGATGATCATGTTAAATGGCAGCAACCACAAATCGATTGGTAGAATATGAACGGTGGGCCGAGTGATCGTCCAGCTATGGTTTACCATGCTTTTAATGGTCATGGTTCGAATGATAATGGGTGTGGTGACATTCGAATAGCTAATGCAGGTTGGTCTTGGTCAAATCTGCCAAATTGGCAGACTTTTACTAAAAAGGCCGGATGTTTGACTGGAAACGACAATGAAATACGGTTCCTTATCTATGGGTACCAGAATCTGGTAGCTGGACAGAATTACTACTTTCAACATGCCTTTTATGATGAAAAGTGGACGAGTTCTGGTGGAACACAACGTGGCATTGGAAAAGTCACTGTCGATACCTACCACGATGGTGATAGATGGTATGGAAATCACATTGGTATTAGTAAAGACTATCACGGTGTCTTCTGTATTCCTAACAATAACGATGTTGTTTTCCTGTGCTAGCAGCAGGCTGTAGGCCTCAATACAGAGAAAGGTATCTCTTATGCCTAAACTATTGCTTCCCCGAATATCCTGGATTATTGGTTTGACTACGTGCATCCTGATAGCATCTTTGCTACTGCTGCACCCTCACGTTGGTGTGGCGGAAGAGGAACAGGTGCTGCTGGTTGAGCGACATGTTTCTGGCGACATTGCCTATAATGCCTTCTTTGATACCCGCAGCCAGGCGGTATATGGCGGTGTTACATATGACTATCTATCTACCAGGGGCGTAGAAGCCTACATTGCATTTAGTCGCACGGCATCACAAGCGATTGGACAACGATCTGAGGGGATCGTACCGATCAAGGTCATCTTTAGCCATCCACTCGCGCAAGGAGCATTTGAACAATTTGCGCAGACCTACGCTGTCGAGGTGCAGTCCTACACCATCCGTGCCGTCGAACCCAATGGTATGCGAGTAACCATTAGCGGTGGGCCAGAAGGAGGCATCATAGTCCCACCGCATTTGCTCAAGCTCGTGACCAGTGATATAACCGAGCGTAGCGCCACCGAGGTCAAGGGCTGGATTGAAGCAGTGATAACGACGACTCCCCAGAATCTAGCCAGAATGCAGCGCGACCCTGATGTCTTTGTCACCGAAGCCGCATATACCCTCATCTCCGATGCGTTCACTGCCGAGAATCTTGCCCGCGCTGGTGCAACACAGGCCGCGATCACCGACATTCAGGCTCAACACAACCGCAGCGTGCAGATTACCGGCCCATCACTCTACTGGATTCTTGAGGATGTGGGCCTGGTACCACTGCCAGTGCATACTCAAGCGGAGATGTGAGGAACAGGCATAGTGTGCCTGGACGCTGAAGCGTCGGGCGACTCGAACAAAGCCTGCCGACGCGGGCTGCTCGGTCACCCGTGCAGGCGCGGCTCTCGCCAATTGGTCGCCCGCCCGTTGACGGGCCGGGCGATCCCCTGTGAGCGGGCGATCCCACCGCGTAACTTCTGTTACTGACACGAGTTATGCAATTCCCCCGTTTTTTGGCTTTCGATGCGCCCCCCGGTCAATGAATGCGCAACGCATACGCCCACGAATGAAGACACGTGATACACGAAGAGGCCGTGCTTCCACCCGCCGATCAGCGCGATTGATCGGGGTGTATCGCGGGTATGGACGCGCATCGCGCACCGCGTACCTCCTATTACTGACAAGAGGTGCGCGATGGTCTGGTCAAGAAGCTGTTCCATAGGAGTATCGACGCGACGATCCAGTCTGGCACGGTTTATTCGTGCATGAAACATGTACATTCGTGGTCGTATGCGTGGACGGTAGGGGCCGTGGTGTGGGCACGATCCAGCGCTGCATGGCGGTTCACTGCCAACGCGGTGAGATGGTTCGCGGCGCGTTCTCCTCTACCGCTCGCGGCCCGACATGTTGAGCGGGAACGATGTTCGTGGCGCAATAGGCTGGCTCACCATGACATGGAGAGGCAGGGGTGCGGCGACGCGGCGACCAGGCGTGCGGCGTCTTTAGGTGCCAGGTGCCAGGTGTACTGTTTCCCGTGTTCGGCACCCCAAAACGCACGGAGATCGTGTCCATGCGTTCGTGATAGGGATGCAGAAATGGGGTGCGTGCCCGGCCACAATCCGGGTACTTTTTGGAGTGCGGAACCAGGAAAACAATACATGTCCTTCCGAGGCACCGGCGGGCATGTCAGGGCCAGCGCTGCCCGGCTGCCGCTGCTGCGCCCCTACCCGATCGGCGGCGCGCCTCGTGCCTCACGCTGCTCCCCTGTCAATGAATGGGCAACGAATAAACGAATAGGCCGTGCCATCACCCCGAGTTGATAGGAATTGATGGGAGTGCTTGTGAGTATGGATGACTCACAAGCACCTCCTGTGAATAAGACTCTCCTATCAGCACTACCAGAACTCGCAGAGCAATGGTACACTGATGGTAGCACACACTTACGCGAAAGTACACTATCTCTCGACATATGATCAGCATATGTGCCGGTCAGACAGATAATCGACGCCGGTCACAGTATGCTATGAATTGAGGCGCTATGAACCAGGAACTTTTTACATCCGTTGATACCTACATTGCCACGATCTTTGCGGCCGAAGACGAAGCACTGAAAGCGGCACGACTGGCACTGGAATCTGCCAACATGCCCAGTATCAGCATTTCGCCCACGCAGAGTCAGTTCCTCTATCTGCTGGCGCTGCTCTGTGGGGCACAGCAGATCCTCGAAATTGGCACGTTAGGTGGGTATAGTGCGATTGCGATGGCTCGTGCTATACCGCCTGGGGGCCGTTTAGTAACCATTGAGTGTAGCAAAAAGCATGCCGAGGTTGCGCGCGCTAATCTGGCGTTTGCTGGATTGGAGCCGGTGGTTGAGGTGCGCGAGGGATCGGCGCTCGATGTGCTGCCACAGCTTGAGGCCGAAGGTGCCGGGCCATTCGATCTGGTGTTTATTGATGCCGACAAAGCAGCGTATCCGGCCTACCTGGACTGGTCGCTACGCCTGGCCCGCCCCGGCACACTGATTGTGGCTGATAATGTGGTGCGTCACGGTGCCGTGTTAGAAGCCGACAGCAGTGATCCAGATCTGCGCGGTATCCAGCAGTTCAACGCGGCGCTGGCTGCCGATCCGCGTCTGGCGGCAACTATTCTGCCGACAGTAGGCGTCAAAGGGTATGATGGCTTTGCGCTGGTTGTTGTCAAGCAGTGCTAAAT
>CALANA010000285.1 GCA_937925925.1 uncultured Chloroflexales bacterium | reverse complement strand
GTATTGTTCAACGAGAGGCCGAACCTGTGTAACAACGCGCTCGAAACCGGGCAGCCTTGTCCACCATCCCGGTTGTGCTGGCCGAAATCGATAGCGGAAGAAGCCGAAAGACCGCAGATCAGGAAGATCAGTATCTTGAGGGGCCGTGGTTGACGAAATATCCCGCCATGAGGCAATGGAGGCAATGGTTTCGCGGTTCTGGAGCGCAAAGGCGCCGTACCCCAGTTGCGCTTTGGCGCCTAGATTGCCCCAACGTTCCAGAAAGAGCAGCAGCGCGGCCAATTGCGCGCAGCTTGCCTGATCACCTTGCACGTGCAGGACGAAGTTTCCCATGCGTCCCGGTGACAAAAACCAGCCACGGGTACGCTCCGGCGGACGGATGTTAAGCGACGCATTGTCCTCCCAGATAGACCGGGTCTGGTCGTCGAGTACCTCGATCCGAAAGCGCCTGCGCCAGCCGGTCGCGCCAAAAACACGGCATACATCGCAGATGCCATCATCAGGCTCTGTTGGATCATAGAGACATTGTTGCCCGGTAGGGTCACAAGCCGTGCCACCCATTCCGCGCACCAGCGCCTCCATCCACCAGCGCATGCTGCCGAGAAGACCGGTTTCATAGAGGCGATCAACTTTGCCCGTTTCGATACCGCCCGTCCACAGGGGAGTGAGCGTACTGATGGTTACGTTCATCCTCTATTGATTCCACAAAATCCTGCTGTCATGACACACTCTCTCAAGTGGTTATATGACTGATGCCCCCCATTTGCGGACAAGATGCTCGCGCTCCCAGGCGTGCTGCGCACATGCGGGCAAGATGCCCGCGCTCTTAGGCCGCGTTCCCAGCCGGGCCTGCGCTCACCAGGAACGCTGTAGGCCCACCCGGTTTCCTACCGCCAGAGACGGCACAGGATGCAAGCAAGTGAAAAGTCCCTGCCTGGACTCCTATCGCCAGGGGACAGAGCGTAAACAGACAGGAGGCAAGCCGGGTGAGGTGAATTGGAGCGGGCGATGGGACTCGAACCCACGACATTCTGCTTGGAAGGCAGATGCTCTACCAACTGAGCTACACCCGCAGGAGACGTTCTCTACTGTACCATATTTACTGCCAGGACGCAAGCACCTGGCGCAACCAGGTACCCAGCACGGTCGTTGCACCGGGCAGCAGCGGCAGTGCGCCGACGCCGCTGGGGTAGTGTTCGGCGGCACCCTGGCCCGGGTAGAGCAGCACAGCGGTACGGGTAGCGCGGGTACCATTGCATAGCCCAATGCCCCCCAGGTAGCTGTAGGCCTCGGCCAGCGCGTCTGCCGGGACGCCGCCACTGGCATCCAGGCGGTATTTGGCATCGAAGACCAGCACGCGCGGCGGTTGCCCGTCTTGCTCCACTTCCAGGGCCAGGTCGGGCACGCGGGTGTGCCGATCCAGTGCGCATAGTCCGGCGTCGGGCGCAGTGTGCTGTCCGCGAGGCGCGGGCCGATAGCGCGGCTGATAGCGCAGATGCAGTGTTCGCCGCTGCCAGGTCAGCGTGAGCAGCGGGGTGTCCTCGACCAGGGTGAAGGTGTAGGGCCGGTTCGATGGCTCTGCGTCTATGGCGTGCTGTGCCTGCACCAGCCGCTGCATCTGCACGGCTACCGTCGGCAGGTCAAGCAGCGCCTGTACCACCTGCACTGCGCACCAGTACTCGTACAACTGCGGCAAAGCGTGGAGTGGAATGTGGAAGAGCGGGCTTTCGACCGTGATGAACGGGCAACGGCGCAGGTCTTGCCAGTAGCGATAAACCTGGCGGTAGTCCGGGTCGCGTTGCAGGACGTGATTGGGGCCGTGCCAGGCAGTCAAGGTGCCGACGTCGGCCAGGAAAGGCAGTGCCCGCAGCGTGCCGAGTCGTTGCGCAACCGTGTGGCTACGCCCGGCCAGGCGCTGTAAGGGCGAAGCAGGTACCTGTGCGTCGGCGATGGTGGTAAAATAACGTGCCCGCCGCCATAGTTCGTCCAGCAGCCACTTGAGCAAGCGATTCTCGTAGGTGTCGGTGGTGACAACGCTGCCCTCCTCGGTGACAGCGGCAGGCAAGGCTGGCCCGTCGCTTCCAACCGCGCACCCGTCCTGCACCAGCCGGTCGGTCAGGCGTGACAGATCGCGCACCTGCCCGGTCGGGACGCGCCGCGTGGTCGAACGCAATATGGTGCGTGGACGACGGGCAAGGCGTGTCACTGCCTGTTCAAGCTGCACAAAACGGGCGTCGAACAGGCGGTAATACTCCTCGATCAGCGTGTGTTCCTGCTCCATCGCCGTCGCCTGTACGGTGACACCCTCCGCTCCACCCGCCAGCGTATAGACCAGGCTGTGAACCACCTGTTGCAGATCAGCCAGCAGCAGCACATAGCGTTCCTGGTCGATCTTGCGCGGGATGACCGTCAGCGTTGCCACCTGCACGGTGGTCTGACCAGCGGGCCAGGCAGTGCGCAGCGTGAGGGTGCAGCGGCCAACCGTGTTGTGCGGATTCCAGTGCCAGCGCCAGGTTGGATCATGGGGACGTAGAAATGGCTCCAGCCGCTGGTCGTTCACCAGCAATTCCAGCGTCGCACCTGCTGCCATGTCTGGCAACTGGCAGGAAAACTCAACCGGCTGCCACTCAGTCACTATTGCTGTTTCCAGTGACTGATTGTTGATCAGTAAGGTCAACATACAGGCACTCCCGCTCGCTCAGTCATCGGACAGCCAGATGCGCGGGTGGCCGGGGGGCGGTTCGCCCGCCCACCATCCGCTCCCGGCCATGATCGGCGGACGGGTCGCGGGCCGCGCCGTCCTGGATCGCCAGCACGCCGAGGCGGTAGAGCCAGGGCAGCACGTGGCGGAGCAGCTCGCGCACGGTGTCCGGCGGGAGCGGGGCCAGGCGGGACGCGACCAGCCGTAGTGCGGCGGCGCGCAGGGTGCCATCGGTGCGCACCGCCGGCGGCGTGGTGCGGGCAAGCAGCAGCAGGGTCTCGACCGCCCGCAGCGCGAGCGGATGGGCGGGCGCCGGCGCGGGGAGCGCCAGCGGGTGGGGCAACCAGCGCCGCAGCGGCTCGGGCACGCCGCCCAACGATTCATACTTGACCTCCAGACGATGCTATGCCAAACTACGAACAGCGATGGAAGCATGATAGCAGATGTCGGACAGAATCACCAGATGCGGGGAGCGAAGGGGGGCATGCGCCACATGCACCGGGGCGCAGACCAACGCAGTAGCATCATCGGGGCGTCGTGCGAGGCCGTTGACACCATTAGCCTACTATTTGGAACCCAGGTGACGGTCACCCCCGCAGGTTCCGGTTCTCAACCCTTCAGCGTTGCGGGAGGTGACCGTCACCTACCCGCCAGGTGGCTTGCAGCCCCCACCCCATTGGCCCGCTATTTGGAACCCAGGTGACGGTCACCCCCGCAGGTTCCGGCTCTCAACCCTTCAGCGTTGCGGGGGGTGACCGTCACCTACCCGCCAGGTGGCTTGCAGCCCCCACCCCATTGGCCCGCTATTTGGAACCCAGGTGACGGTCACCCCCGCAGGTTCCGGTTCTCAACCCTTCAGCGTTGCGGGGAGTGACCGTCACCTACCCGCCAGGTGGCTTGCAGCCCCACAACGGCGATAGCGCCGATTGACACAATAGCCCGCTATGAAGGGGTTAGAACCGCTGACCTATTGATGACGCTGAACAAGGTGTGTGAGGGGGAGTGAATCGCCGAGCCAGATGAGCATAACCGGCATACCGCCCACTTGCCCGGCAGACAACCGGCACACAACCGGAGTCTCGGCTTGAGCCGGGCCGCCACGCCCGACTGCCCGGCATGCGAGTCAGCCATTCCTCGTTGCGGCGATCAGCTCGGCGACACGCCACCCGCTCTCAATTGCCAGATGCACGCGCCCCTGCTCGGCCACATAATCACCGGCAAAGAAGAGACCACTGCCAGTACTGTTCAACCGCTCAAAATCGGCGGTTGTATCAGGGAGTGCATAGCGCCAGCAATGGACATCGGCCCAGAGCGGCGGGCCGAGATCAGCGGCGAATAACGCCTGTACATGGTGGTGAACCTCGGCCAGCACGGGCGGCAGTGGCCCATTCTTGCCATATGTCCCCTTGTCAATTTCGTCCCAGTGTTCAAGGCTAAACGCATGCCCCATCTGTGCCAGCAGCAAACCCATGCCCTCCGGTGCATGGCCCGGCTTGACATGTTCACATGCCAGCCATGCAATCGGGTGCTGGCGATCACTATTCAGCAGCGCATACCAGGGTACTGCCGGGCGGCGGGCATAGGCCAGTGCCACCGACAGACAGCGCCGGTAGGTTACCTGCGACAGTTCTGCCAGCAGCCTGTCCTTCAGCATCTGATCGATCACGCTGACAGCTATCATCTCGGCAGTCTGGGGGCCGGGTGGCGTTAGCACCACCGCATCGGCCTCGGCCAGAATCGCCCCCTCCGCATTGAGCAGCGTGTAGGGATAGCGGTTGCCGGTCTCCATCACCTTGCGCACATTCACGCCCATTCGTACATCCAGGCCACTCGCCAGCGTCTTTGTGAGCATATTCACCCCGGCATGCCACCCCCACTTCGGCTCGGCATTCAACTCCGGGTCGCCCTCAGTAATCACCCCGGAGGCATTAAACACCCATATGGGCAACCGAATATCATAGGCGGGTGAACGAGTACTGGTGGCGCTCTTATTTACCAGATGCAATAGCGCCGGTGAAGGCGTTTTAATACACTGGGCACCATGGTCAATCACACACCCCTCAATCTGGCGCGTCATATTCCGGCCACCCACGCTCAGACTCTTCTCATAGATTTTGGGTGTGCTATTGCGTTGCGCCAGCGCCTGACCTACAGCCAGACCCGCTGCACCAGCGCCAATAATCGCAACCTGTGTCATACAATCACCTCATCGTGTGGCATTTCATTACTCTAGCGCCGCGTGCAGCATTGTTGCCAATGTCTGTTCATCTTTTGTATCATAGGGGCCAATCACCGCCAGATGCATTGCATCACGACGTAACAGGCGCCGCGCCACGCGCAGCACGTCGGCCCTGGTTACGGCCTCAATTTCGGCTACCACCTGTTCTACAGGAATAACGCCATTATAGCGGAGTTGATGGGCACCATTGCGCGCTGCGATTGACCAGGTGTCTTCCAGCGAGAGTAGCATTCCCCCCTTGACCTGTTCCTTCACCCGTGTCAACTCCTCGTCTGTCACACCCTCAGTCACCACGTTGTGCAGGATCTGCAGCATCGCGCCAACACTGGTGCTTAGCGTATCATCTTCCACACCGCCATACAGCACCCACATGCCCCCATCGGCCAGTTCGATTTGATAGGAGCCAACATGATAGGCCACACCCATGTCTTCACGTAGGGTCTGAAACAAACGCGAAGACATACCACTACCGACGATCGTATCCAGTACTTGCAGTGCCCGCCGATCAGCATCTCGATAGGAGAGTGCGGGCATACCCAGGCAAAAATGCCCTTGCTCAGTCACACGCGGCACCAGCGTTACCTGTGGGCCAGGCAGCGGCGGTTTGCTCCACGGCTGCGCTTGTTGACAGGACATGGTGCCGACCGATCGTGCTACCGGGTCGTGTCGGGTGATCGCCGTGTCTGCTGGCAATTCACATGCCTGTAGCACCGCCGCGACTGCCTGATCGGTTTGAATATGACCGGCGATGGAGATAACGATGTTATGCGGATGATAATGCGCATTCCAGAACGCGAGCAAATCGGAACGGCTGATCGCGCTCACCGAGTCCAGCGTACCAGCAATATCGCGCCCCAGCGGTTGATCGCCCCACATGGCAGCGTGCAACAGCGCATGCACCCACTCGTCAGGATCATCCTGCGAACCACGGATCTCCTCCAGAATCACGCGCCGTTCCTTCTCCAATTCACGCGGGTCAAAGAGCGGATAGCGCAGCATCTCGGTCAGCACCATTAAGGCCCGATCCATGTGAATATCGGCCACCTTTGCCGAGTACACGGTTGATTCATATGAGGTCGAGGCATTCAACATACCTCCGACACCCTCAATCGTATCCGAGATAATCCTGGCCGTGGGGAAGGTGCGGGTGCCCTTAAAGCACATATGCTCAATAAAATGCGCGGCACCGCTCAACGCCGGGGATTCATACCCCGCGCCTACCCCGGTAAAATAGCCCAGAGAGACCGAGTGAGTATGCGGCAGTTCCTCAACCAGAATACGCAGGCCATTGGCCACCGTTGTCATTGTAGGCATACATTACAACTTTGTATCGTTGCGCGTAGCAACTTCAACCGAACTGCAGCGACACATGCGGCAGTTCTAACCTGATATGTTCATCTCGCACCCGTTTGTTGCAAAGCGGCTTGTATGGTATGATCTGTAGGCTCTTGTCGCGGTTACTATAGCACACTTCTGATCGAGTTGCCATGCCTGACGGCAAGGTTATTATGTTGTACCAACTGCACAGCCAGTACTTGCCAAAACCTTCATCGGGATAAATAAGTTACAATATTGGACTGCTGAATATTCATCTCTTATTTAATTTTATATTGTACGATCTTAGCTTTAACAAATCTTCTTTGTGGCCTTTTGTATAATTTTTTACGTGGTAAAGACAGGGACTGAACGTGTTGGATTTTTTGTAGCTACAGTGCCATGTTTATCTCCAGTACATTGTAATACAGCAGACGATTCTGAGTGTTAATACAGGGTACCGTGCTTACCGCACCACCATAAGCCAGTAACCCTGGGAACAGATCCAGGGCACTGCCCGTACCTGTCGCACTGCGTTAGTCAAAAGAACCGCGGACTGGTAGCAACACTCCTTATTGCTACCAGTGCTATGCGTTCATTTTTTTGATTTTTCGATCCAGATAATCACCTTCTCCAGACATCATTATCCATGCCGATAATGATGGTTATGCCTCGTTGCATAGACAAACGTTCATCCGAACCTGGTAGTACAAACATACATTCGATCTGATCGTCGTGGCAGACCATGACCTTACAGCCCATGAACGAATTATTTGCCCCCTATACGTCAAACTGGCTGCGGACACAGTTGAGTACCACGCATCTACTGCCCGGCCGTACCTGGCACATGTCAGCAACCGTGTTGTATGCCGACCTGCGCAACTTCTCACGGCTCAGTGCCATCTTTGCGCAACGTGTGGATGGTGCCGAGCGCCTGCACGAGACTCTCACCCTGTTGTATAGCACACTGATTACGGTCATAATGGCCCATCATGGCGACGTGGTGTCGATTGCTGGTGATGCGCTTACTGTCTGGTGGCCCGACTGTTGTGAGCTTGAGCCGGGGCAACAGTGTGGACAGGCAATGCTCGCTGCCCTGTCAATGTTGCCCCCGATTCACACGCCAGAAGGCCCGTTTCAGCTTGATCTACGGATCGGTGTCGCCACCGATTGCATCGAGGTTGCGCTGGTGGGGCGGCCACCCTATGGTGTGCATCTGGCTCTGTATGGCCCGGCGATCGAGGCGGCGATCAAAGCCAAAAGCCATGCCAATACAGGCGAGATGCGTGTGGCCGCAACCAATCAGGTACAGAGCAAGTCTGCCCTTATGCCCATTGCCAGTCATTGCACAGCCGGGCCAAATTGCCTGCAAGCAACTGGAGCCACTCCGACTGATCGTACGCAAGGGCTGCTGGCGCTGGAACATTTCCTACCACCCTCGTTTGTCGAACGGTTGCGTATTGGTGTGCTGCTGGCTGAGTATCGTCGGTGTGTGCCTGCTTTTGCGGCGTTTCAGTTGCCAGCCACGGCAGCCACATTTCATGATCTGGTGGTGCGGGTGCAAGTGATTGTCGCCCGCTGGGGTGGCTGGCTGAACGAGGTTGAAATTGGCGATAAAGGCCCGGTGTTTGTGCTGTTGTTTGGTGCCCCCATCACGCATGGCGATGATCCGTTTCGGGCCGTTGGATGCTGCCTCGAATTACAGGCACGCGGCTTGATAACTCATGTCGGGATCACGGTGGGTACGCTGTTTGCTGGCTCGGTGGGCTGTGCCATACGGCGGGTCTACACCGTACAGGGGGCTGAGATGAATCTGGCGGCCCACTTGATGGCGGCGGCGGCACCCGATGCCATCCTGATTTCAGGCCGTATTCGTAACGAGGTGGCTGCACAGTACACGTTTAGCAGCGTTTTTCGTTTAGCGGTAAAAGGGCATACCGAGCCGGTGCCGGTGGCCCGCGTAAGTACTACCGTCCAGCGGTATGGCCGGCTGAATGATAGCGTGCGTCAGCGCTATCTCCCCGAGGCAGTGCCGCTGATTGGGCGCCACGCAGAACGAGCGGTGTTGAAACAGGCGATTGAGCAGGCGATTGCCGGTCAGGTGCAGATTATTTTTGTTGAAGGTGAGTCGGGCATTGGGAAGAGTAGTTTACTCCAAGACAGTATGCGGCAGTGGCTGCACCTGGGATTACCGGGCTATAGCGCCGAATGTCGGAACAACGGACAGGAACATACCGGGTTGCCCTGGAAGTCTATTCTGTGTGACCTGTGGGGCATTGACGAAGCAGTTCCATTGAGCCAGCAGCAGAGTCGTCTAGAGGCGCTGCTCAACGACGTGCAGACGGCGTTCAGCAGCACGGCTCAACCGGGCGAGTGGGTCTGGAAGGCACCCTCAACGCTTGATGCGCTGCACCTGCTGGTACAGTTGCTCGAGGGGGTATCAGTGTTTCAGCATGACTCGCTATCCACGCCCGTTTGTCATGCTACACTCCAGACGCAAATCATTGCGCTGGTGTCAGCCCTGCTGCATCGCCGCTTACAACAATCTCCATTGTTGATCATGCTGGAAAATATTCACTGGGCGGATGATTTCTCGTTGCGCCTGGCTACCAATCTGGCCTGGATGAGCCATACGTTTCCTGATCGTCCTTATCCTTTGCTGCTGGTGGTATCTTCACGCCTGCTCGATCACGAGCCACCGTCCACCGTGCGCGAACTACTGGCCCATCCTGGCTGTCGGCGGTTGAAACTCGGCCCGCTTACAACGGCAGAGAGTCAAGCGTTGCTCCAGGTGCTGCTGGGTACCCGCAACATATCGGCTGCGCTCAACCGGTTGATTGAGCGCCAGGCGCAGGGGCAACCGCTCTTTATCAAAGAGTGCCTGCGTGCCCTGCATCAGCAACGGCTGCTGTGTTATGAACAGGGCGTTGTTAGCCTGACCGATGAGAACGTCGAGTTGCATCTTTCACCCACAGTGCAGGGTATTATCCAGGCCTGGGTTGATCGTCTCGATGAGTCAACCCGGCTAACTCTCAAGACGGCAGCCGTGATCGGGTATACCTTCCCACTCTCGCTTTTAGCCAGTATCCATCCCGCCCATTTAGATAATACCGAGGTGCAGGCGCAACTGGAACACCTGGTCAGGCTCAATATGTTGGAACTGGAACAGGATGGCGTGGAACGCGTATACCGCTTCAAGCATCATAGTACGCACGAAGTTGCCTATCATAGTCTGCTTTTTAGCCAGCGGCGATCCTTACACACTGCTATTGCACACTGGTACGAAATGATGTTTCGTATTCAAGTACGCACTAACCAGATGGCGATGATTGCCTATCGATTGCTGGCCTATCACTATGGACGTGCGGAGAATACGGCGGCCCAGACCTATTATTGCCATGCTGCCGGGCGGCAGGCGGCCTTGCAGTATGCCAATCTACCGGCGCTAGAGTATCTGGGAACGGCACTGGCGCTGACCCGTGATCTCGTGCAACGGTATGATCTCCTATGGTGGCGGGCGATTATCTACAGCCGTCTGGGCGAATATACCGCGCAGTTAAGCGATATTCGTAGTCTTTCGGTACTGGCGATTATGCTGGAAGATGATCAGCGTCAGTTCTATGCCGATATCTGCATGATGCGCTATCTGTTACATCGGGGTGAGTATGCCACGGTCATCAGGCAAGCAGCCAGGATGCACCAGCGCATAGCCGGGATGAGCGCTGGCCCGCGTGCCTGGCGTAAGCGGCGGCGAGCAGTTTTACTCCGGGCTATCTGGCTGGATATTGAGGGGCAGGCGTATATGGGTCTGGGTAATGCGCTCCGTGCTCGACGGTGTTTTGGGCGCGCATATGCACTCTGTGAATGGCTGCGGCACCGGCCATTGTCGGTTACCACACGCCTCTGCTACCGCCGCCCGGTGTTTTCCCGCTCGTCTGCCAGTCAGCGACCCGCACTCACGACAGTCTACGCTGATCCACGCCTGCTGGCGACGCAGTGTTTGCAGCATCTGGGGGCGGCCTATCTGTTGCTCAATGACCCGGCGCAGGCCCGCCGCTGTGCCCAGCATGCTTGTGATCGGGCACGGACGACTGGCGACTGGTCAGGCGAATCCTATGCGCTGATCTTGTTGAGCCAGGTGTGCTATACCGAGGGCCAGTATCTTACCGCACAGGAACATGCAGCACGGGCGCTGGTGATAAGCTGTGTGACTGGTGAACGAATAGCACAGGCCCATGCACTCCAGCAACTGGCCCGTATTCGCACCGCGCCGGGCGATCATAGCGCAGTGCAAGGCCATACGATACTGGCAATGATGATCAACTCGCTGATGAGTTTGCATTTCCTCCACACGCTGATGCTCAAGAATCTGGGCGATATGCAACTGATACTTACGGCACAGGCAGCCGCTACTGCACGCTCTTATTGCAAGGAGTCATAATACCAGGACTGCCGTGGTGGATCATCTCCCGGCTTGAGCCGGATCGTATCGGGGTCTCGGCTCAAGCCGGGTTGTATCGGAGTCTCGACTTCAGCGGGGTCGTACCGGAATCCCGGCTTCAGCCGGGACTCCAGGTTTACAATTGCAACAGTTTTGCTATAGGTTCGTCACGGTGTTACTGGGTGTCGCCAGGAAAAAAGGCGCTCCACCACTGCTGCCAATTAGGTGGTCGCACGGGTAGAGAAACGACTTCTGGTGGAACGGCAGTTGGGGTCGGGACGGCGGCTGGAAATTGGGGCAAAATGACAATATCGCCTTCGCGTGTATATCCTAGTTGCTCGCGTGCTACCCGCTCCACATTCACATTAGACTCGGCATATTCAACAGCACTCTCCAGGGCACGGTTCTCCGCCTCCAGTTGGGCCACTTCGGTTGCCAGACTGACGCGGCGCGCCTCCAGCCGTGTACTCTGGAGTACCTGCCCGCCAAAGTTTATCAGCAAGGAAAGCGTCAACAACGCCAGCGCCAGCGTCACCAGATAGGTTCCACTGCGCCGGAGCGGTGCAGTCAGGGCCGACAACAATCCCTGGTACAATCGTGCTACAACCGCCGAGATCGCAGGAGAACCGGCACGCGGTGATGGTCGTGTACGTCGTCGCATTCCACCATCCTTCAGGGCAATGACGCCTGTTCCTCGGCTGAACGGGGGGCCTCCAGCAGCAGCGGCTCATCGACAGTCGTGGTCATGGCGCTCTGGCCGCGAAACAACCCGCCCGGCTCAATATGCAGTGCCGCTGTAGTAATATCGCCCCAGACTTTCCCCGTTGGTGAAATTTCCAACTGCTCAACGGCAGTAATTTCGCCTTTCACCGCGCCCGATACATGCACATTGGTTGCCTTAACGCTGGCAATCACCCGCCCGGTCTCGCCGATAATCAGATTACCAAGCACCTCAACATCACCTTCAACTGAGCCATCAATACGAATATTTCCATCCGAAGTGAGGGTGCCGACAATGCGGGTATTGATACCAATCGTGGTTTCGGGCTTAGTGTTCACGGTTTGCGGTGTTGCCTGAGGCTTCCTGTTGTTGCCAAACATAATATATCTCTATTCCTCCTCAACGACGACCCTGGAGTCTACGCCAGGCGTAGCCAGGCGCGTGTATGTGTTCTCAACTTGATAGGCCTCTGGCTGGCCGATAAATGCAAAGGGCTGTATGCTAACAGGTCACGTTATTATAAACGACGTAATTTGTTCCGGCAAGCGTGTCATTGATGTACCTGTTCATATTTGGTGGGAAGCGCTGTCGTTAGCGTTCATTTTGCACCTCGCCTGGGAGCGCAGGCAGCGTACCCGCACGTGCGCGATAGCGGGCGGGACGCCCACGCTCCCAGGCGAACAGCGTGCCCTTGAGGGTGAAAAGTTACCATTGATGCACGTTTGACATATTGCGAACCTTTTGTTACTTTCGTAGCAACGCCAACACGCTACAAGAGCCGTTGCATACAGATGGAAGAGAATGGATGCTCCCGCGTCTGATCCGATAAGACAGACTGCGCTTTTGAATAGCTCATGCAACAGCGGGGTTCCCCTGAAGGTACTCCGCCATACAATCGTAGGATAAAAGAATTATGCAGCCAGGTTTGCGCATTGTTCTAGCGACTATTCTGCTTTTGCTCATACTATCAATCGGGCACATACACGCTGCGTTCGCACACGCAGCTTTTATCATGACGGATCGGATAGGTCGGAACCAGGGCATAGGCGACAGGCACCAGAGGACAGATTGCAGGTTGCAAACCGGGTTCAGCGGTATGTTCTGTAATCTGCCGGAACGTAGCCACCCGGCCACGCACCGACAGCACCCCGTAGCCGCGCAACCCCGCTCCGACACACCCACGCCTCCGGGTCTGGTCACGCGCACACCACGCCCGTCTTCAACACCGACCAGCACCCCCACGCCTACCGCTATACCCACCGCAACGGCCACTGCCACACCGCCACGCCGCAGCCGACCGCTGCCGCTGCGCCAGCGCTTTCGAGCGCAACCCGATGACATTGTCACCGAGATTAATCCTGGTATTTTCCATATTCGCCGTGTCACCAGCGATCCGCTCCGCATTAACGTGTTGTTATTTGATATAACGTCTCCTCAATTCGATGTGCGAACGGGGTTGGGTGATAACTGGCTTTCAGGGCGCACGCGCCCTTCGTATATGGCGCGCCAGAATGGAGCAATCGCTGCTGTGAATGGCGATCTTTTTTCACACGATGGTATCCCACAGGGACTGACAATGATTGACTCGCAAGTGGCGATGGCCCCCAAGCACCGTGCTACCTTTGCCTGGAGCCGGGATCGCAAGCCATTTATCGGCTACTTTACCGAGAACTGGTCGTGGGATGCCCACGTGATTGCCCCTAATGGCGCACAACACTCGTTGTTACAACTCAACTGGCCCTGCCCCGAGAATGCCATCTGTCTGTATAATCACTTTGCCCGCAGTGCCCCGGCCCGTGCAGGCGATGTCAAGGTGCTGGTCAATCCGGTCGGGCGTGTGCGTCGTATTGTGCAGGAACAACCCCTGCGCATTGCGCAGGGTATGTGGGTGTTGCAGGGCACCGGTACCAGTGCCCGCTGGTTGTTGGAAAACATGGAGCTAGATGATCGCGTCCAGATCAACCTGCAGACCGATCCGCCGCTGTCGGACTACACCCAGGCGATAAGCGGTGGCCCGCTTATTGTGCGCGATGGCAAGTTTGTGCAAGATTGTTTCTGCACCTTACGCGATTGCAGCGCAACCGACGAAGAGGATCTGCTGTGCGAGGATTTTGATCTGGCCTGGAAGGAAAGTCATTACCTCTGGGTACAGATGCCGCGCACCGGTATCGGGTTTGACGCGCAGCAGCAGACGCTGATTGTGGCGGTGGTGGATGGCTACCAGCTTGGCTATAGTCGCGGCATGCGGCAGGAAGAATTTGCCGATCTCTTTATCGAGTTTGGGGCCACCACGGCAATGGAACTTGACGGCGGCGGCTCGGTGACCATGGTGTTGGAAGATCAGATTGTCAACCGCCCATCGGATGATACCGGCGAACGGTTTGTCGCCAATGCCTTGCTGTTTTTGTGGCGAGAACATCCGTCATCGCTGGAGTTTGTCCCCATGCATCCCGCGCCGGGAACGGGGCTACGGCCAAGATAGGAGCAGTACCAGATGCCATTTCATGTGCGCAAACCAGGCATACGCCTGGGACCAATCATTCTTTTGCCCGTGCTGCTTCTGGTGGCCTATGCATGGCAATCCCAGTCAGGCGGGGTGCGGTTCGCGCTGTTGTCCCCCGCCACGCCCACTGCGACGGCGACGGCTACCCGCCCGCCAGCAACGGCAACCGCACAGCCTTCGGCAACCGTGACGCGCACGGCGACCAGCACGCCCACCCGTACTCCGACGCCTACGGCTACACCCGGCTTGCTGGCCGAACCCCGAACTGACTATATCCCGGTGCTGATGTATCACTACGTGCGTACGGTGGACGCAACCCAAGACCCGCTGGGCTATCGACTCTCAGTGGCACCAGAGCGCTTTGCCGAGCAAATGGCCTGGCTGCACGAACATGACTATACTCCGGTGCGTATGGATGCGTTGGCCGCATGTCTGCGGGCGCAACAGCCTTGCCCGCCACAGCCTGTGGCACTGACCTTTGACGATGGCTATGAGGATATGGCGACTGAAGCGTTGCCTATCTTGCAGCAGTATGGCTTCCAGGCGACCTTTTATATCATTGTCAACTTCGTGGGACACCCCGGCTATATGTCGTGGGAACAAATCGAACAACTCCGCGATGCGGGCATGGAAATCGGAGCGCACACTCTGACGCATGCCGATCTTACTGGCTTAAACCCGGAGCAGGCATGGATCGAGATCGAGCAATCGCGGATTATGCTGGAAGAACGTCTGGGCATACCTGTCACCAGTTTTAGCTATCCGGCTGGTAGTCATACCGCCGAGTTGGCTGATATGGTGCATGCCGCTGGCTATAGCAACGCGGTGACGACGCTGCCCGAAAAGGCCATCGTGCATATGTACAAGATTCCACGGCGGCGTATCCTGGGCGGCGAAACGATAGCTGGCTTTCCCTGGTACCTGATGCCGCTGCCCTGATAGGGGCAACGACTGTAACTCGTACATGCTCTGTTTATAGTATAATTATCAAGAACGATTCCTGATCTTTTTGATGCACCCGTTCAGGTGGGGTGGCTGGGAGGGGCAATGTCCCTCCAGGCGTTCTTGTCTGGATCGTGGTGTGGGCAAAGCCGTCACCACGATCCGACAAGGCGAACCCTTCCCAGAACGGGTACGTTCTCAGGACGTACGCCGTCGCGTGAATCCAACGTTCCTTCGACGACGCTCAGAGCTTGCCCTGAGCGCAGTCGAACGGGACAAGCTTTTTCGCCGGAGTTTACCCCTTCGACTAGGCTCAGGGCAGGCTCTGAGCGAATCCGAAGGGCGCAGCATGGAAGGGACTCTTTGTTCCGCCACATTTGCGCCTACGGCGTAAATGTGGCGGAACAAGAAGACAACGAATCGCTCTACCGAAGGCGAAAAGGCGCGGTGACCAGATCACCCCCTACGTCCCGGTTGTGATCTTTTTGCTGGCAAAATGAGGAGTGTATGCCCAGTCTAGCAATAGTCATTCTCAATTACAACCGTGCAGATTTATTGGGAGACTGTCTGGCCTCAATCTATGCGCACCCCACCCGTTGCCAGCTTGCGGTCTGGGTTGTAGATAATGCCTCAACCGATCATAGCGTGGAGATGGTACATGCCCGGTTTCCGCAAGTGCAGTTGATCGTGAGCAGGTACAATGGGGGCTTTGCCTATGGCAATAATCTGGCATTACGCCAGATTGTCTATCCCTCTACGTTTAAGGTACAGAAGGAGCCAGAGTACGTCCTGCTCTTAAACAATGACACCGTGGTGCCACCCGGCGCACTCGATGGCCTGGTGGATTATCTGGAACAGCATGACGCGGTGGGCGTGGTTGGCCCGCGCTTGCTCTTACCCGATGGTACGCTGGATCTGGCCTGTCGGCGCTCGTTTCCGACGCCGCTGGTCGCGTTGTATCGAATGACCGGCCTGGCACGCCTGTTTCCACGCAGTCGGCGCTTTGGGCGCTATAACCTGACGTATCTCGATCCTGCCTGTGAGACGGAGGTGGATGCGGTGGTCGGTGCCTGTATGCTGCTGCGCACATCCATTATCCGTGAAGTGGGACTGCTGGACGAGCAGTTTTTTATGTATGGCGAGGATCTTGACTGGGCCTATCGCATCAAGCAGTATGGCTGGCGCATTGTGTACTACCCAGACGTGCATGTCTGGCACTACAAACGTGCAGCCAGTAGCCGCCGGGCGATACCTTCGCTCCGCGCTTTCTATGACGCCATGCGCACGTTTCATCGCAAACATTATGCGGCAACAACACCGGTGCTACTGAATGCTTTGATCGAGGTTGGAATTACGCTGAAGGAGATGATAGCTCTTGGCGGCAATCTCATCCGCCCCTCGGCGCTACGTCGCGCCCATTAGCAAAAGACGCATTCGTGCCCGTGCCTGGCGTATACTCCTGGCACTGGCGCTCATCGGTTGCGATACGGTGGCGGTCAATGCGTCGTTTATTGGCATGTACTTCTGGCACTTGCCAGAGATTACTGCCAGTGGTTTTCTGCTCCCCAGCGACCCGCGGTCGATCTGGGCTTTTCTGCTGCTGTTTAATCTGGCTTTCGGTTTTTCCTTTGTCGCCAGTGGCTTATATGATTTACGCCGAGGTGCCTCGCGGGTTGACGAGGCCTACAAGGTGTTTATCGCCATATCGCTCACCACAATCCTGGCTTTTTTAATTAATACGATACTGACCCAATCGAACTATGCCACTATCCCCTGGACAACGTCGATTATTGCCCTGGGCTGGCTGGTAGCCATTGTGAGTACGATCACGTTGCGCTTTCTGCATCGCCATCTCGTGTTCTGGTTACGCACATACGATATTGATACCCGGCGGGTGCTGATTGTGGGTGCCCGTGCGCCGGGGCGTGCAGTCTGGCATACCATTCGTCGCGCACCAGAACTGGGCTACCGGGTGCAGGGTTTTCTGTCCGATACGCAACCGGTTGGCTCACTGGTCGAGGGCGTACCGGTGCTAGGCCGTATCGATCATCTGGATCGTGTTGTTCGGGCGACCCGTGCCGATGAGGTGCTGATCGCGCTCTCCGGGCGTACACAGGAGGAGTTGCTGCATGTGGTGGCATTGATCCAGGATGAATCGGTGGCGATCAAAGTCTATCCCGATACCTTCCACCTGATTACCAATAACGAGGTCTCGATTGGCGACTTAAACGGGTTGCCGCTGGTCAGCGTCAAGAATGCTGCGCTGGATAATCCCTGGAACCAGACGCTCAAGCGGACGCTGGACATAGCGGTCGCCAGCCTGGTGCTGCTGGTGACATCGCCGCTTATGCTGGCAATTGCGGTGCTGGTCAAACTCGACTCGCCTGGCCCGACCTTCTTTTTGCAAGAACGCGTGGGGCTGGATGGCAAGCCGTTCTGGATGTTGAAGTTTCGCACGATGCGCACCGATTCTGAGGCGACCGGGCCAGGCTGGACAAAGCCAGGCGATCCGCGTGTCACCCGCCTGGGGGCGCTGTTGCGGCGTTACTCGCTGGATGAACTGCCGCAGTTTATCAATGTGTTGCGCGGCGATATGAGTGTGGTCGGGCCACGACCAGAACAACCGCGCTGGGTACACCTGTTTAGCCAGCAAATACCGCGCTATATGCGGCGGCATAAGGAGAAAGCCGGTATTACCGGCTGGGCGCAGGTCAACGGTTTGCGCGGCGATACCAGTATCGAAGAGCGAACGCGCTATGATCTGTATTATATTGAGAACTGGTCGTTGTTGTTCGACCTTAAAATCATCTTAAAAACTATGGTGAGCTTTATCACCGGTCGCCAGGAAAATGCGTATTGACCATACCGGTTGTGCGGCGACACCGTTCCCCCGTATAACATCTATCTGCTGGCAACAGTATAGCAATCCTATCCCAATGACCAACTGGAGTCTCGGCTTGAGCCGAGACTCTGGTTTTTTTCACGACTCTTGCACCTGGGGGAACGTTAGACGCAGCGCAGGCTGATTGACAGCGGAAGCTACGCCGCTCATGCTTCCAACCAGGCTACCGCCGCCGCTTCGTCGGTAAACATGCGCACGTTGTAGCCTGCATTCCGGGTTACGGTTTCAACAAACTGGTGCGATTGATCATCAGGACTGACCAGAATGGCCGAACGGGCAACCCGACTGAGTTTCAGTTGGGCCATCTCTTCATAAGCAAACAGATAGTTGGGCAGCGTTGTGTCCACATTGGGTACCGTGCGCATATCAAACAGAAAGCGAGACAGGTTATGGTCAATTCCCCACTGCCGAGCTTCCTGTGAAAAATGGCGTGCAAGCTCAACGGTAACGACATCCATTACATGAATGCGTATGTATGTTTTTCTAGCAGAAATGGTATAGGCCATGGCAACATCCTCAATGCTTGAATTGTTGGCACAGGGATTATCATTATAATATAACAGGACGTACGCGGTGGTCTGGTTACCTCGCCTTTTCGCCGGAGTTTACCCCATTCGACTGCGCTCAGGGCAAGCTCTGAGCGTCGTCGAAGGAACGTTGGGTTCACGTGACCGCGTATATCCTGTATAATTCTGAGAGCGCAGGGAATAATCTGTCTTTCCCGCTCTGGTGTGGATACGCCTGTAATCTGTAACTCAGGAATATATCGTGATATTTGATACTACAAACCACAAAACCATCCTTGATCTCTTGCGTGCCGCCGACGTCCAGCATCCGGCATTGCTGGCACCGGGACGCCCGGCACTCAGCTATGGGCAACTGGTGAACAATATTGATACGCTGGTCGCACAGTTGCAGCGTGCTGGTCTGGGGCGTGGTGACCGCATTGCGCTGGCAATGGGCAACGGCCCTGAAATGGTGATCAGCTTCTGCGCGGCGGCGATGTGCGGCACGGCGGCTCCGTTGAATCCCAGGTACAAGCCGGATGAGTTTGCCTTCTATTTTACTGACACCCATGCCCAGGCACTGATTACACTGCCCGGTATGATGGCTGAGGCACGGGCAGCGGCCACGCCCAATATGCTGCTGATCGAGGCTATTATCCAGGCCGATGGTACCCTGACGTTCGAGGTGGTGCGCAACGCCCGCCCACCGCGCCCGGCAGAACTGGCCACCCCCGATGATGTGGCAATGATTTTGCATACCAGCGGCACGACCAGCCGCCCCAAGCGGGTGCCCATTCGCCAGCGGCATATGATCGCATCGGCAAACAATATTGTCCGTACCTACAACCTGACTGCCGCCGATACCGCGTTGTGTGTGATGCCGCTGTTTCACATTCATGGCTTGATCGGCTCGATGTTGTCCACCCTGGCTTCAGGTGGGACGCTGATATGTCCAGCAGGATTCAGTGCGCTGGAGTTCTGGAGCTGGCTGGAAACGTTCCGGCCCACCTGGTACTCGGCGGTACCAACTATGCACCAGTTGCTGCTGGCCCGTGCCGAGCGCCATCAGGCCACGATTGCCGCCCATCCGCTGCGCTTTATTCGCTCCAGCAGTGCGCCACTCCCGCCAGTGGTGCTGGAGCGGCTGGAGGCCACCTTTCACGCACCGGTGCTTGAGTCGTATGGAATGACCGAGGCAACGCACCAGATGACTTCTAACCCACTGCCGCCAGCCGCGCGTAAACCTGGCTCGGTGGGCTATGGCTTTGGGGTCGAGGTGGGCATTATGGATGAACAGGGCAACCTGCTGCCCCAGGGCACAGTTGGCGAGGTGGTCGTGCGCGGGCCAAATGTGATCGATGGCTACGAGCATAATCCCGAAGCCAACGCCAGTGCGTTTGTAGCGGGCTGGTTTCGCACCGGTGATCAAGGGGTGATCGATGGCGATGGGTACCTGCAATTGACCGGGCGGCTCAAGGAGCTGATCAATCGCGGCGGAGAGAAGATTTCGCCACTAGAAATCGACGATGTGCTGCTCCGCCATCCAGCCGTAGCCGAGGCGTTAGCCTTTGCTGTGCCGCACCCGAAGCTGGGCGAGGAGATTCATGCGGCGGTGGTACTCAAGCAACCAGTGAGCGAGGCCGAACTCAAAGCGCACTGTGCCACATCGCTGGCCGAGTTTAAGGTGCCGCGTGTGTTCCATCTGCTCGACGCCCTACCTCGTGGTGCCACTGGTAAGCTCCAGCGGATCAACATGTCACGCCTGCTGGGATTGATTGATGATCCAGCTTGGTAAAGGAGTCAGGCATTATGCGTATGTGCATTGTCGGCGCGGGGGCGATTGGGGGGTTGTTGGGCGTCAAGCTGGCGCTGGCCGGTGAGGACGTGACGCTCATTGCCCGTGGCGCACATCTGGCAGCGATTCAGCAGCACGGCCTGAAGCTGATGATGGCTGACGGGAGCGAACTGGTGACCGATCAGGTGCAAGCTACCAGCGATATAGCGACGGTTGGCCCACAGGATGTGGTGATCGTTGCGGTGAAAACACATACCCTGGCAGCGCTGGCACCTGCGCTGCCAGCGTTGTATGGCCCGGAGACGATGGTCGTTCCGGCCCAGAATGGTATTCCCTGGTGGTATTTTCAGCGGCATGGTGGCCCCTTTGAAGGCCGTCGGATTGAGACTGTTGATCCCGATGGCATCATCGAGGCAGCCATTGCTGTGGAACGCATCATCGGCTGTGTCGTCTATCCTGCCGCCGAACTGGCGGCTCCCGGCGTAATCCGTCATATTGAGGGTGAACGCTTTGTACTGGGCGAACTAGATGGCACGAAGTCGGAACGCGTAGCGCAGTTGGCACAGATCCTGAACCGGGCTGGCTTTAAGGCACCCGTGCGTACGCGTATTCGCACTGATCTGTGGATCAAGCTGTGGGGCAACCTGGCCTTTAATCCGATCAGTGCCCTGACACGGGCAACGCTGATCGAGATCGCGCAGCATCCGCTTACCCGTGATCTGGTGCAACAAATGATGACCGAAGGCCAGATGGTGGCTGAGCAATTGGGAATTCGCTTTGGGATTTCAATTGAGCAACGTATACGGGGGGCCGAGGAGGTCGGGGCGCACAAAACGTCGATGTTGCAGGATATTGAAGCCGGGCGCACCACCGAAGTCGATGCACTGGTTGGCGCAGTCGCCGAACTGGGCCGTCTGGTGGGGGTGGAAACGCCCGCGATTAACGCCGTGTATGCGAATGTCAAGCTGCTGGAGCAGATCGTAACCCGTAGCAGTCCATCATCAATGCCAGATGGTAGGTAGCACAAAGGAGCCGATTGGCACGCGGAAACAAACCAACACACGAACTGTTCACACTTCTCCTGGGAGCGAGGCCAGGAGCGCGCACAGCTTGCCCGCGATTGCACGCTGAGCGCGGGACACCGCAGTCAGGTTGCCCGCGCTCCTGCGTGTTACAGCAAGCCTATCACCAGGCCTTCCCTACTCGTCGTCCCACCCTTGCTGCTGCACCAGTTCGCGCAGGCCGCGTGTTAGACTCTCCAACTGTTTGAGCAGCAGGCGCAGCTTGAAGACTGCACCAGCATCCTGTTTGACCCATTTTGCCAGATCGCCCTCGGCATAGGCGCGTGCCAGGCGATCCGTCTCATCGACCATCTGATCCAGTGAGCGCAGACGAAACACGCGGGCCTTGTTTTGGGGCTGATTCTCAATCGTCGCGTCCTCAACGCTCAGATATTGATCCGCGTCTGCTGACTCGTCTTGATCGTCCCACAGATCGGCGTCGCTCTCGCTCTCGATCGTGGCCGCACCGCCGGTCTTGACCAGCGGGCCACCGGTAATACTGACCTCGGGGCCGACATGATCGCGCAACTGGATACCCTGCTCTAACGCCTGCAGCGCGGTTTCGAGTGTCAGATTGGGATTAGCCACAAAATAGGCCGCCAGACGCCCGATCTCAGCCGCAGACATGCCCTCTTCAGCCGCTGCCTGGGCCAATTCGATCTGGGTGCGCGGATTTGAAATGCGCCGCAGATGCTGAGCCTGGGTGACATTCAGCTCACCCTGACGGATCAGTTGCTGCACTTCGTCGGGCAATTCGAGCAAACCGAGATAGCGCCGCACTGTGCGACCGGTCAACCCCACCGCCTGGCCAACCGCATCGTCCAGTTCGCCATCAGGCGCTTTGCCATGTGTCTCAACTATGTGCGCCCGCAGACGGGCAAAGGCACGTGCCTGTTCCATATCGTTGAGATCCTGGCGTTGCACATTCTCAATCAGTTGCTGCAACAGCAACTGCGGCGTAGCGCTGTCGAGCAAGATACAGGGGATCTGCTCTAACCCCAGTTCAATTGCTGCTGCCCGCCGCCGATTACCGTATACCACGCGGTAGCGCCCCTGCCCAATGGCAATAACGCCCAACGGCTGGAGCAAGCCTTGTTCGGCAATGGTTGCTGCTAACCCGGCCACATCGCCCGGGTCTTCACGCACCCCTTCTGGATCGGGTTCTAGCACCTGCGGATCAAGATAAAGGAGTTGCATCGCTGAATCGACTCCCGATAAAGTTCTATGATAACACATTCGTTTCAGACACGAGTATAGCAGAAGATAGGCCCGGCGGCAAGGCGGAGGGTAACCGTTCAGGGGGACTTTCGCCAGCGGGGGTGCGCGGGGGCCTGCGGCCCC
>CALANA010000284.1 GCA_937925925.1 uncultured Chloroflexales bacterium | reverse complement strand
ATCTCCTGTATACCCAATCCTGGTCTGACCGGCAGTGTGATAGCGTGGAGTGCAACCGTTGATTCAGAACATTGAAGCGCTTGAACGTTGCCAGCGGTTTAGTGCATAACTCAAGCGTCTTGCTGCGGTACTTTTTCTGTTTTTGGTTCCCGCTTTTCACCAAAGGCGAAAAGCGGGAACCAACAGCAAGTCTCTTCCATGCGGTCACGGACGAAACGAGGCGACGGATGACCCCGCATACGTTCGGACATCATGAGGAAGGGAAAGTCGAACGAAAAGAGACGGAAGGGCGAAGTCAAATTGATATAAGTATCTGTCCTGGCTCACAACATCAGCAGTTGTTCGCTACTTCACGTTGCACCTGGTCGAGCCTACGTTTGCTCAGAGCCTGTCTGAAAAGCTTTCTATGCGTCGATTGCGGTCTGGTAGGGCAATACCTGATGTCGCACCTGGCCAGGTAAAGATGCTGCATAGCTTTTCAGACAGGCTTTTCGATTTCTACGACTCAATATCTGCCCGGAGACGATGGAGTTCGTTTTCAATATCCGAAAATGTTCGCTGCAGATCCGTGAGTTGTTCCCGTTGCGCTCGCACAAAGCGTGTATAGGGGCCGATTGCCTCGCGGATACGAGCCAGAGACTGTTCAACTTCACTGATAAACTGGCGCTGGATGGTTTGCCGTAGTTGCGCCCGTAACTCATCAACCCGATTGCTAAAGGTACGTTTGGCCTGACGCCGCTTGGCGGGAAGCAAATAAAAGCCACCGATCGCCACGACGGTGGCCGCAATAATACCAGTGACATCAAACAAAATGCCCTGGAACGCTGCCAGCAGCAGCGCACCCAGGCCCAGAGCACCGAACTCGGTAATCGCAGTGGCGGCCACTGAGGCCCGAATTTCATCCGCCAGCAACTGCGACTCCTTCTCACGGTCATAGCCGGCAACAATATGCCGCGCTTTCTGGCCGACCGTTTCGAGCAACGCGCCACGGTTGTACTCAAATGAACCACCGACCTCACCAATCATCCCATCCTGGCTGTGCAAGACGCGCCGCCGATTGATATAATCGGTGGTACTTTGCCACAGGCGTAAATCTTTCTCGACCATCCAGTCAATCAGCGATTGCACCCGTTGCTCAATCTGCACCGTAACATCACCTACAACCTCTTGCTCAAATTTCGTGCGTGTATGTTCCGAACGTACGAGATCTGGCAAGCGGTTAATCCGTATCATATCGTCAAAGAAGCGCAGTCCTCGCTTTTCCAGATCGAGCAGGATGGCGTCAATTTCGTTCAAATGATACTGGACATCGGTACTCAAGTCATCACGAAACATATCCAGTTGCTGATCAATATTGGTGAGGGTGGTAAAATCCTCACGCAACGTAGCCAGGCGATTATCGGTTAACGTCAGATAGATCTGCCCCAGGTGTTCCCCGACACCAAGTGGTGAGAGCAGTTTGAGCCGCACACGCATTTCTTCATCCAGTGTTTCAAGAATGAAGCGTTCGATTTCTGAAAACCGACTCGCTTCCCACTGACTGCCATACGAGTCACTAATGCGTGAGCGAAGCGCAAGCCGGGCGGAGACGGGAAAGACTTCCGGCGTGGTGGACAAAACATCCCGGGCATTAGTGCGCACAAACTCCATGACCTGCTCAAGTTCGGTATCCTCCAGGATATCAATCTTGTTCAAGACCAGCACAATCTTCTTGCCCCATTCCTTAATAATCGACAAAAATGCGTGTTCACTCTCAGTAAAGGGACGATCGGCTGAGGTCATGAACAGAACGAGATCCGAGCGGGGAATAAAATCGCGGGTAAGCTCCTCATGACGGCGAATAACCGCGTTCGTACCAGGAGTATCCACAATTGTTAATTGCCGTAACACATCGGCAGGGTAGCTGCGCTCGAGCAGAAAGGCCTCACGTAAATCATCTTGAGGCTGATCGCCATAACGCAACAACGTTATCTGATCGGTCGTTGGCGTAACACCTTCGGGCAACACACGCGCACCGAGCAAGGCGTTAATAAAGGTCGACTTTCCCGAATTGAACTCACCGACGATCACCAGCAAAAACAGTTCATCGAGATGTTCCAGGGCATTTCGTAACGCACGCGCGTCGGCAGGCGCTATATCCCCAAAGCGCTCCAACGCTGCAGCGAGACGCTCAAGCAACGCCCGCAACTCTGTGTGCAATATTTCTTGCCGCTCAGATAACAGACGTTTGCGTGTGAGAAGGCTACGCGCTGCCATATATCAAAGCCTCTCCGTTGTAATAATCTTGAACTACCAGAGTTCACCCCTCTACATAATTTATCCGCTCGATATAATACCAGGTTATGGGAAAGATCACTAGTGGCATGCATGGATATGTCCAATGTTGGGGTATATCTTCGCGGTCAGCCATCACGAGTGCTTCCCATAAAGGTAAGCTCACGAACTCTGTCTGTACTTCAGACGTGTTGCTTAAACGAGGTTTGTCCTATTAAAAAGAATGTTACGAATCATGTAATCTAGCGCACAACCATCAACCGCTGAAGGTGTTATACTTAGGGCATCTCCTTCTCCTCTCTTCTCTTGTCTCAGGGAGCCTGGATACCCAGGCTCTCTGAGACATGTCATTGGCCTCACATGCCCAACTGCCGCAACACAATGGATACACCGGCCACTACGAGTGCCAGGCCAATCAGTAGGTACGGCAGAGCGGGAACCACGGCGCGTAGTGGGGGTATACTCATTCGTTGTCTGGTCGAGGTCTCGATGCGTTGCCCACGCCAGTACGTTACCCGGCGGGAACTAATACTGCCACCACTCCACATCTGCCACCCCAGGTAGAGCAAATAACCACCTCCGCCAGTAAACACGGCCGAGAGTATTGGCCAGGGTAGCCGTGTTCCATTGGCGATAACGGCCACAATAACGATCAGCGCCACCCAGCGCCAATCAAAGCGTAGATTAGACATTACCGAATTCCTGCAAAGTATATCACAGCACGACCTGCGCTTTTGCATCTAGACCGCTCCAGGCCAGGGATGTTTCTAGGTCTATCACCTTTTGCCCGTCCGTGCTGTAGCGCAAGATATATGTTTGATCTAGCCAGGAACGTGCTGGCTGCACGCGCACAGACTGTTACCAATATGATGTTGATCTATTATAACGTAGATTAGGTTTTGTATCACATTTGTGATTGATAGGACTTACGCCTGGTCGTGACATTCGTGTTGTGCCGCAGCGCCCATTCATAGCATGCTTTCTCTCGTCAGTATGCCATGAATGGGTGTTCATGCGATTGCCCGGCCCGTGAACGGGCGGGTTGTGCTGCCGCGTAGTTCGCCTGCGTGGGCTGACGCACTGGCCTCTGGTGGGCCGCCAGTGTGCCGTGGCATCAAAGCCAGGCACCCGCGACTGCGGCGGTACTTGTTCTGCTTTTCACGCCAAAATTTCGTCTACAGCGAACATGTGGCAAAAAAAAGAGTCTCTCCCATACTGCCCCAGGCGCAAAAGCTTGTCCCGTTCGACTGCGCTCAGGGCAAGCTCTGAGCGTAGTCGAAGGAACGTGGTGTTCACGCGACCGTGTACGTCCTGACTTTTCACCTGGGAGCGCGGGCAGCTTGCCCGCGCTCCCAGGTGTGCTTGGTCTCTCCCGAGAGCGAATGGGTTTTAGTCGCTGCGATTGACGCGCTCCCAGGTGTGCTTAGTCTCCCCCGTGTGAACAGTGACGCTAAGTCCTGTCATTGACGATCTTTGTTGGCCTATGGTATCATTACAAGCCGATAAAACTTGAGAAAATTGATGAGGAGCATAAAACGTGAGTGCCAAAATGAAGGTATTGCTCGTTCAAGATGTTGACAAACTGGGACGAGCTGGAGATATTAAAGATGTGTCTGGTGGTTTTGGACGCAATTATCTGATCCCCAAAGGTCTGGCAGTACTGGCGACACGTGGTCAGGTACGTCAGGCAGAGGAACGCCTCAAGGCTGAACAGCGTCGCTCTGAAATTGCCCGACGCGATGCGGAAGCACTGGCAAATCGTCTTAGTGGTACCACCCTGCGGTTTGTGGTACGTGCTGGCGAATTGGATCGGCTCTATGGTTCGGTGACCAATGCTGATGTTGCGGCGAAATTGCAGGAGCAACTGGGTATCGACGTGGATCGCCGCAAAATCGATCTCGATGATCCGATCAAACGCATCGGAGTATATCCCGTTAAAATCCGGTTGGGTGCCAATCTGGAACCTCTCGTGAATGTGGTTGTTGAGGCGATGGAGGGTCAGTTGACCCTTGCTGATTCCGAACTGCCCCCAGAGCCTGAACCATCAGCGACCAGTTGATCATAGAGCTGATGGCCGATAATCAAGGGTTACAAGCGCTGTACAATGTGCCTGGCATGATGCCACAGGCACATTGTTCTTTTTGAGACCGGTTGTGGATAACCTCTAGATGATGAGTGGATTAACGCTCGTAAGCTGTGGATAACCTGCATGGAGCGATCCGTACCCGCTGATATTAACGCTGAACGAGCCGTTCTCGGTTCGGTGATGTTGGAACGCGATGCCATTATTGCGATTGCGCCGTGGTTGCCTGCCGATTATTTCTATCTGGAGAAGCATGCCTGGATCTATGGGGCGATGCTGGCATGCTACAATCGACGCGTTCCCCCGGATCTTTCAACCATTGCCGATGAATTGCGTCGCAATGAGCGCCTTGACCTGGTAGGCGGGATCGCGTATCTCGGTGAACTAGCGGCTGAGGTGCCAACGGCTGTACACGTGGAGTATTATGCCCGGATTGTCGAGCGGACGGCGATCTTGCGACGTTTGATCGAAACGGGCGGCAAGATTGCCCGCCTGGGCTATCAGGAAGAAGAAGAGTTAGAAACTACGCTCGACAAGGCGGAGGCCGAACTTTTTGCGATCTCCCAACGCCGCATCGGTCAGGATTTTGTCCATATCGGGAAGGTTGTTGATGATTATTTTGAGCAGATCAACTACCTGAACGAACACCGTGGTGAAGTGGGCGGAGTACCAACGGGCTATCGTGATCTGGATGAGATTACGGGTGGGCTGCAGGCATCGGATCTCATTATTCTGGCGGCACGACCGAGTGTCGGTAAAACCAGCCTGGCGCTCAGTATTGCCTACCATGTCGGTCTCAAGCAAAACACGGTTGGGATCTTTAGCCTGGAAATGAGTCGAGAGCAACTGGTACAACGGATGATCGCCATGCATACAGGTATCGACACGCAGCGGCTACGAACGGGCAATATTCGCGATCATGATCTGCAGGCAGTGATGGAAGCAATGGGTGTTTTGTCCGCGGCACCAATTTATATTGAAGATACACCGGGATTGAGTATTATGGATGTGCGCAGCAAGGCGCGGCGCTTGCATGCCGAAGTTGGTATCAATTTGCTGATTATTGATTATCTGCAACTGATGCAAGGCCGGCGCACAGATAATCGGGTGCAGGAGGTCAGTGAAATTAGCCGCGGGCTGAAAGCCCTGGCGCGTGAGTTGAATGTACCGCTGATCGCACTGAGCCAGCTTTCACGTGCGGTTGAAGGACGGACCAACCACGTGCCAGTATTAAGTGATCTGCGTGAGTCAGGCTGTCTGACGGGTGAATCACTGGTGTATCTGCCGGATGAAGGAATCTATCGACGCATAGATGAACTGGTTGGAACCAGTGGTTTCAATGTGGTGGCGCTGAATATGAATACGTGGCGCTTAGAACCCGCACCTGTCCTGCGGGCATTTGCAACTGGGCACAAACCAGTCTACCGGGTAAAGACGAGAACCGGGCATATCATTCGAGCAACTGCTAACCACCAGTTTCTAACGATCAATGGCTGGAAACGGCTTGACGAATTGGAGCCGGGTGGGCACATCGCGCTGCCTCGTCAGCTTCCTGGCTCATCGTCCGCAACAATGCGCCGGCAGGAACTGACACAAGCTCGTTCTTTCATTGGTGACGGATGTACCCTACCTCGTCAGTCGATTCACGGCACCACGCATGCTGACACCAGTACAGAAGCGGTTGTTCATTTTGCCGCGACAATGGCTGATACAGCCGTAAAACCCCATATGGCGCATGCACGACCGTGGTACCCGGTGTACCGCAGAGCGGGATACCACGGACACCGACACCCTCTCCCTGCTATCCCTCCTCCGCAGCGGGGGGAAAGGGGTGAAACTGATGTGTACTGGGATAACATTGTTGCAATCGAGACTGACGGGACTGCGGATGTGTATGACCTGACAGTGGCCAAACATCATAATTTCGTCGCCAATGATATTGTCGTTCACAACTCGATCGAACAGGATGCCGACATCGTGATGTTTATTTACCGCGAAGATTTGTACGATAAAGAAACCGACAAGAAAGGTATTGCCGAGATCCATATTGCCAAGCATCGCAATGGCCCGCTCGGTGTGGTGCCGTTGCGCTTTGAGGCCAATACGACACAGTTTCAGAACCTGGAGCGCTACCGTGTTCCTGAAGGGTATTGACAACAAGGGGGGAGATCTTGTATACAAGATCTCCCCCTACAAAAAACCTGCACGTACACGTCGAAGAACGACCAGATGACATGTGTCAGGACACGGGTAACATATTGCGCCGTTGTGAAGGACGCCGCCATACGTAATTACGCACCTGACTGACCAGAATATCACGAGTCATGCCCAACTGAGCTTTCCATGGCGCAGGAGCCATCTGCTTGTGCATATAGCTATCAAATGTCAGGCGTTGCACGTCCTTGTTACGGCACATTTCCGTAAACACTTCCATCTGGCGCTCATTCCCATAGCCCCAGGCCTGTAAAAAACGCAGGAAGGTATACATGCTGCCATAGTGCTTCCACCACTGTTTCTCATAGGTGCGCAAGTTTTCAGCGCTGGGAACATCAAGGTGTTGTGCCAATGCCTGAGCTGCCATCTCGCCGCTCTTCATTGCCCAGTAAATCCCTTCACCGGATGTATGTACTACCAGTCCCGCCGCATCGCCAACCAGCATCACCCGATCAAAGGCCATATGTTTGCGTGGATCCATCGGGAGCGCATGGGCTTCGCGGAGCAGCAGTTTGCCACCATCAAGGGCGCTGCCCAGACGTCGTTTGAAGTTCTCCAGGCACTGCTTAATCCCTTTGGTGTGGGCCGGGCCAACGCCTACACCGACCGCAATATGATCGCGTTTGGGAAAGGCCCAGGCATACAGATCAGGACTGACCTCATGCCCCAAATAGAGATCCGCCGTATCTTCCCAGCGTGCCATCTGTTCGGGCGGGAGCGCAATCCGTTCTTGAATAGCGACTGCACGTGGCGGCGGGGCCAGTCCGAGCAAGCGTGCTGTTGGTGAATAGGCACCATCGGCCCCAATCACCACATCAGCTTGCACGCGGTGTTCCTGACCTTGCGGGTCTTGATAGACGGCTTCTACGCCTGTAGCGTGTACCTGCAAGCCGGTCAGAGTGCCATGGATTAAGGTAGCGCCACGTTCCTGGGCCCGCTCACGCAAAAAATGATCAAAAATTTCACGCCGCACCATCGCCACATAGTCATCAGTCCCGGGATTACTGCCCGCAACGGGAACATGCGCTTGCTGATCGCTGGGCGAGACCACCAGACAGTTATGGATCTTGCGATCAATCAGGTGTTGGGGAATATCAAACTCGTGGAATGCAGCCGGTGGAACCGCTCCGCCACACGGTTTTGCCTTCACCAGTTCACGCTCCAGCATGATCGTTTCAATTCCCGCTGCGCAGAGCGTTGTTGCCGCCGTTGCCCCACCGACCGAGGCACCGACAACCAGCACACGTTGAGCCATGCGAACCTCCTATCCAGCCAGACCAATAGCCGCCACGAGCATCCCCCACACATAGAGCATGATCGCGGTCGCGTTAAAGAACACAGCATTGTTTTCCGGGTCACGGATAAAGCGTACATAGGGCACACCTTGTATCAGCAGCAGTAGCAACACAACACTGGCAGCGATCCAATGGCCCCATACTACCAACGCTATTATAACCGCAATCTGCGCAATGGACATTGTCCATACGACCAGCCATGCCGCTTTTGCTTTCCCATATTGTACTGGAATGCTGCGAATACCCATCCGTATATCACCCGTGATACTCTTAAAATCATTGACGGTCATAATACCATGGGCCCCGATGGAATAGAACACCGCGATAAGCGCACTTTGCCAGGAGAGCGCCGCCAGCGCCGCGTGACCAGCAACCCATGCCAGACCTTCATAAGAAAAGGACACCAGCGCGTTGCCAATCCAACCATTCCGCTTGGCGCGTATCGGCTTCATACTATATGCGAGCGCAAAGAGGAAGCCAATACCCACAAAGAGTGCCACTTCACGTCCCATCCAGAGTGCAATCCCACAGCCGATCCACGTGAGCGCAATGGTGGTAATCAATACATGCCGTACACTGACCAACCCCGATGGAATAAGTCGTTGGGGTTCGTTAATCGCATCGACTTCCCGGTCACAGTAGTCATTGATAATCTGAGATAACCCGCATAGGATAGGGCCAGCCATAATAATACCAACCAGTAAGCGACTGATCGCCTCAAACGACCAGACCAATGCGCCACTGGCGATCGCACCACACAGGAAGGCCCACGATGCAGCAAACCAGGTGACGGGCTTCATCAGCATGATCGTACGACGTATCAGCATACCAACTCCTGGAACCGGAGATGTGGACTGTGAGGCAGCCGACGGCACGACAACCGGCCCTTCACGGAGATCCATCAGCAACCCTCCTTGAGAATACAAACAAAAGTCGGTTGTACACCTGTTGCCAGCTTATCTTACAACGATAGTCAGATGAGATTATACCCGAATATCGTCGCATAACACCAGCAATCATTGTACAACCGACTCTCTAGCAGCGAGTTTCGTTACCTGGAACTCCTATTGACCACGGATTGCAGGTGGGAAAATAGATACACCCGCATCGCCCTCTGGTACAGCACTGCCGTTAATGGCTGCTCTGGGAATAGCATTGCCTTGATGACAGGTGTAGCAACCAGGAATGGCAAAGTATTGACCGTTGTACTGCTTCAGATATTGCTGGTTGACCAGCAACGGCCCTTCGCCCTGAACCGGTATATCTTTCGGAATAAAGTTATAGCGTGACCAGTTCTCGGCCATCCAGGTGGTCAGCAGTAACATACGCTGCGTCTTGAGCCGTTTGACTGCATATTCCTGCAGCGGCAGGTTACCAGGAACGGTCTCTTCATAGGCATAGAAATTGCGCGAGTTATGACAATACGTACATCCCTGACCAATCGACCAGCCCATATAGTTCATTGCGCCCTGGCTGATGTTGACCTGATCCTGTGCTGGCCCACGTCGCTCATCGTCCTCATAGGTCACGGCCAATGTCCCACGGCCACTGGTCGGATCAGCGGGATCATACGGTGCCCAGACTTTATAGTTAAACACTTTGTACAGGATCGCCTCCTCAAGCGGCACAAGACCACGTAGCTCGGCAGGCTTGTCAGCTTCATTCAGAATAACCCGTCCATTTTCATCAATTGGGGTGACATTGACGCGAATGGGCTGTTGCAAGCGTTCAAACTCCGGCCCCCATGCGGGCAGGTTGACCGGCTGCCCATAGTGGCATGTTGCACACTGGACATAGTTGTTCTGCCAGCCTGGCAGATTTACGATAAAGTTCGCATTAATGTCGTTTACCAGGAGCAGCATCAAGCGTCCTGAAATCTTTTGTGGATAGGCATCGGCTGCAAAGTTGTTAATGTTGTGGCAGTACTGGCACCCTACCCCCAGTGCGCCCGATACATACTGTTGCATATAGACCCAGATCTGGGCCGTGGTCATCTTGCTCAAAATCTGCACATTCTGCGGTTGCGGATACTGGGCAATATAATCCTGACCAGCCTGCACACCCGCCTGCCAGGCTTCAGCCCCCATCCAGACCTCGCGATTATCGCCTTCTGGGACTTGATTGGGGGCCGCGTTCACAATACGTTTGACTTCGTTGCTGAGATCATAGGGGGCTGAAGCCGCAATGGCGGCTGCCCGTCGTTCAGGACCGCTCGCAAGCTCGTAAATCCAATAAAATGTTGCCGTTGTAATGACTGCCACAATTGCGCCGACAGCTATCGAGATGAAGACCGCAATTTGACGATCATTTGGCCCTTGTTGCTCTTGCATATGCAAGTCTCCTCAATTCCAGGTGAGAAACCAGCTCTGACACACCCACCGTCTTGCCCTGGTGGTCATGCGGCCTCTACCACAGATTAGCCAATGGAGTGAAGGTACATACATTCAGCCATCCGATACGACACAGCCTCGACACCTACACAACCATCTATCTATGTGCTACGAGCCATTGTATAGATGGCGTAGCACATGAGGTCTTGACGCTCTTATGGTTCTAGCTGAACTTTTGCTTATTATACATCCAACTATTCATTTGAGTCAATACGAATGACCGTGACTGTGCAAAGACTGCGTATCCTGGTGAAAAACACACAACCGCCAGCACGTCCTGCTGGCGGTTGTACGGTGTCTACACACACGAGCAAAGATCACTTACATCAGACCACAGCAGGTCAGGCCAGCAACCACCGTGTTGATCAACGCTTCTGGCTCTACCAACACTGGATCAATCCAGTTGTAGCGGGGCGAGCTAAGTACGATAAAGTGAATAAGCAGACCAACCACTACGCCAAGGATGCTAAAGACGATAGCGTTCGTTCGGACATTACTACGTGAAACCATAATAAATATCTCTCCTTCTTACGGCAACGAGGCCACAGTATTCAACCCCAACCACGGCCGCCAGACGAAGCACAGAACGTGTGCCAGAATTGCGATGACCAGAAAGCCATAGATGGACTTCACAACGATGTCGTGGATCAACCAGTCCTGGTTGTTGAACAGTGAACGCCATTTCGGTGGTACCAAATCGTCTTCGTCACGCATGGATAAACCTCCCCATAATACAAAGCTACACCTAAAGAAAACCAGCGTTATAGATCTTACGATCTTATATGCGTGAGAATTAAGCTTTTTGACCTACGTACTCCACACCCCATTCTCTGTTGATAACAGCGATTGGTGTCGATTGCATCGTCGTTGTTTAATCCTCAATCAGTGTTGAGGTCATTATATAGGAGTCAATAAAGTTTGTCAATAGTCAATTTTGCTTTTGCGCAAAAAGTTTTTTGCCTGGTATCGTCAATAGCTAGTAAACCTCTGACTACCAGAAGTTCGATAAAAGGTGATTATAAAGCCAGATTTTGTAAATTAAACCGGGGATAATCTGGTACCAAACAGGGGTAAAAATCGACCTTCCGCTGTTTCTGAAATTTCTGGATCGTGAGATTTTTTGCCTGGTAGGTACTTTTTGCCTCCCACTGAGAGTAGCTGGAAGCAGCACTATTTGTAATGCAGTGAATGGCTTGCCTGTATCTGCTGTTGTTCGCTCTGCCTGGTTGCCCATCATAGCAGGGGGCTGGACGGCGAAGTCTACACGTCTCATTATGCACGTCCTGGGCGCAGCCAGATGTCCCTGGCACGCGCCAGAACCCTGCCCGACGGCATCCAGTCCCAGTTGTGGGGTCACAGTGGGGTGCGTTTAGAGGTCAACCGTCCGCCTTCTAGTACAAGAGGGACTAATACAAGAGGGACTAACGACCTCCATCCGGTGTCTGGCATCCTGCGCGGAGGCGTCGCCGAAGCGAAGGGCATCCTGAGCGGAGCGAAGGATCATATCCCGTCCGCAGAGAAGATGCTTCGCTGTACACGATGCGGCGCTGCGCTCAGCATGACAACACCCTGCGCTCAGCATGACAATTCGCTGCGCACGATGCGGCGCTGCGCACGATGCGGCGCTGCGCTCAGCATGACAACACCCTGGAGCTATTTCCGTCATCGTATACTAGCATGGCTCCGTCGTGCCAGAGGCGCCCATCCAACTGGTGTCTGGAGTCGTGGCGGTGTGCGTCCTGGGAGCAGATGGCGGCGACGGGCAGGCTAGAACGGGTCTACGGTAATACCAATAATATACAAACAAAAACCCGGATCTTTCGGCCTCAGATCATATCCGCAGAGCGAACATACACCTGAAAGAACCGCTTGAACCGGGGTTACACAGCTATATGCATGTATAATTGACGAACGAAACAGATAAGAGGCAAGCGCACAGAATAAATCGTATTCAAGATATGTGCGCTGCAACCAGCATTAAACGATGTCGATACGTCTGAGCAACGATACACTTACATCAGACCACAGCAGGTCAGGCCAGCAACCACTGTGTTGATCAACGCTTCTGGCTCTACCAACACGGGATCGATCCAGTTGTAGCGGGGTGAACTAAGCACGATGAAATGAATGAGCAATCCAACGACTACTCCGAGAATGCTAAAAACGATAGCATTCGTTCGGACATTACTACGTGAAACCATGATAGAAACTCCTTATTTCAGCTTAGACAAAGGTACACCATCACAAAGTCGGCTCGCACTGTCAATGACCAGAGCATCTTACGGTAGTGAGGCAACAGTATTTAGCCCCAACCACGGCCGCCAGACGAAGCACAGAACGTGCGCCAGAATTGCAATAACGAGGAAGCCATAGATGGACTTCACAACGATGTCGTGGATCAACCAGTCCTGGTTGTTGAACAGTGAACGCCATTTCGGTGGTACCAGATCGTCTTCGTCACGTATTTCCGTTGCCATGGATTAAAACTCCTCATAGTACAAATACTATCGATAGGACACAAGCACTACACCACAATAAGGTTGGCAGAAAAAGAGCTGTTCGTTGTGGATGGACGCTGATATAGACTCAACGTACACCCTTCAACTGTCAGTTTCTTTTTCTAGTATGTCGATGAAATCCTGAACTTATATTCACTGGAAAGTGAACACTGCTCACAACATACACACTGTTTTATTCCTTGCTACCAACAGCAATTCCAGTGTATTGTGTTGTCTTACGTGTAACATTCAATCAGTGACGTAGCTATTATATAGGAGTCAATAACGTTTGTCAATAGGCAATTTTACTTTTAGGCAAAAAATCTTTGCTCGACAATGAGGATAGTGCTACGCTCGGTTGATTGTTATGATCTACCGATAACCTGTCATAAAGCCCTGTTTGCCGGGTACAGCGAGGAGGCTTTGGGGTCTGATGGGAGTCTGACAGGCTTTTTTGTTGCGGCCAGAATCGTCAGGTTGCTACGGAATTTTGCTCACCAGGTACTTTTTGGTTGCATCCAGGAATTGAATCACTGGTCATGGAGATATTTGATGAACGCCGGTTTTCGGGCCAAGATGTGCGGTAGCGGGTGAATATGTGGATAGATTGTGGTATCATGAAGACACAGTTGATGAAGGGAGGATATGTGACGCTACTGCTCTTGATTCGTCATGGGACAAACGATTGGGTTCACGGGCGGTTGGCAGGGTGGACGCCCGGTGTGCATCTGAATGAGACGGGACGTGGGCAAGCGCAGGCACTCAGTGAACGGCTGGGTGCTTTACCGATTGCTGCGATCTATAGTAGCCCACTGGAACGAACACTGGAAACGGCGCAGGCAATTGCTGCGCCACGTGATTTGACGATTAAGGTGGTAGAGGATCTGGGTGAAGTACGGTATGGGGAGTGGACTGGGGGAGAATTAAAGCAGTTGTCGCAACACGAGCTATGGCCGGGGGTGCAGTTTTATCCCAGTGGCACGCGCTTTCCAGGTGGAGAAACATTGCTGGAAGTACAAATGCGTGCAGTAGCTGCTTTAGATGCCCTCCGTGTACAGCATCCACAACAGATCTTTGCCGTTGTTTCCCACGCCGATTTGATCAAACTGGTCATCTCGCACTATATTGGTATGCATATAGATCTGTTTCAGCGCCTGATTATTCATCCTGGCTCACTGACGGCCATTGCTTTTGAGCGTATGGGGCCACGCTTACTTGCATTTAATGATACCGGTTCACTTGATCATCTACGGCCTGAGCCAGCAAAGCCAACGGAGTCAGCAACCGGGTCTGACCCTGCACATCACGATCCGTCCGCCACGACATCGACGGCAGGAAAGGCGGAATAAGCGTATGGCGGACTTTACCTTTGATCTGGAGGCCGTTCAGCGTATTACCGTCGGTGCGGTTGGTCAACCGGGGCAGCGTGTCTTTTATGTGCAGGCGCGACGGGGAAATCGGTTGATTTCGCTGCTGGCTGAGAAAGAGCAAATCCGGGCGCTGGCTGATGCCGTGTCGCAGTTGCTGGATGATCTGACCGAGAAAAATCCAGGGCTTTCAACTTCGGACGATATTCTGGTGACGAATATGAGTCTCGAAGAGCCGCTAGAGCCAGAATTTCGGATTGGCCAGATGGGCCTGGGATATGATAATCAGCGCGATATGATCATTCTAGTCATACAAAGTATGGTCGATGAACCAGATGAGAGTCCGGCAACGGCCCGTTTTTCCGCCACGCGCATGCAAATGCGGGCGCTCAGTGTGCATGCGGCTCAGGTGGTGGCTGCCGGTCGTCCCATTTGTGGCAACTGCGGTCGCCCGATTGATCCGAGCGGTCATTTCTGCCCGCAACGTAACGGGCATGGGCCAGTGAGTGTATAGTACAGAATAACCAGGGTATGCTGTACAGGCATACCCTGGTACATGTATCGAAACAGGTGCATATGGCAAACAACACGCCGCAACTCAACAGCATGGATCTGGCTTCGACCCTGGAGTTGCTTTCTCGCGGCACGATTGAGATAGCAGGCATGCTGCCCTATAGTAGCAACTACACGTTGCTGGCCCAGGTTGAGTATCAGGGGGTGCAGGCGCTGGCGGTATATAAGCCGTGTCGCGGTGAGCGTCCGTTGTGGGATTTTCCGCGTGGAACGTTGTATTGCCGTGAGGTGGCAGCGTATCTGGTAAATGAAGCGTTGGAATTTGCGCTGGTTCCACCTACGGTGATCCGCGATGGGCCGTATGGCATTGGTGCATTGCAGTTATTTATTCACCATGATACCGAGGCCCATCTGTTTACGATGCAGCAAGAAGGTGGCTACGAGGATGTGCTGCTGCGTCTGGTCGCGTTTGATTGTCTGATCAATAATGCGGATCGCAAAAGCGGGCATTGCCTCAAAGGGATGGATGGCCGCCTGTGGGCGATTGATCATGGTATTTGTTTTCATCATGAGTATAAGCTGCGCACGGTTTTGTGGGATTTTGTTGGACAACCCCTTCCCGCAGAGATTACAACGGCGCTGGTTTGTTTGCAACAGCGTCTCGATCGTCAAGATAGCCTGGCAGAGTCGCTAGCCGGTTTATTGGATCGAGCGGAGATGCGTGCGTTCCGGCGGCGGCTTGATACGTTAGTAAAAACGAGGGTCTATCCAGCCCCCGGCCCCGGCCCTAATATCCCCTGGCCCCCCGTCTGATCTCACCTTGACAAAGCTCCCATTCGTAGGATAATTGCCATACAATGTGTAACCGTTCAGGTGGGTTGGTTTGGAGGAGCAGTGCCGCCTCCAGGAGGTTCTAAGGGTTGCGCGGGGGCCTGCGGCCCCCGCATCCCCCGCTGGCGAACGTTTCCCTGAACGGTTACATTCAATGTCGCAAGAATATCAGATGTATGTATGGAAGGAAATGAAGCTATGAGGAGTATGGTGCAAAATGCACGGTTGGTACTGACGAGCCTGGTGATGCTAATGGCGTTGCTGCTGACCGCCTGTGGTCAGAGTCGCTCTGGTGGCAGCACGGCACCGGTGGCAACGCCGGTATCGGTACCCGGCACGACGGGGGAGACAACAGATACTCAGGGTATGCCGATGACTACGTTGGCGATTGCGAACCAGGGTGAACAGTTGCTGTTTGACAAAAAACAACTGGGGCCAATCCCTACCGGCAAGCAGATTACGGTGAGGTTCACCAACGATTCGACGATTCATCAGCATAACTGGATTCTGCTCAATACCGATGATCCAGCGGTCGCAGCTGCTTTTGATGAGGAGGCCGCGGCAGCGGGTGAGGAGGCAGAGTACCTCCCCGCCGATACCTCGCTGGTGCTTGCACGCAGCCAGTTGCTGTCACCAGGAACGATTACGAGCGATACAATCACCTTTACTGCACCGGCACCGGGGACATACATTTATGTCTCTACAGTACCTGGGCACTATGGTTCGGGGATGTGGGGCGAGTTGATTGTGGTACCATAACAGAGCTATGATCCCGTTTCGACGTGACCCTTCCGTATGTTCTGGTCATGCACACGCGATACACAGTCGTTCCTCCCCATTCCCTCCCCCCCCGCAAGGGGGGGTGCCTTCGGCAGAGCGATTCTGTTGCTCTTTGTGGTGCCCCCTTTTCGCCTTCGGCGAAAAGGGGGCACCACACGTATGTCCTGTGTCCGCAGCCGCGGACGAGCCGCGACCGCGGCTGCCCACCGCATCCGTCCGAACATGCGTAAGGGGAAGACGAACCAGAAGATGTTGTGGGCGTGAGACTCAACAGGTGCGTACTTTCTTCCAGGATGATCCTGGCAAATCATTGTACCGCAGATTTGGCGAAGCGCACGGCGGATGTATGGCTTTGACAGCATCCCGAATCTATGAAAATTCGCGTTCGGCAATGTCGCTGCGATAGTAGCGACCGGGAAAGGTGATGCGCTCGGCGTTGACCAGTGCCCGACCGCGAGCGCCATACAGCGTGGCTGCCAGCGCCACCACCGTTAAGACGTGACCACCCGTGGTGGTCACCGTCATATGTTTGCCCCCGCCACCAAGGAATGTGCCAAGCAGAGGAGTCGTTTGACGGTGCATGCCGGAATGATAGCGCAGGCCGGCTGGATTGTGAGTCTGATCATGAAAGATCAAGACCCCGGGATCAACATCAACCAGACCGTGAATCGGCCCACCGACGGCGAAATGATGGGGATAGCCCTGTACCACCAGCCCGATACCCACACTGGCTTCATCGCGCCAACGCAACGGCGGCACCCGATCCAGCCGTCTGGTGATCATAGCTTCAATAATCGGCAGCAGATCATCCTCCAGACGGGGTAGCACCACCTGCGCCTCCATATCGCGCAAGTTACAGCGGAGCGCAATAATGCGCGGCCCGCGCTCGGTGATAATGCAGTCAATGCCCAGGATACCCCAGTAGGGCAAATTCTCGCGTTCCAGGGCGGCAACCAGCGGCATCATGAGCCGCTGATTCAAGTAGGTAGACAATTTATGGGCATAGGCAGAGGTGCTGGTATAGGCACCCATACCCGGCGCAATCGGCCCCTGGTTGCCTTCTTCCAGGCGGTCATACAGTCGGGTGGGCAGCAACGAGATCGTGGTGCGGCCATCGGTGAAGGCTGAAAAGATAACCCGCGCACCAGGCAGAAACTCCTCAATCACCACGCCGTTATTCTGGCCTTCGACCAGTTTGGTGTGAAAAAGCTCGTGTAGTGCGGAAAGTGCGGCATAACGATCCTCATAGATCCCATCCCCCACAGCGGGATGGTCGGCTTTAACGACAATAGGGAGCGATTGCGCCGCCAGATATTTCTCGGCCGTGGTGATATTCGTAAACGACCGTCCAGGTGCGGTCGGTAAGTTGTAGCGCAGCAAAAACTCTTTGGCATAGCAACGACTCTGCTCAAGTTGCGTTGAACGTTGCGATGGGCCATAGACACCCAGATGCATAGCGACAACTTCATCGACCAGCCCCAGCCAGAGCGACTCACTGCTGGCGGGCACAATCAGGTCAATGTTTTCATCAAACGCCCATTGTGCAACCTCGGCGGGATTCTGTGGGTTCAGGTCGGTCTGAAGGGCAAGCTGGGCGGTGCCACCATTGCCGGGTGCGCAGATAATCTGCTCGGATTGAGGGCTGCTGAAGAGTTTCCAGACAAGCGCGTGGGCGCGCCCATCGCTGCCAAGCACGAGTATTTTCATGGTTCTTGCAGAGACAACTGGTTGCGGGCGGTGGTCAGGACACTCCGCAACAGCATGACGTTGGTGACTGGCCCGGTGCCGCCGGGCACCGGCGTAATCGCGCTGGCAACCGCTACTGCGCTGGTAAATTCGACATCGCCCACAATGCTGCCATCGGGCTGGACATTGATGCCAAAGTCAATCACGACTGCACCTGGTCGTAGCATCGCGCCCGTCACCAATGCAGGACGGCCAGCGGCCACCGCCACAATGTCGCATTCACGCAACACGGAGGTCAGGTCATGGGTGTGTGAATGGCAGATCGTCACCGTCGCGTTGGCATGCAGCAGCAGCGCCGCCATTGGTCGCCCCACGACGGCGCTGCGCCCCACAACCGCTGCGCGCTTGCCCGCGATCGGAATGCCATACCGCCGCAACAGTTCCATGCCACCAGCGGGGGTGTTAGGCACGAGCGCCAGGCGTCCCTGGGCGATCAAGCCCGCGCTAATGGGATGAATACCATCGACATCTTTGCGATAATCGAGGTGCATCACAGCCTGTTCTGCCGAGAGCGGCGCGGGCAGGGGCATTTGAATGAGGACGCCATGCACGGCAGCATCGTTGCTTAACTGCTGAATAGCATTATCAAGTATCGCCTGAGTGACATCCGGTGGCAGATGTGTCAGGTGAAATTGCATACCCATGGTACTGCAGAGCTTGCGGATGTTCCGCACATAGCGATCCGAAGCAGCATCGCCCTGCACCTGCACCACCGCCAGTTGCGGTACCGTCTGGTAGTGCGCCATAAATGCATCCACATCGGCCCGTAGTTCTGTGCGCAACTCCTCAGCAAGTGCGCGTCCATCAAGAATAGTTGCTGTCATATACATGTTTGGTTACAGGTTACAGGCTCTCTGCAGAGGCAACGAGATGGGAAAACAAAGCGAACAGAATAAACGACCCTGCCGCCTGCTCGCCCACCTCCATGCATCTTCACATGCTCTTGTCGATCTCTGTAACCTGCTTACTAGAGCGGTCTGCTACTGATTAATCCGTGTGCGCACAATTTCAAGGATGCCGCGTGTCTGATCTGACAGGCCAATTGACAGATCTTCCATTTGCGCTCGTACCTCGCGCACATAGATTTGATCTTCCAGGCTGGTCAGATTGATCTCGACATTCAGCAAGGCACTCTGTACGGTAGAGCGTACCAGGATGGTGGCAATCCCAATATCGCTCACCAGGAGCCGCCCACAACGGTTGGCCAGCGTGGTGCAGAACGGCAGCAGCATTGTTGCGGCACGTGCAACCCGCAGCGGGATCTCGGTCGCATGGCGGGTGACGGTCTGGATGGCTGCTTTCCGACTGGCGGCATCGGCAGCAGTGGTTTTCGGCAACTTGTAGGCTGCTGAGAGACGCTTGAAAATCTCAATATCGTCCTGCGCCAGGCTTTGGAATTCGCGTCGTAACTCCTCAGACTGGGCTTGAATAGAACGAGCTTCCTCCTCGAAATCGGCATTCGCCTTTTTGCCGATAGTCAGCGCGCACACCATGCTCACCAGGCCAGCCGCCATCGCGCCGGTTAGCGCCGCTACGCTGCCGCCACCCGGTGTGGGTGCGCTTGATGCTAATTCATTGAGAAAAGTGTCAATCGTCTGTTGACCTAATGTATCTGTCATATGCAGTATCTCCTTATTGTGATGATCAACGACTCGCGGCACACAAGACGATGCAACAGGGTGTTGTGCCAGTACAAGCGCGAACCGCCACCATACGTATTATAGCAGTCCTGGTGCCAGGTTGGTATGACACATTTGTACCATATCTGGCAGTTGGCTGGAAAAACATGTTACACTATGATCACCACTGGCTGACAGATCGCTCCAGCGACAGGGTAATAACACGGGTAGCTCCTCTCCGTTGCGTGATCAACGCTGGACGTTTTCTGGTGAACATGGGAAGACTATTATTCCAACGAGACTGCGTCGCGGCGGGGAACGGGGGCTGCAGGCCCCCGCACATGTTCTTTTTCTGGTGCGGCGAAGACGCACCGCAGCAGAAAGGGGATTTTGGAGTAGAGGCGTTGCATACAATGCCGCTACGGTCAAAGGGAAGTCTCGTTGGTACCTGTTCACATATGGAGGTACGCTCGGTCGCCAGCGTGCATGGTGCGTCTGGGAGCGCGGGCGTCCGTCTGGGCGGGAGGGCGTCCGTCTGGGAGCGCGGGCGTCCTACCCGCCCGCATGGTGCGCCTGGGAGCGTGGGCGTCCATCTGGGCGGGAGGGCGTCCGTCTGGGAGCGCGGGCGTCCTACCCGCCCGCATGGTGCGCCTGGGAGCGTGGGCGTCCGCCTGGGAGCGCGGGCGTCCTATCCGCCCGCATGGTGCGCCTGGGAGCGTGGGCGTCCGCCTGGGCGGGAGGGCGTCTCGCCCTCTGCGCCTGATCGGGAGGGGCGTCTGCCTGGAAACGCGGGCGTCCCGCCCGCCATCGCGCACGTGCGGGCACGCTGCCTGCGCTCTCAGGCGGGCATGCTCTCTTGAGGATGAACATGTACGTCTCATTGGAGTACTATATCAATAAGTATGGATAACGAACAATGCGAACCCTTCTTTTTACCGGCAATGGTGGTCAGGGGATTGGCCTGGCAGCGGCAGCAACGGCGACGGCAGCGGCGCGCGCCGGTCAACGAACGCTGGTGGTGAGTATTGGCCCCTCGCACAGCCTGAGTACCCTGTTCGGCACAGGGAATGCCAGAACGCCCGTGTCGATCACCCCCAACCTGAGTGTGTGGACTCTGGATGTTTCGCACCAGGTGAGCGTGCTGTGGGAACAAATGCGCGGACGTTTCGGGATGAAGCTGGCGATTGGCGACGATGAGTTGCCGCTAGTCCCAGGGTTGGATGTGCTGCTGGGATTGGAGCAACTGCGTCAGCAGCAGCAGCGTCGTGATGGGGTGGCCGCCTATGATCTGCTGATTGTCGATGCCGGGCCGCACGATATGCTATTGCGCACACTGTCGCTCCCGGATAGTTTTCGCTGGGGCGTGCGATTGTTGTTTGGCCTTGATCGCGACCCTGGTCGTAATAGCGCGTCACCGGGTCAGGCCCTGGTGCCGCTGGCGTTGCTCCCCTTTGATTGGTTTGATCAGCTACAGGCGGCGCGGGTGCAACTGGAAGATATCCGCGATAGTGTGCTGGATGGCCGCACCACGACCATTCGCTATGTGCTGCGACCAGATGCAGTCGCGTTGGAGGAAGCGCGGCTGGCGATCCCGGCGTTGCAATTGCACGGGTTAACGGTTGAGGCGCTGGTGGCCGGGCCGCTCCTGCCAGACGATATGGTGGATGCGCAACTGGTGCCGCTGGTGCAGTCACAGCACGCAGTGACGGTGGCCGCGACGGAGATCTGGCCACTGCGTCCCTTGCTGCGGTTGCCATGGCATGCCGACGTTGCCGGTACGGCGGCACTGGCAGCGCTGGCAGCGCTGGGCACGGCGCTGTATGCCGACCATCAGCCAGATATGCGCTATATCACGGTACCAGCCATTGAGCAATGCAACAACGATGCCCCATTTATTGCCATTGATTTGCCGGGCCTGCGTCGTGAGGCATTGCGTCTGACGTTGAGCGGTGATGAGTTAATTGTGAGTGTCGGGCCATATCGACGGCATATTCTGTTGCCGGTGGCGCTGCGGGGCAGCAGCAATATCAAGGCCAGCCGCGAGGGCGATCGGGTGCTGGTGCGGCGGCGTTAGCGCCCTGGTGTTTACCAGAAATTGAGCGCCAGGCACACTCATACACCACCAGCCGGCCACGATATTGTGCATGCTCAAAGGTTTCGCGGGGACGACAGTGCGCTTGAAATGCAGCATCCTGTTTCAGGAGCGAAAAGTGCCCCTCCTGGAGTACCAGATAATCGGGCCGAAAGTGTTCAAATGACCACCGCGCCGCATCTTCATATGTCGTCATAGCGCCAAGTTGCAGTGCCGTCTCTGGTTGGATCAGACCCGCAAAGTCAATCATGTGCCGTTGGGCATAATAACCGATAATCCCCACTTCCAGCGTGCCTACACTGGCTTCTTCTGGCGTCTGGTCATACAACCACTGCCCCACCGTCCGGTAGATCGGCAAGCGCTGGTCGTTGACACGGCTCAGTTCATACAGCGCATATGCCTGTGGCAGAAACAGGGCGAGCAGCAACACCGCTATCCCGATCTGTGCCCACCCATTACGCCAGACGCGGCGGGTCAGACGATAGACCACCATCACGCCAGTCGCTATCAGGACGACGACTCCAACTGCCAATGGGCCGTAGTACCAGAAATAGCGTGTCACCCCCAGCGCAGTATAGGCTGCAATGTATACGCCATTCCATGCCTGCAAGATCGCCCAGGCTGGCCGCCGCGCCAGCACCGCGATCAACCCGGTCAGGCCAACCAGAACATGCAGATGATAGAACGGCATACGCCAGTAACCGCGCAATAACGCCAGCAATCCCTCAAAGAACCCTTGACTGATCGCCATCATCCCCTGGCGCTGCTTGGCCCCCAGTGTCACCGGCAGCGGTGCGCCAAAATAGAGCCAGGCAAAGACAAACCAGGGCAGCAGCAGCATAGCGCATATAATCAGCGCCCGCCAGGGGAACGGCGAGCGACGCTCGATCAGAAAATGCAAGCCCATAACGGCTCCAGCCAGCACCGCATCGGCGCGTACGAGAATAGCCGCTGCCAGCATAAGCGCAGTAGCGTTCAACTGCCCACGGGCATAAAAGAGAAACCCGTATAGCACCAGCGTGACATAAAGGCATGTTTCTGCACCGAGCGTTGGTAGCAGCAACGGACACAGCGGATACAGGATCAACCCAACGCTGCCTAGAAGATATGTCTTCCAGGTCTTCCCCAGCAACCAGAATGCCAATCCACCCAGCGCCAGGCTGAGGCATCCGAGTGCATTGCTGACCAGCGGTATGGGCAGACCGAGCCACGCGGCCGGCACCAGCAGCAGCGCATAGCCTGGCGCGGTGGTACTGAGGACGCGCTCGCCATGATTGTAGACAAAGCCATGCCCCTGGGCAATATTGACCGTATAACGATAGGTGATATAGGGATCATCAAAGCCACGCTGATGCAGCAGCGTGAACAACAGGAGCGCAACCGCGATAGTCCACAGCAGCGCCAGCATCGAGCCTGGATCTGCGCGGAGCGCCGCACGAGGCGTCGCGGCCAACCTGATTGCCCCGATGATTGGATAGGAACGCGATTCAGACGTATCTACAGATGAATTGGACATGCGGTGATTGTACTGTATTCTGGGGCGGTGGACAA
>CALANA010000283.1 GCA_937925925.1 uncultured Chloroflexales bacterium | reverse complement strand
CTCAGGTCGCTTGAACGCTTGAACGCTCCACCGCTCCCCCGCTCAGGTCGCTTGAACGCTTGAACGCTCCACCGCTCCCCCGCTCAGGTCGCTTGAACGCTTGAACGCTCCACCGCTCAAGAGAAAGGATGATCGATCATGGAGCATATTCAACCCGATGCGTCTGCTGCTCAGCCCCACCTGGGGCAGCGCGGATATGTGATAACGCTGGTGCTGGGCGATATTCTGGCCTTTTTGATTTTCGCCGATCTGGGGCGGCGCAGCCATGGTGCGGCTGCCGGTCTGAGCGCCCTGTTCGAGGTGATCAACACTGCCGCACCCTTCTTGTTGGGCTGGTTCGCCGTTGCCCCCTGGCTCAAGGTCTATCGTGATGAACGACGGCTCACCAGCAATCCCAGCGAGCCACAGCAGCGAGCGCCACTGGTACGGGTGATGCTGCAACGCACGACGCTGGCCTGGCTGGTGGCGTGTCCGGTCGGCCTGGTGCTGCGGGCATTGTTCTTGTGGCGTGGGATACCGGTTTCCTTCGCAATAGTCACCTTTGCTTCCACTCTGCTCATTCTCGGTGGCTGGCGGGCGATGTTTGCATGGCTGGTGTCCCATTCACGGGTCGGTTTTTTGCGGTAGGGTCAGGCACACGGGGCCTGTCTTGTGGCGTCCTGGTACACCCGTAGGGGGCGCACGGCCGTGCGCCGCCCCTTACGAATCCATTCCGCATCACAACGAAGTGGGGACAAGGGCTGGTGATCAACCCGTCAGTGGAGGGAAGAGAGGGACAATATCAAGGTGATTGTCATCTTTGCAGATGACAGCCACCTTCCTCGACTATCAAGGTGATTGTCATCTTTGCAGATGACAGTCACCTTCCTCGACTATCAAGGTGATTGTCATCTTTGCAGATGATAGCCACCTTCCTCGACTATCAAGGTGATTGTCATCTTTGCAGATGATAGCCACCTTCCTCGACTATCAAGGTGATTGTCATCTTTGCAGATGACAGTCACCTTCCTCGACTATCAAGGTGACTGTCATCTTTGCAGATGACAGTCACCTTCCTCGACTATCAAGGTGACTGTCATCTTTGCAGATGATAGCCACCTTCCTCGACTATCAAGGTGACTGTCATCTTTGCAGATGATAGCCACCTTCCTCGACTATCAAGGTGATTGTCATCTTTGCAGATGATAGCCACCTTCCTCGACTATCAAGGTGATTGTCATCTTTGCAGATGACAGCCACCTTCCTCGTAATGCCCTATCCCAGACGGGTGAGCAACAGATGCCCATGGGTCACAACTTCTGCGCTCCAACCGGGTGGAATAACGGTCGTGGCGTCGAGTTGCGTGACAATCGCCGGGCCGGCGATCGTGTCGCCGCATTGCAGACTGGCTCGTTCATAGAGCCGCGCTAGCTGCATCTCTGCCGACTGCGGGTCAAGCGCAGCCTGGATGGTGATGGAAGCCGTGCCCGGTTGTGTCGTGGCAGCACGTGTGAGCGCAATGGATGAACGATCTTCGCCTGATGCAGCAATCGTCGCCCACGGCGCTGGTTCAAGCGTCCCGATCATCTTGAGCCGCAGCGCAACGACTTCGATTGGATGTGCTGGTAGCGCATGCCCGCTCTGCTGCTGGTGTAGCGCATGAAAGCGCTCGGCAACGGCCTGGAGCAGCGCCCGATCAACGGCCAGTACTGCCACCTGATCATTCGCCTGTGTCCAGGTGGCGAGCGGTGTGCTGATTTCGTGCGACTGACCCGTGTAACGCAGGTCAAGCGTGAAGTCAGCGCGCATAGTGAGCGCATCGTTGGTGTCGTGGCGGAGATCCTCCCAGCCCTGAGTCGCCATGCGCTGCATATGCTGTGCCAGCACCTCTGGTGCCAGCGTGTCCAGCGCATGCGCCAGAAACTGCACGTAGTCGCGGGTAATGTCGGCCATGAGCATGCCCAGTGCCGAGAGGACGCCGGGATACCGTGGCACCAGCACCCGCTGCATCCCTAATGCAGCGGCAAGATAGGCGGCGTGCAGCGGGCCGGCACCACCAAAGGCTACCAGCACGTAGTGGCGCGGATCTTTGCCGCGTTCAACCGATATAGCCCGAATAGCCCGCTCCATGGCAGCGTTGGCAATGCGCACGATGCCCAGCGCCACCGTCGCCACGTCCATGCCCAGATCATCGGCCAGCGGTGTCAGCACAGACCTGGCCCGCGCTGCATCGAGGGTCATTGCTCCGCCCAGAAAGGCCTCGGTGCGCAGCCGCCCCAGTAGCAGATTGGCATCGGTAACGGTGGGCTGATCGCCGCGCCCATAGCAGGCTGGCCCCGGATCAGCCCCTGCACTTTGTGGCCCGACTCGTAGCGCACCACCGGCATCCAGCCGCGCCAGTGAGCCGCCACCAGCCCCGACGGTATGGATGGCAATACTCGGCAGACGCACCGGCATGTCACCCACGTTTGAGGCGCTGGTTTGCGGCAACGTGCCATCACACAGCGCCACATCGGTTGAGGTACCGCCCATATCAAAGCTGATAATGCGCGATACGCCCACCTGTCGCGCCACACCGAGCGCACCCACCACACCACCCGCTGGCCCTGATAACGTTGTGCGTGCGGCCAGTCGGCGAGCGACACTGGCCGACATACTACCGCCATCAGAGGCCATAATGCGCAGTGTTGCCACACCCTGTGCGCTCAACTCCTGCTCTAGATGGTACAGGTACCGATCAAGGACAGGTGCAACGTAGGCATTGACGGTCGTGGTGCTGGTACGCTCGTACTCGCGGTATTCGGGCAGCACCGCCGACGAGCGACAGACAAAGAAGCGCGGGCGGCCATCCGCACGACACACGGCTTCCAGGGCAGCTACGGCCTGCTCCTCGTGAGTCGGGTTGGCATAGCTGTGCAGGAAGCAGACCGCGACCGACTCAACATCATCGGCGATCAAGCGCTGGATGGCGGTAGTGAGCGTTGCCGTATCCAGCGCAGTGAGGACACTGCCATCGGCGGCGATGCGTTCCACAACTTCGAACCGCCATGGAGCGGGAACGAGCGGCGGTGGGCGCTGGACGTGCAAGTCGTAGAGGGACGGGCGGGTGCCGCGCCCAATCACCAGCACATCGGCAAAGCCATGCGTTGTCAGCAAGGCCGTACGAGCGCCGCGCCGCTCCAACAGCGCGTTGGTGGCGATGGTTGTGCCATGGACGATCGTCGGCGAGGAACCCAGCGTCGCCACCCCATCCAGGAGCGCCTGCGCCGGGTTGGCGGGAGTACTGAGCAGCTTGTGAATGGTAAGCTGACCATCACGCAGCAGCACAAAATCGGTAAAGGTACCACCAATGTCAATCCCAAGTATGCGCATAGGCTTTTCCTGCAACGGTCAAGGTGACGGTCATCTTAAAGATGACCGTCACCTAAGATGACGGTCAAGGTAACGGTCATCTTAAAGATGACCGTCACCTAATCTCCTAATCTAGCCTATCCCTAGTCGCTCGGCCTCGGACTGCAAGGCCGTAATCACGTCCTGGATAACCATTTCGAGCGGCAAGCCCAGTTCCTCTGCGCCTTGCTTAATATCCTCGCGGTTCACTTTGGCCGCAAACGCTTTATCCTTGAGCTTTTTGCGCACCGAAGAGACATTGACGCTGTGGATGCTTTTGTCGGGGCGCACCAGCGTCACAGCGGTGACAAACCCGCTTAACTCATCAACCGCATACAGCGTCTTCTCCAGCGCTGTCTCGCGTGTCACACCACTGTAGGTGGCATGGCTGAGTATGGCGCGACAGACTTCCTCGCTCCACCCCTGCTCACGCAGATAGGCTACCCCGACGAAGGGGTGGCCGGTCTCACTGACTTCCAGGTTGGGATAGCGCTCGTAGTCCATGTCGTGCAACAATCCGACCGCCTCCCACAAGTCTGCGTCAGCACCGTGCTTCTGGGCAAAGTGGCGCATACACACCGCCACGCCCTCACAGTGCTTGCGCAAGCTTTCGGATTGTACCCATTCATGGAGAATGGCGCGGGCATCATCGACAAGCATGCTCAGGCTCCTTTCTAGTCCAAATGGCACAAAAGACGTTTGGTTGGAACGACCGTCTGAGTCGTGTAACTTGACAGGACTTACGTGGTCGTTCATCACCAGAAGGGTTTCGCCTTCGGCAAAGCGGTACTTGGTCTGTTTTTCCCTCCACATTTTCGCCTTCGGCGAAAATGTGGAGGGAAAGAAAGCGTTGCTTCCACACTGCCGCAGGCGAAAAAAGACGTCTGTTTTACACGACCGCGTAAGTCCTGCAACTGACAGAACATACACACGGTGTGTAGCGTAACTATTCTGCGGGACACTCGATGCCCTGTTCGTGATAATAGGCTGCTGTGAATTCACTGCGCAACGCTTCCTCCAACGGAATGCTGGTCGTGAGCAGACCCAGATCGGTGAGCAACGCTTGCTGGGCTTGCCACGCCGCCCGATCATTCCAACCAGGACAGGTAGCCCCAGCGCCGTATTGCAGCAATTGAATCGTCTCGGTACCCTCAAACAACAGGTGTTCGCGGGTAAGCTCCTGGTTATATTCTGCAATTAATGCTACCGTTTCTTCGAGATTATTGATGGCAAAATCCCAACCGCGTAAGGTAGCACTCACAAACGCCTGAGTCGTGATCGGATTACGGGTCACAAAATCTTCAGTCGTAAACAGCACATCCCCCATCAAATTGGCACCATAGTCACGCACCAGAATCAAATCTACCTCGGCCCCCTGCGCACGAGCGAGAAACGGCTGATCGGTGATATAGACCGGCCAGACATCAATTCGGCGACTCAAAAACGGCTCGATGTTGAAGGTACCCGGCACTTCGTTAATTCGCGCACGATCAACATTCGCCGCTGCCAGCAAAGCCCGGTACTCAGTTTCAACATTATCACCATAGAAAACGGCCACGGTTCGACCTTCAAAATCCTGTGGCCCCTTAATCCCGGCATCACTATGTACCATAAAACCCACCGGGCTGGTTTGAAACCAGGTAGCCAGCGCCACGACTGGAATATCCTGCTCACGCGCCAGAAAGATCGTATCTGCACCGGTGCTGCCAAAGGTATCGGCACCGCTCGCCACCAGCGGCAAGGGCACAAAGTCGGGACTGCCAGGATGTAGCGTGACATCCAGGCCAGCCTCTTCATAATAGCCCTTGACCAGCGCAACGATATAGCCCGCAAACTGATATTGTGGAAACCATTGCAGGCGCATCGAAATTGTGCGCACTTCAGGCTGATCTGCTGCGACAGATAGATCAGAAGCGGGTTCTGGTTGCGCAGCACCACATCCGGCACTGCCGATAAGCAATAGCAACGTCAGTCCAATCAATAGCCATCTATACATTGTACCATTCATCATGGTTATACAAACTCCTCTGCAATATCCTCAGGACATACGCCGTGGTCTGGTCACCGCGCCTTTTCGCCGGAGTTTACCCCTTCGACTACGCTCAGGGCAGGCTCTGAGCGAAGCCGAATGGGGCAGAGCGGTACTTTTTTGTTTTCTCTCTCCCTTGAAAAGGGAGAGAGAAAAACAGAGTCTTTCCACGCGGCCGTAGGCGAAAAAGCTTGTCCCGTTCGACTGCGCTCAGGGCAAGCTCTGAGCGTAGTCGAAGGAACGTTGATTCAAGCGACGGCGTCAGTCCTGATCCTATGAGCGTATCATCCCAGTTCTTCCCAAAAAATAAGCCAGCGCTCTAGACCGATGATCAGCCAGTACATACTCATGCCAAGCACAGCCGCGGCGGTGATGGCGGCAAAAGCGCGATCTGTCTGGAGAAAATAGGTCGAAATGGTAATGACAAAACCAAGCCCTTGCCCGGCACCGGCAAACTGGGCCACAATTGCGCCAATAATCGCCAGCGTCGAGCCAATCTTCAGACCGGTAAAGAGAAATGGCAGGCAGTTCGGCATGCGGAGCATCCAGAACAGTTGCCAGCGCGTGATCGCATACGATTGCAACAGATCCATGGTGGCCCGATCTACCCGGCGTAGGCCGCGCGTCGTGTTGACCAGCACTGGAAAAAACGTAAACAGGGCAGACATCACGATCCGCGCCAGGATACCATTGCCAAACCAGATCACCAGCAGCGGCGCAATCGCCACCAGCGGCACGGTCTGTAATACCACCGCCCACGGATAGAGCGCATCCTCAATTGCGCGCACATGAACAAACGTTACCGCCAGCACGAAGCCAGCCAGGCTGCCCACGATAAAGCCACTGACACCTTCCAGCGCGGTAATGCCGAAGTGAAAGAGCAGATCGTTTTCTGGATCAAGCATACGTCCGAGAACACGCGAGGGTGCGGGCAAAACGAAAGCCGGGATGCCCAACGCCGGCATGCCCCACTCCAAAAAGATCAAAACCGCTCCAAACATCAGCAGCGCAGTGCTGTAGCGGCGGAAAGAGCGGCGGTATTCGTCCTTTTGCATCGTATGTAGGTTCATCTCAATATGTCAAAGCTTTTGCCTCTTCCTGCCCACGGCGCAATGCCTGCCGAGCCAGGATGACATAGTCGAGAAAATCTTCCTGCTCCAGTAATGCAAGCGTGCGCGGGCGTGCCAGTTTGATTGGGATTTCAGTCACTATTGTACCAGGGCTGCTTGACAGCACCAGCACCCGGTCGGCGAGAAACACCGCCTCGGTCAGTGCATGCGTGACAAATAGCACCGTTGCGCCAGTCAGCTCCCAGATGCGCAGCAGTTCCACATGCAACCGTTCGCGGGACAGTTCATCCAGGGCGCTAAACGGCTCATCGAGGAGCAGCGCGGCTGGCTCAAGTACCAGTGCCCGCGCCAATGCGACTCGCTGCTGCATGCCACCCGAAAGTTGATGCGGGTAGGCATCGGCAAAGGCCTCCAGGCCTACCAGTTGCAAAATGCGTTGGGCTGTCTCCACCCGCCGCGAGCGCGTCCATCCCGCAATCTGGAGCGGCACCTCGACATTCTGACGTGCCGTGCGCCAGGGGAGCAGCACCGGCTTTTGAAAGACAAAGCTGATGCGTCGTTGACGGCGGGCAGTATCGGGCGCAACACCACCCACCGTAATCGTGCCACTTGTAGGCGGAATCAAGCCACCCACGGCCCGCAACAGGGTACTCTTGCCACATCCGCTGGGGCCAATCACTGCCACAAACTCACCCGACCGTGCTGTTAACGAGAGGTCGTGCAAGGCCGGAATGCTACCGTTGTGCGTGGCATAGGTGACACTCAATTGCTGGATGTTGATGTCTACCGTAGCTGTCTCTAGCTCCACAGAGCGCTGAACATTATTCACACAAAGATACAAAAACGCAGCATCGTATTGTAGCGACATCTTACCATGTAACCGTTCAGGTGGGTTGGTTTGGCGGGGCAGTGCCCCGCCAGGAGGTTCCCGGGGTTTCGCGGGGGCCTGCGGCCACCGCAACCCCCGCTGGCGAACGTTCCCCTGAATGGTTACTCTTACCATAGAGTACCATGATTATTCCAGTATTACAACGAGACTGCGTCTCGACGGGGATACGGGGGGCGCACCAGAAAGGAGATATTAGAGGATCTTCGCCCCGCGCAATCTCTTTCCGGGGAAGTCTCGGTGTAGTACCAGCTAGAGGCACAATTATTGCACGTGTTATACACAACATATGTGGTGGGTGGTCAAGGTTGCTGATCTGCGACTCACGCGGCGGGCGTTGCTCTGGACAGGACGTATGTCGGCAAGCAGTTCTGGCCTGATGATGAAGAGGAGAGGGATCATGTCAAAATATGTCATACTGATCGTCATAGCCCTGGCATTCACAGCCTGTGGCAACACTGTAGATCATGATGCACCAGCCAGCCCCGGCGAGCCAGGCTTGCTTCAGGTGGATCACATCGAGGTACAGATTGCCGAGTCGTTTCCGCCGCAAGTGCGGGTGCAAGTATCTGGTACGCTACCCGATGGGTGTACATCGCTGAGCGAGATACGCCAGGAGCGTGAGGATACTACGATCACGGTAACAATGACGACCCGGCGACTGACCGATGCGATGTGTATTCAGGTCATTGAACCCGTGGTCGAAACCATTCAGCTACAGGGTGATTTTCCACCGGGTGAATACATCGTGCGGGTCAACGACGTTGAGCAACCCTTTCGGATCTAGAAGGCAGGTATTCAGGTAGAGTGTAACCAGCCACGGTACAATCCTGCAAAAATCCTACATGTCACCCTGTACAGTTGGACAGCATGCTATGGGCGTGGTACACTGCTAAATTAGAACTGCTCTTTCTCTCTATGATCGAACACAACAAAACGCCTGGTACGAAACGAAAGGATATTTTTTGTGACACCGCCAACAAATGATCTACGCCGTCTGGGAACCATTCTCCTGCTGGGAGTGGTTGCCGGGGCTGGTGTGCGTTATCTTATGGAAAACCGTGTGCGTACGATGGAACAACAGCGTCCGCGGCGCTTGATTGATTGGGAGCAGGCCCGCAAGGTAGCATTGCGGGTTTCTCAATGGGAGCAAGCTCCAATCCGTGATCGTGCGCTACGCCGTGAACAATATTCCTACCTGGTGGCCCGCAGCGAGCCGCTGATTGAACAGTATCTGGGGGTTAGTTTACCCCAGGCTGCCAGTCGTGTGTATGTTTTTGATCGCCGTGAATGGCTCGAAGCGAACTTTGCCTCCTTTGAGCAACTGTTCCAGCCTATCGAGGAAATTTATGAACGCAATGGTGGTGTCCGGGGGCCACTGGGTACTTTGATGGGTGATTTCAATGGGCGGGTGATCGGTGTGCAGATGGGGATGCTGCTCGGATTTCTGGGGCGACGTGTGCTAGGTCAGTATGATCTGAGCCTGCTCTCACCTGACCCGGCGGCCCCCGGTGCGCTCTACTTCGTCGAGCCAAACATTGCCCGTGTGCAGACCCAACTGGGCTTGAACGATGAGGATTTTCGCCTGTGGATTGCCTTGCACGAGACAACGCACGCCTTTGAGTTTGAGGCGTATCCCTGGGTACGGGTGCATTTTAATCGATTGTTACGCCAGTACTTTGAACAGCTTAATGACCAGCTTGAAAATCTGGGCGGTGGCCTGGCGACATTTATCACCCGGATTGTGCAGAACTGGGGCAATAGCAGTCACTGGATCGAAGTGATGCTCACACCACAACAGCGGGCAATCTTCGACCAGCTACAGGCACTGATGTCGCTGGTCGAAGGCTACAGCAACCATATCATGAATGCCATTGGCCGCCAGCTCTTGCCGAGTTTTGAGCAGATTGAACAGCGAGTGGCACAACGCCAGAAGACACGCACGCTGCTCGAGCAAGTGTTTAATCGTGTCACGGGGATGGATCTCAAACTGGCTCAGTACCAGCAGGGTGAAGCCTTTGTCAATGCCATTGTGAGCGCCCGTGGCATCGAGTTTGCCGGGCGCGTCTGGGATCGGGCCGAGAACCTGCCCACCCTGGAAGAAATACGCAACCCGCAACGCTGGCTGGCACGAATGGATACGACCGTGTAGGTACGGCTGGCTTCCATATACCTGAATCGTGGTACTATGATAGCAGTGGCTCAAAGGCACCTGGGCCACTGCTATGAGCTTCAAATACCTGTCCCCTTGCTGGCGTACCAGCTTCAGTCGGTGGCTCGTGACTGGCTCAAGCTATCACGCCAGCATATCAGTCCAGTGATAAAGATACGCGACAATCACAGGTACTATCATCTATAAACATACCAGCTATGCTTGTGCTGGTATGCCAGGAGGTTTGCTCGATGTCCGATGCATTCCAGGAAGAGGAACGCACTATCCAGAGCGCAGCCGATCGTATCCCCCCCGGTCAGTATGTCACCGAGAAGTTTCCCGTGCTGCATTATGGTGACGTGCCACATTATGCGAATATCGCCCAGGAGTGGGATCTCCGCATCTGGGGCGAACTTGAAGCACCATTTCGTTTTTCTTTTGCCGCCTTTCGCGCCTTGCCCACTACCAGCATTACCATCGACATCCATTGTGTCACGCGCTGGAGCAAGCTGAATACTACCTGGGAAGGCGTGTCGTTTGGTGAGTTGCTCAAGCACATTCCAGCCCTCAAGCCGGGCGTTCAGTTTGTAGTGGCCCATTGTGAGCAAGACTACACGGCGAACGTGCCGCTGAAGATGCTGTTGGAAACTGACGCCCTGCTAGCCTATCGCTATGAAGGGCGGGAACTCGATCCCGAACACGGCTACCCGTTGCGCCTGATCGTGCCCAACAAATATTTCTGGAAGAGCGCCAAGTGGCTGCGTGGGTTGGAATTCTTGACCGAAGATCGGCTGGGTTTCTGGGAACGATATGGCTACCACAACAATGCTGATCCCTGGCAGGAAGAACGTTACGCGGACGATTAGGAGCGCCCGGCCGGTGAACGGGCGGGCCACGGCGTGGGCTGCGGTGGGAGTGCCCGGCTCCTGAACAGGCGGGCGACAGACATGGGAGCGCAGCCCGCCAGCGCGGGCTGATACCAATCCGGGTTCACCTCCGCCACAACGATGGTGCGCATCTGGGTTGACCGGATACGGAACCACGCATAGCACGAATAACGCCAATGGAACAGCGGATTGGTATGACACACAGGCCACGCAGGTGGCCTTTGCACAGTCGCCCGACGCTTCAGCGTCCGGGCTGGGCCGGGTATACACGACCGTTCCACCGTTGAGATGCAGACCAATACTCAGCTTGACGTGAGTGGACAGCTAACAGCGCCAGATCTGCAACCCATAACGGAGTGCATAAAAAACAAGTTTGCCATATTCGTCAGGGACAGCACGACGAAGGCGTGAAAACCGCCACCAGTTGTCTGGCCGATAATCGGTAAGCGGCGGTATGGCATAGAATACATCGATCCCCGTACCCTCCAGTTGCTGACGAATGACACACATGGCGCGACGGCTGTGATACCAATCCGTCACGACAATGATACTGTCAGCATGCCGCTCACGGGCCAGCCGAGCAATCGACTGCCCATCTTGCCAGGTACTGCGACTCGGCAGCAGATGGATTGCTGCCTCTGGTATACCTTGCTCACGCGCCAGTTGGGCCGCATCCTGAGCGTGAAACACGTGCGGTCTGCTTACCGATCCATCGCCAGTGTGCCAATATTCACGCCCCAGTTGTTGCTGATAGAGACGAATGCCATATGTAGCGCGTTCGGGAGTGGTACCCAGAACGGCAATGGCATCGGCTGGGCGTGGCTCATCATCAATAATCAGCCAGTAACCCAATGCTGACAGCCAGGAGCTGGCTGTCAGCCAGAGTATTGTCAGGGTAATCAGCAGCACGACGACCACTCTGAGCATCATGTGCAAGCGCAATGGTCGTTGCATCAGAAGTTTCATATTTCAGTCAATCACCTTCATAGCACACTGCCAACCGTACGGGCCTGTGTTAGATTGGCCCGTACATGATCACAGACATAGTCTACCTGATTCTCGGTCATTATGCCAGAGAAGGGCAGTGCCAGCGACACATCACCCAGATACTCTGTCACCGGGAAATCACCGCGCTGATAGCCAGAGGTTTGACAATAGAAGGACTGCAGGTGGATGCGGGTGAAGTAGGGTCGGCTGGAAATGCCTGCTGCCACCCTACCGCAGGCAAAAAAGCAACCTGACCAGATCACCGCCTCAGTCCTGTGCTTTACTGGCGCACATGTGGCATCGCTGCACGACGCACAGGTGGCTGTACCAGTGCGCTATGCAAGTGTATGTGGCCGTAGCGTTGCCATACCCAGATGATTGTCAGGATACTGCCTACCATCATTGCCAGGATGCCCAACAGTCCCGCTTCTGGCCCAAACAAACCACCAGTCCACAGTGTTGGCCCGCCCTGTTCAATGCCAATAAAACTGACGCGAGATTGCAGACCACTGACCGGAAAGCCAAACACATTGCCTTGAAAAAAATTCCAGGTTATGTGAAGACCGATCGGTATAGCGAGACTACCCGTTAGCACATACCCCAGGCCGAGAAACAATCCAGCCAGAGCAATATTCGTAGTGCTAATGATGCTTGCATTAGGATTCCCCTGATGCAGCAACCCGAAAGCTGCCGACGATATTACCCACGCCAGCCCTATCGCTGCCTGTGGGCCAATACGCGGCATATAGAGACCTTCGGCCAGGTTACGCAACCAGTATCCCCGTGTGAGTAGTTCTTCATAAAAACCAACAAAGAGATATATGAACAAAGGTGGTAGGATTGCCAGCAGAAAAGGCAGTTGTGGCTCGGCTCGCCAGAATATACCGCTGATGGTGATCCACCCTGCTGCCCATTGCACCAGGAAAATACCGAGCATGAGGATGGCTCCCAGTCCCATGCCAAAAGCCAGATCGAGCCACCAGTTGCGGTCAACATGCAACCCGAAGTCGGCGAATGGTCGTCGATCCAGAAACCGCCCGGCCAACCAGACACTGACGGTGATACTCAGCAACATGGCCGCACTGTTGAACAAGAGGAAAACCGGGTTATTGATATCGAGTTGCCCGGTTGTTGATTGAATAAGCAGTATGACAAAGATAACAGTGATGATTAAAAAAACAAGCACCAGGAACAACTGGCCGACGAGGCGCCACAACGACCGCAGCCTGAGTTCGTGATCATTCCAGAAGAGATACCGTATTGACGCGAGCATATGCTCCTCCTACCATTCTTTTGCTACACCCTATCAAAATCGATCGACTGGTATTGATGCACAGCGTACAGACCGTAACCCATAGCGCCGTGCATCTTTTTTGCTGGACGATCTGCTTTTGAGCAAAACCACAGCCATCAACGTATCATCATACTACACTATCAGCCTGCATCGCTCTGGCAATGTACAGTATGCTTGCATCGCTAGCACTGGCGAAGATCGGAATGACAAGCCAGGAGATGCACCACGTCCAGATCGGTGAACACAGAGCGTCCGAGCAAATCCGTGCCGTAAGGAGATAGCTGTTCCCTTTCGGGGGAACGCGCACACCTGGGAGCGAGGGCGTCCCGCCCTCCGTCGCGCATGTGCGGGCACGCGGCCCGTGTTCCCAGGAACAAAGCGAACACATCTGTAAGGAGATAGCTCGTAGGCATTAAATCAGTCTGTGTTATACTATTATAGTATCAGGTTGCGATCGCGTCTGCTCTGCTTGCAATAAAGTGTTAGCGCGAATAAGGTTCTGGGTCATGTGAACCGGTGCTGCAAGTGCGGGCCGGACACTGCCGATTCCAGGTGAACCCACCGCTTATTCACGCGCAGAGTACATTCTTCTATCGTGTAGCAATCATTAGTGGTGCAGAACTGGATTCCAGTCTGCGTCGGGGTCTGGCTCTGTCCCGGCTTGCGCCGGGATGCCAATATAATCGTTGGTCTAAACTTTCTATAGTTGAAATAGAAGCCTGAGTCGGTACAACATAGCGTTGCACCGTTTCGTAACTATTCCAGTCTCATATTGGATTGCCCGGGGTTGTGAAAAAATGGTGCAATCCAGGTCTGCTCATTATCGTGATCCATAATAGAATAAACTCGTGAGAAATGGATGGAATGCTGGTGTCTACCGCAACGTATGCTGTTGATGATCTGTACGCACACGATAAGCCGTCCCACGAATGTGGCGTTTTTGGAATTGTTTCGGACGATGCTGATGTTGCCCGTTTAACCTTTTTTGGTCTGTATGCCCTGCAGCACCGCGGGCAGGAGAGTGCCGGGATCGCCGTTACCGATGGGCGGCGCATCAAGGTGCATAAAGAGATGGGTCTGGTGTCGCAGGTGTTCAACGAAGACAAACTGCGTCCACTGAATGGCTATATGGCAATTGGGCATACGCGCTACTCGACCACGGGCACCTCGCGCATCGAGAATGCGCAACCGTTCCTGGTGGAGAGTGTTCTGGGGCCACTGGCCGTGAGCCACAATGGCAATCTCACCAATGCGACGACGCTGCGGCAGGAGTTGCTGCGCCGGGGTGTGGGCCTGACGAGTACCAGCGATACCGAAGTGATCACTCAGATGCTGGCCGGTGTGCAGGCCGGGAGTACCTGGGAAGCAAAACTCCAGGATTTTATGCGCCGTGCCGAGGGGGCCTACTGTGTTGCCGTGCTGACGCGCCAGGCGCTCTATGCTTTGCGCGACCCGTGGGGGCTGCATCCCTTCTGTCTGGGCAACATTGGAAGTACCTGGGTGGTGGCATCGGAGAGTTGCGCTCTGGCGACAATTGGCGCGACGTTTGTGCGCGATGTTGAGCCGGGCGAGATTATTGCAATTGACGAAGAAGGCCCGCGCACGGTGATGCGCATGCCGGCATCTCAGGCGCACTGCCTGTTTGAATATATCTATTTTGCGCGTCCCGACAGCATGTTGCAGGGGCGCATGCTGCATGCAACACGGGTCGCCCAGGGTCGCCAACTGGCACGCGAGGCACCGGCCGAGGCCGACATGGTTATCCCCGTGCCTGACAGCGCCATCCCGGCCGCAATTGGCTATGCGCAGGAATCGGGCATTCCCTATAGTGAGGGGTTGATTAAGAATCGCTACATTGGCCGCACCTTTATCCAGCCCGATGACCAGTTGCGCAAAGTCGGTATTGCGCTCAAGTTTAATCCACTGAACGATAACCTGGCCGGGCAGCGGGTGGTGCTAGTTGATGACAGCATCGTGCGTGGCAATACCAGCGGGCCGATTGTACGCTTGCTGCGCGATGCCGGGGCGCGTGAGGTGCATATGCGCGTCTCGTCGCCACCTATTCGCCATCCCTGCTTCCTCGGCGTCGATATGGCGACCTATCCTGAGTTGATTGCGCATCGTATGAGTATCGAGGAGATTCGCGAGCATCTGGGGGTGGACAGTCTGGCCTATTTGAGCCTGGAAGGGTTGATTCAAGTGACTGGGCACAGGAGCCGTGGGTTTTGCACCGGATGCTTTACCGGCCAGTATCCGGTGGACATTGAACTGGTCAACAAAGAAATCTTTGAGTGACGAAGTTGAGCTTGAGCTTGAGGGTATAGCCCAGGGTGGGGCGGGAGTCGGGCGTTGGCAGGGGCAGGTCGTGTTTGCGATGGGCGGACTGCCAGGCGAGCGGGTGCGTGTACGGTTATCCCAGCGTCGATCAAGCTATGCCCACGGCCAGGTGGTGGCGGTACTCACCCCCTCGCCAGAGCGGGTATCGCCGCGCTGTCCCGCCGCCGATCACATGCCGTGGCAACATATTGCCTATGACGCCCAGATTCGCTTCAAGCAGGCGATTGTACAGGAGCAACTGGCCCACCTGGCAGGTTTGACCGATGTCGAGGTGCGGCCAGTGTTACCCGCCGCGCATTCCTGGCACTATCGTAATACCGCTCACCTGCACGTACAGAATCAGCAGATCGGCTACTATGCCGCCGGTTCGCGCCGCGTCGTTGATCTGGATGCCGACCCGCTCTTGCTGCCGGTGTTGAACACGGTGCTGGCCGGTCTGCGTACATTGTTACCCACGGCAACTGTAACGGTAAGCGACGTTGTTCTGCGTGCCAGCGCAGCCTATGGCTATGCGATTGCCGCATTGCATGGTACGGGGGCGTTACCAGCAGTGGCAGCGCAATGGCAGTCCCGCGTGCCGCAATTGGCGGGCGTAACCTGGCAGGCCGGTGATCCAAACCTCGATACCCCTCCACTGATCCGGTTGCACGAGGAACTGGCCGGTATTGTGTTTGCGCTGGGCATCCACAGCTTTTTTCAGACGCACACCGCGCAGGCTGAGGTGTTGCTGGCAGTGGTGCGCAACGGACTGGCGCTGGAGCCAGGCCAGCGCTTGCTCGATGCTTATAGTGGAGTAGGCACCTTCGCGCTGCCGCTGGCGCACGGGTTGCACGAAGTCGTTGCTATCGAGGAAAATCCCTGGGCAGTGGCCGATGGTCACTATAGTGCCCACCTCAATGCACTCGATCAGGTGCGTTTTGTGACTGCCCCGGTTGAGCGCATGCTCGCCACCCTTGATCCACCTTTTACCGCCGCCATTCTTGACCCACCGCGCCGTGGCTGTCACCCGGCGGCACTGGCCGCGTTGATCAACCTGGCTCCACCACGGATCGCCTACATCTCCTGCCATCCCGGTATTCTTGCACGGGATCTGCGTATCCTGTTGCAGGCTGGCTATGAGCTTACCTATGTACAACCCGTCGATCTGTTTCCACAGACTCCGCACATTGAGAGCGTGGCGTTCCTGGAGTTAGACTGAGTATTTAGCGCGTTAGCACGTGCCGCTAAGTCGATCACTTCAAGCCGTTATCACTCGTGCCTGCTCAAAAGCATGCGCCAGCAAGTAATCGTAGGCACTCAACGCCGCCCGCGCTCCATCGCCGATCGCGATCAACATCTGCTCGCTAAACGCGGTCGTCACATCACCCGCCGCAAAAACACCGCGCTGGGTCGTAGCATTTTGCTCATTCACCCAGATAAACCCCGACCGATCGGTCTGTACCAGGTGCCGCACGATCTCGCTGTTCGGTTTCAAGCCCAGATCAATGAACACCGCATCGACCGCGAGCAGACGGCATTGATCAGAGCGCTGGATCAGTATCTGCTCGATGGACGTTCCGCCACGTAGTTCGACGACCTGCCATCCCTCCAGGATCTCCACATTGGGACGTTGGGCCAGGAGCGTCACCAGTGTCTCAGACAGACGTGACAAACTGGGGCCGACGAGATAGACGTGGCTGGCGATCTGGGCCAGTTCGGTGCAAGCCCGTAAGGTGCGCATCGTTGTCCCTACCAGAGCCACCGTCTGGCCGGCTAGACGTGCAGCCTCGGTGGTGGCCGAGTAGCTCAGACCGTGATGAAGAAAATCCTGTGCGCCTGGAACATCCAGTAAACGGGGCGTGACCCCGGTGGCAATAATCAGCGTCATGCTCTGATACAGACCGTGATGATGGGTTTCAACCTGAAAGAAATCACCCATTTTGGCAATGTGTGTGACCCGATCACAGATCACTGACTCCTGATGCGCTTGCAATTCCTGCTGGAAACACTGCATAATATGTTTACCGACAGGCAGCACCTCGCTGGAGACCCACTCGCGGCCAATACCAAGCCGCTCAAACTTGCGCGCTGGCGAGTCGATTTCCGCTGATCTCACAGTCAATGACGATCCCAACTTTCCACCAGGAATATCGTAGATCACCAGCACCCGGAGCTGTTTTTCAAAGGTGTAGATTGCCGCTGAAAGCGCCGCGGCACCACCACCAACGATAATAACATCATACATAGGGTTACACTTTTAGATAATACCAATTTGACTTCGACCCTCCGCATCCTTTGGTCTGTCTGACGCTTGCTCATACGACCACGAGCCTTCCCCTCGAAAGAGATTTCGCGGGGCATAGAGGCGTTGCATGCAACGCCTCTCCGTCAAAATCCCCTTTCTGGTGCGGCGCGGCGAAACCGCGCCGCACCAGAAAAGGAACATGGGCGGGGGCCGCAGGCCCCCGCACCCCCACCGCAACGCAGTCTCGTTGGAGGACGAATGGCACGACCATGCGGAATGGTCACGTCAAAACGGTATAAGATCAAACACTATCCTTCTACTATACCAGCAACGGCAATGAAAGCCATCTGATGGATGGGTAGAAAGTACCTATCTATGTGGATAGGTGACACTCCGCCGTGGCGTGGCTTGCGGCGGGTTCATACCGTCAGCCTGGTGCGTGCGCTTAGCAAATACGCGGCAACTGTTCACCACTCAACATATCGACTACCCGCATCCCGCCGATCCGGCTGCGTATAAAGACTTTGCGGGGATGCTCGGCCACAACGTGCCCAATGATCGCCGCTTCACGACCGAGAGGATGCCCGCGCATAGTCGCCAGAACCGCCTCAGCCTGACCCGCCTGTACAATCACCAGGCACTTACCCTCGTTGGCAACGTATAAGGGATCAAGGCCAAGGATCTCGCATGCACCGCGTACTGCTTCATCGAGGGGAATATGGTTCTCATTGAGATGGATACCAACGCCCGCCTGGGTTGCAATCTCATTCAGCGCACTGGCCAATCCACCGCGTGTTGGATCACGCAACACATGCACGTGATCGCCGGCCGTATCCAGTACCTGTGCCACCAGCGTATGGAGTGGTGCCGAGTCGCTTGCCAGCGTTGTCTCAAACTCCAGGCCTTCGCGGACGGACATAATCGCTATTCCATGCACGGCAATTGGCCCATTAATCAAGATCGCATCACCCGGCTGTGCCCGGCGCGGCGACACCACACGATCCGTGGGCACAAGCCCGATGCCCGTCACGTTAATAAAGATCCCATCACCCTTACCGCGATCAACCACCTTCGTATCCCCGGTGACAATCGGGACACCAACCTGGTGCGCCGCCTGCTGCATTGACTGCACCACCCGCCATAGATCGGTCATGGGTAGACCTTCTTCCAGAATCAGCGCGGTTGAGAGACCTACTGGCTGGGCACCACACATCGCCAGATCATTGATCGTGCCATAGATTGCCAGTGAGCCAATGTCACCACCCGGAAAAAAGAGCGGACTGATGACAAACGAATCGGTCGAAAAGGCCAGGCGCATACCAGGCAGATCCAGCACGGCTCCATCGTGCAGCGTCTCCAGTGCTGGATTGGCAAATGCCTGCACAAACATGCCTTCAATCAACATCTGCGTCAGACGGCCACCACCACCATGTCCTAGCAAAATAGTAGGATAGTCACTGATGGGAATGGGACATTGCATACCGGCTGTAAAATCCATATCAAGCTTCGCTTCCTGGTCATTCACCTGACTATTACTGAAACAAGATTTCCCCTGGAACGAGATGACGAGGGGCACGTCGAGGGGTTGCATGCAACGCTCCCTCCGCCTCTCCCAGCCGCACCGCAGGGGCGTGAGAGGACTAGTACAAGCGGGCCTACATACCTCCATACGTTGTCTGTCATCCTGAGCAGAGGCGTAGCCGGAGCGAATGGCATCCTGAGCGGAACGCATGTCATCCTGAGCGAAGCGAAGGATCCTATACCATCAGAAGGGAAGCTGCTTCGCTGCGCAAGATGCTTCGCTGCGCTCAGCATGACCAGACGCTGCGCTCGGCATGACCAGACGCTGCGCTCAGCATGACAACACCCTGCGCTCAGCATGACCAGACGCTGCGCTCAGCATGACAACACCCTGCGCTCAGCATGACCAAACGCTGCGCTCAGCATGACAACACCCTGCGCTCAGCATGACCAAACGCTGCGCTCAGCATGACCAAACGCTGCGCTCAGCATGACAACACCCTGCGCACGCTGCTTCGCGGCGCAAGATGCTTCGCTCCGCAAGATGCTTCGCTCCGCACGCTGCTTCGCTCCGCAAGATGCTTCGCTCCGCAAGATGCTTCGCTCCGCAAGATGCTTCGCTCCGCAAGATGCTTCGCTCC
>CALANA010000282.1 GCA_937925925.1 uncultured Chloroflexales bacterium | reverse complement strand
TCGTCTGGACACTATTGAAGCCCGCTGTAATGTACAGCGCTGACGCGCTGAGCGGTCGGCGCGGATGGGGCGGTGGCTCGTGTGGGGCAACGTACGGCCCGCCGCGTTTCGCGCGCCCCAGCGGGGGAGGGGCCGGGGGTGACAGTCACCTACATCAGGTGACTGTCACCCCCGCTGTGTCCCACCGGGTTTCTCCCAGCGGTGGAGATGGCGTTGTGCCTCAACACAAGGCGATAGAATGAAAAAGCTCCCCTGGTGACCCGTGACCCGTGACCTGTGCCGGCCCCCCATCATCGCCGGGCCGCAGAGCAGCGGCATCAGACGGCCATACGGATAGTCCACCCGTGCCCACGTTCAGCGCGTCAGCGATTCAAACCTAAGCGGGGGGGGCCAGGTGGGGATGTTGTGCCATCAGGACGCCTCCCCAGCAGTGTTGCGGCAGCAGTCCCCCCAGCCTCCCCCGCTGGGGGGGGCATGCGTGGACGGCAGGGGGATTGAATCGCTGAGGCGCTGAGCGGGTCTGATAGCGCTGATGCTGATGGGGCGGTGGCTCGTGTGGCCCGCCGCGTTGCTTTCGCCCTGGCCCCCCCCTAACCCCCCCGCTGGGGGGGGGATGTTGCGGCAGCAGGATGCCTCCCCGCTGGGAGGGGATGTTGTGGCAGCAGGATGCCTCCCCAGACGGCGGGGTGTTCTAATCGCTGAGGCGCTGCGCGGGCTGCTGGCGCTGATGGGGAGGTGGCTCGTGTGGGGCAACGTGCGGCCCGCCGCGTTTCGCCCCGCCTCCCCTCCCCCGCTGGGGCAAAGTTTCCCCCCCCAGCGGGGGGGGGGGCCGGGGGGGGCACATGCGTGGACGGCGTGTCTCGGCGTTGGAGCAGTTGTATCGTGCGACACCGGCCCCGGCTCAAGCCGGGACTCCAGACAATCGAAATAGCTCAAGGTTGCTGCTCTCGGCTATAAGATCGTAGCACGGGCCAGATCATACCTCGCGGAAGCAGTGCGGGTTAGCGCGTATCAGATCGTCAGTGGAGCGGAAGCCCTGCAACACTAGCGGTGTACCGAGTGAGCCAAGCGCCACGATTGGCCCCGTCACCATAAACGTGTACCGCCCGGTGCGCTTCGGGTCGGGTAACGAGCAATAGCGGGAAAAACCTTCCCGCCCCAGTTCGGTTTCGACAAACTCGCGATCGGCACCGATCTTGAAGCCCTGCCCAAAGACCTTGACCTGAAGCTGACGCAGGATCGTCTTGTCAAAGTCGTGCAGCGTCTGGGTGATAAACATCCAGCCTACACCATACTTGCCGGTCATACGTACGCTCTGCGACAGGAGTGTGCGGGTGCGTGCGCCGTCACTGCTCTCGCTGGCGTGTTCACCCGCAAACAGGTGCGCCTCGTCCAACACCACCAGCGCGTTACTGGTGCGGCCCTGGTTGAAGCTGCGATGGATGACCTGGCGCAGGCGCGTCAGGATCTCGTTGAGCAGGAAGTACGGCACGGCATCGCTGCCACCTTCCTGTGCAAACGACAACACCACCACCGCCCGGTCGCTGAGGACACGCTGGATGACCTGTGAGAGCGGCGTGCGCCCATCGTCGGTGCGAAAAGCCGTCAGCGCCTGCACCCAGACGCGCTTGAGCCGCGCCGCGTCAAGCTCGAAACGCGCCAGCACGTCCAGCGCCCGCTGTCCCTCACCGGGCGTGGTGCCGGGCCGGCTGGCGTAGATTACATCGGCAAAACGCGCCAGGTCTTTAATCAGCAGCGGCATATCGACCGCCCGCAGATCGCGGATGGGGCGTCGCTTGCCTTCGGCGGTCGTCAGTTCACTTAGCAGACCGGCCAGGCGCTCGCTGGCCTCGCGCTCTTTGTTCGCTCCCTTGAAGCCCAGGCTGTCAAAAAAGCCCAGTCGCCGCAGCGTCTCGGTAAAGGCCTCGGCCCCCTCCAGCGCCACTTCGTCTGTTGATATAACAGCTACTTCGCGGCGGGTGTTCAGCATGGTGAGCAGACGACGAATGCTGAAATCAACACGGTGATCGCCGGCGGCAAAGCGGTCGCGCCCGAATTCACCCTGTGGGTCAAGCACCAGCAGGCCCATGGATGGATTGGCAGCAAAGCCGGCCAGCAACTGCGCGGCCAGGATGCTCTTGCCGCTACGGGTCTGACCGAAGATGCCTAGCATCACCGCCTCGCCAAAGCCGCCCTCGTCGGTACTCCCAAAATGCCGCAGCGTCAGCGGCACTGGCAGGCCATCGCCGGGGGACTGCCCGGCGTAAAAGATGCCTGGCTCGGTATGCACCAGTTCTTGCAGCGTGGGCGCATCGGCGGGAAAGACCGGTGTGCCACTCGGCGGCGGTGTCGCCAGTGTGGTGCGGCGGCGCACGCGGCCCTGGTCGTCAAGCAGGAATACGCCCAGGGCGGTCAACTGCGCGCTGGTCAGGTCGCTCTCGCCGCTAAGCGCTGGTAGCGCTCCCTGATGCTTGATCACCGCCCGAATGATCGGGTCTTCGTGCCAGCGGTTGCGGGTGATAATCCCGCCGAGTTGACATAATGCTCGCTTGCGGTAGGCCCGCCCGTTGAAACGCTCGATGACCTCGAACGTCACCCAGGCGTGATCTAGCGCACGGTCACGTGCCGTTTCCAGGATGTCCACGGTAAAGGTGGTGGTGCTATTCGGTGAGCCAATAACGGCGATCGGTTGCATACATGTTTCGCACAAAAAGACTGTAAACCCAAAACGGTGCTGACATCCGTGCCTATGGCACCATAATGCCTTCGTGCATAGTATACATGATTGACAAACATTTGTACATAGGTAAATTGGGTGGGGAAGCGTTCAAGCGAGGAAGCGTTCAAGCGAGGAAGCGTTCAAGCGTGGAAGCGTTCAAGCGTGGAAGCGTTCAAGCGTGGAAGCGTTCAAGCGTGGAAGCGCGGGCGTCGCGCCCTTGACCGTGGCCTGGCGCGGTTGTACACAAAGCACACGAAGCACATGGAAGGTACAGCGCAGGAGTGTGGGCACGGAGTGCGTGATCGCCCGCGTCGCATCTCTGGTTGTATGTCTACATGGGCTGCTGCCGCCTGAACTTCCCCGTCGCCAACGCAGACGTTAGCAGGGTGAAATCTGCTGTAGCTTCCGATCACTTCTGACGATCCATTTGCTTGCGGATCGTGCTATAATACGCTTCAACTACACCACACTCCCCTGCGCCTGGCACGCAGGCGCGGGAGTCGGGACAAGCAAATTCCTTTGATATGCGTTGCGTATCCTCATAGTAGCCCCTTGAGTCCATGTTGACTAAGGCGTGGGTCCATGAGGACGGGGCGCAAATGGCAACGAGACGATGCCCGCGAATACGACTGACGTTGAAAAAGCCGTCTGGAAAGCCGCCGACGAACTGCACGCCAACTCCCGCCTCAAATCGTCTGAGTATTCCCTGCCGGTGTTGGGGTTGATCTTTCTGCGCTATGGGGACTACAAGTTCACGCTGGCACAGGCCGACCTGGCGGCAAACCGGGCGCGGCCCTCCCGTCGCCGCTCGATCGGCAAGGCTGACTATCATGCGCGGGGGGTGCTGTTTGTGCCCGATACGGCCCGCTTTGCCAATCTGTTGAGTTTGCCGGAGGGGGCCGACATTGCGCGGGCGTTGAGCGCGGCGATGCAGGCGATTGAGCAGGAGAACCCGGAACTAAGCGAGGTGCTGTCCAGAGATTACCGCCGCCTCGGTAAGGAAACGCTGGTGTCGCTGCTCAAGATCCTCAACTCGATCCCGATGGATATTGAGGGCGATGCGTTCGGCAAGATCTACGAATACTTCCTGGGCAAGTTTGCCATGAGCGAGGGGCAGAAGGGCGGCGAGTTCTTTACCCCGACTGTGCTGGTCAAATTGATTGTCGAGGTGATCGCGCCCTATCACGGGCGCATCTTCGATCCCGCTTGCGGCTCAGGCGGTATGTTTGTCCAGAGTGCCAACTTTGTCACCCGCCACCAGAAGAGTCCCACCTCGGAGATTAGCGTCTTCGGGCAGGAGCGCGTCACCGAGACGGTGCGCCTGTGCCGCATGAACCTGGCGGTGCATGGCCTGGCCGGGGACATCCGCGAGGGCAACTCCTACTGTGAGAACCTCCACGCCAGTGTGGGCCGCTTCGATTTTGTGATGGCGAATCCGCCTTTCAATGTGGACAAGGTTGATAAGGAGAAGTTGAAGGACGATACGCCACGCTTTTCCTTTGGTATGCCCAGAGTGGACAATGCCAACTATCTCTGGATTCAGCTCTTCTATAGTGCGCTGAACGCCAGTGAGCGAGCCGGGTTTGTGATGGCGAACTCGGCCAGTGATGCGCGCGACTCCGAGCAGGAGATCCGCCAGCAGTTGATTACGACCGGGGCGGTTGATGTGATGATCGCCATTGGCTCGAACTTCTTCTATACCGTGACGCTGCCCTGTACGCTCTGGTTCCTGGATCGGGGCAAGGCCAGCACCGAGCGCCGCGACCAGGTGCTGTTTATTGACGCCCGCCAGATCTATGTACAGATGGATCGGGCGCACCGTGAGTTTTCGCCGGCGCAGATCGAGTTCTTGTCCAACCTTGTGCGCCTCTACCGCCAGCAGCCGCTGGAGACGACCAGTTGTTTCTGCGTATTGGGATGGTGGCATTCCCTATCACAAAGCGATTTCACAAAAAAACTACACTTGAAAGGCAACCACGGGGCGGTGCCCCTACCAGTCCCTTTGGGATGCGATCCGGCCAAAAAGTCTGCACGTGCAAGGCGGAGGTGGCGGGGTGGGACGGGGTGAGCGGGCTGCTAGAACAGCGTAGGCCAGGCGTATCCAGGCCGCAAGCATCAGGGGATTGCTATGAGCAGAAAAACCAGCATCGCTGTTCCACGGATTGAAGAGCTATCCGTCAAAAACTATCGTGCCCTGCGGAACTTGCAACTCAGGCCGCTTACGCCATTGATGGTCTTTTTAGGGCCGAACGGCAGTGGAAAATCCACGCTCTTTGATGTCTTTGCTTTCCTGTCAGAGTGTTTTTCGGTGGGGTTGCGCAAGGCCTGGGATCGGCGGGGGCGCTTCCGGGAGTTGCGTAGCCGGGGGGCGGATGGGCCAATTGAGATCGAGTTGAAATATCGTGAGCGGCCGGATTTACCAGTGATCACCTACCATCTGGCGATTGATGAGGGAACACGCGGGCCATATGTGGCCGAAGAGTGGCTCCAGTGGCGGCGGGGTCAACGGGGGCGGCCGTTCCGCTTTCTCGATTTCCGCGAGGGAGTGGGGCAGGCGGTAAGTGGTGAGATGCCCGACGAACACGACCAGCGCATTGAAGAGCGGTTAACATCGCCGGAATTACTGGCGGTCAACACGCTGGGCCAGTTTGCCAGCCATCCCCGCGTGAGTGCGCTCCGCCTGTTTATCACCGGCTGGTACCTCTCCTATCTCACGGCGGATAACACGCGTACAACTCCCGAAGCTGGCCCCCAGGAACGGCTTTCGCTGACCGGCGACAACCTGCCCAACGTGATCCAGTATCTTAAAGAGCAGCATGCAGAGCGGTTGGATCAGATTCTGACCACACTGGCCCGGCGTGTTCCCCAGTTGGAGCAGGTGGAAGCAGAACTGATGGCTGATGGGCGCTTGCTCTTACAACTGAAAGATGCCCCGTTTGACCGTCCGATTCTGGCCCGGTTTGCTTCCGATGGGACGCTCAAGCTGCTGGCATATCTGACCGTGCTGTACGACCCGGAACCGCCGCAACTGGTGGGGATCGAGGAGCCTGAGAATCACCTGCATCCGCGCCTGCTACCGGAACTGGCCGAAGAGTGTCGTACGGCAGCAGCACAGACCCAGTTGATGGTGACCACCCACTCGCCGTTTTTCGTCAATGGGCTGCGTGCCGAGGAGCTATGGGTGCTGTACCGCAACGAGCAGGGCTATACCCAGGCGCAACGAGCCGCTGATATGCGTGGGGTGCAGGAGTTTATGAACCAGGGTGCGCTGCTGGGACATCTCTGGATGGAAGGCCATTTTGAGGTCGGTGATCCGCTAGTAGCGGCTGGTGGTTCGCGGTATCAGAGGCGCTGACAACGTTGCAGGAGTGGCAATGTACATTGAGTTCCTGATAGAGGAGCCTTCAACCGAAGCGGCATTGTACAACTTGATTCCCCGGATCATCGGTGATGCGGTTGATTTTGCTGTTCACCCCTATCAGGGCAAGCTGGATTTGCTCACCAAACTACCGCAGCGGCTGAAGGGATACTGCGCCTGGTTGCCGGAAGATGGACGCATTGTTGTCCTGGTTGATCGTGATGACGACGATTGCCGGGCATTGAAGACCGAACTGGACGCGATGGCGCAGGTCGCAGGTTTGACAACCCGCACGGTGGTCGGTGACGGAGCGCAGTTTCACGTGCTGAACCGACTGGCTATCGAAGAACTCGAAGCCTGGTTCTTTGGTGATATTGCCGCCATTCGGGCAGCTTACCCGCGTGTACCAGAGAGTCTTGCTAAACGGGCGAAGTACCGCAACCCCGACGCAATCGCTGGTGGCACCTGGGAAGCGCTGGAGCGTGAGTTGCAGCGTGCAGGATACTTCCCTGGCGGTCTGCAAAAGATCGTTGCGGCACGAGCAATATCACTCCATATGCAACCTGACCGTAACTGCTCACGCAGTTTTCAGGTCTTTCAACAAGGATTACACAGATTGCTGCAATGAGCAGCCTTGCAAAGAGGGAACAAAACCATGCCCCACCCCAACCCTGACTCCGAAGATGCCCTCGAACGTGCGACGATGCAACTCTTCGCGGATCTCGACTGGCAGACGATTTTCGCTATGCATGAGTGGGATCATGGCACCAGTACGCTGGGCCGCAGCAACCGGAGCGAGGTTGTGCTGGTGCCCCGGCTGCAGGCCGTCCTCCAGCGCCTCAACCCGGATCTACCTGCTGCGGCACTGGAGCTGGCGATCAGCGAGTTGACCCGCGACCGCGCAACGGTCAGCCTGGTGCAGGCCAACCAGCAACTCTACCGCCTGTTGCGCGACGGGGTCGCCGTCACCGTCACCAGCGCCGAGGGTGACGCGGAGAAGCTGGAGCAGGTGCGGGTGCTTGATTGGGATCACCCGGATAGCAACGACTACCTGCTGGTCGCACAGTTCTGGATGACCGGCGAGATCTACACCCGCTGCGCCGACCTGATCGGCTTTGTCAATGGCCTGCCGCAGGCCAAAACCATTTTTTTGTATGTTCATCGCATTATACCGTTTCGAGTTGAATGTTCCGCATGTGCTGGCCATGCGTCCTCCAACGAGACTGCGTCGCGGCGGGGGGGTGTGGGCCGCAGGCCCCCGCCCATGTTCCTTTTCTGGTGCGGCGCGGCGAAGCCG
>CALANA010000281.1 GCA_937925925.1 uncultured Chloroflexales bacterium | reverse complement strand
CGCTTGAACGCATGGCTGCAAACGCCTCCTCGCCTCCTCGCTGCACGCCTTTGTGTTACAGAAAGAGCATCCGCCGCACACCGCACGCTGCGAACTACACATCAATCCAATGTTCGGCATGGATTGTGCGGCGGGTGTGGGTTTCGCAGCGCAGCACCAGCGACTGCGTTTCAGCATAATTGCCCTGGTAGCGCACGCCCGCCAGGAGTGGCCCATCAGTGATACCGGTCACGGCAAAGAAGATTTGATTGCTGGCTATCAGTTCGTGACAGGTAAGAATACGGCGCGTGTCGAGTTCCGAGTCCTTGACGGTTGCGCTTTCCTCGGTGCTTTGTGGGGCCAGACGCCCCAGCATGGCCCCGCCCATGGATTTCACCGCACAGGCCGCAATCACCCCCTCTGCCACACCGCCCACCCCCATCAAAATATCGACACTGCTCGTCGTCGAAGCCGCCATCAACGCCCCGGCAATATCGCCGTCGGAACGGAGCATCACGCGTGCTCCGGCCATGCGAATCTCCTCGATCAGATCGGCATGGCGTGGTCGTTCCAGTACAAAGACAAGCAAGTCGCGGACGGTCTTCTGTTTGACGCGGGCAATCAAGGCCAGTGTCCAGGCCACTGGTGCATCCATACATTCGGGTACCAGCGCATGGGCCGCCTGTTTATCCACAACGATCTTTTCCATATAGACCGCCGGGCTGGGGTTCCACATCGTGCCACGCGGCGCTACCGCAGCGACCGCGATCGCACCTGGCTTACCGTGCGCCAGTAACTTCCGGCCATCAATCGGATCGACCACGACATCCATCACTGGCCCATGTCCCGTGCCTACCAGCGAACCGCTCTCCAGCGGCGAATGAAGTCCCAGTTTCCCTTCCTCACCAATGACAATATGCCCCTCCATGTCCAGTGTATTCAGCGCATGATGCATCGCATACATTGCGTCATAATCGGCTTCATCCACCTTCCCCAGGCCCATCCAGCGTCCAGCGCTCATCGCGGCACTCTCGGTGGTGCGGATCAGATCCAGTCCCAGGTTACGTGGGTTCAGCGCACTCATAGCGCTCCTCCTTCAGTTCACTCAACGGCGGTGATCAAGTCAGCAGCTTCCCAGGCGAGCATCCCACCCTGCAATACCAGGACATTCGTATAGCCCCTGGTCTGCAGCAGGGAGGCGGCGCGACTACTCCGCCGTCCACCGCGACAGACAAATACCACCGGGCGCTCGGTTGGCAATGCGGGGGTATCTGCCCACAAGCGTGGCAAGGGGAGGAGGTGCGCCTGTGGAATATGGCCCTGTTTATACTCACGTGGTTCACGCACATCAATCACTAACGGTGTTGGCTGCTGGTGTAACTGATGCCACAACTGATGCGGGGTAATACTCGGCACCTGTTCGGTCGGAATGTCAGTGTAGAGCGGAATCGCAAGTGACTGGAGTGGGCGTGGCAGATTCTGGCATTCGCGAAACACCCGCACATTGCTCTCGTAGATGCAAATGGCCGGATCAAGCACCTTGTAAAACAGGTATTCAATCGCCGTATCTTCATGCAGAAAATGATCGGTACCCAGCATTCGATCAAAGCCAGTTGCATGCATCAGTTGAAACACTGACGAGCGCACGCGAGTTATATAAATATCGCCTCCTTGCTCACGGTAGGCGCGCACAATACCTTCCAGGGTATGAATACCGCTAATGTCACAATTAATCACATTCTGCATACGCAACAGCAAGAAACGTTGACCAGGATACCGCGCCTGATGTTCATAAATCGCCTCTTCCACGTGCCCTACTGCTCCAAAATAGAGATCGCCGAGAATGTCGATAATGCCTAACTGTGGGCAGACCGGTTTCTCCGGTTGATGTACCAGATGACGAAAGTTGTTATCCGGGACAACGGAATGCACACGCGGGGTACTGGTCTTGAGGATATAGTAGCCCAGCGACATTAAAATACCGGTCAGGATCGCAAATTGTAAGGGAAAAAACAACGTCGCCCCGATGGTCACCAGCATAATCAGCGCATCACCGCGTGCGCTATACCAGATGCGCCGCACTTCTGACCAGTTCACCATACCATAGGCCGAGAGCAGTAGCACACCTGCCAGAGCTGCACGTGGAACATAGATCCCCAGTGGTGCCAGAAATACCATCGCCAGCAGTACAAATACGCCCGAAACAACGCTCGCCAGCGGTGTCTGGGCATGCACATAATAACTCACTGCCGAGCGGTTGAATGACCCGGAAGGGGGATAGCCCGAAAAAATGCCGCAGGCGATACTGGCCAGTCCTTGCCCGACGAATTCCTGATTGCTATCCAACCGCTGACCAGTCTGGCTGGCAAAGACGCGCGCAATCGCGGTGGCCTCAACCAGACCAATGATCGCCAGCGCCAGCGCCCCTGTAGAGAGCTGTCCAATCAGTTCCAGATCCAGCAGGGGCAAGTGTGCCACGGGTGGCAATCCTTGCGGTAGTTCACCCAGGACACGCAATCCAGCCTGCTGCAGATCGAAGACCCAGACCAGCAGCGATGCAACGCCAATCATCACCAGTGTGCCCGGAAAGCGACGGCTGATCTTTTGCAAGATGACGATTCCCAGAATCGTGCCGATTCCCATCGCCAGACTGAGCCAGTGCGTTTGAGCAGCATTGTTGACAAGATTGGCGATGGTCACCCGCAGGCTGGGCGATGCCGGGAAATCGAGCCGCAACAGGTGGCGCAACTCACCGACGCTGATCAACACGCCGGCCCCGGCGGTAAAACCAACGATGACCGAGTCAGAGACGAAGGTCACCAGCATACCTAGACGTAACAGGCCCATGATCAGTCGTAAGATACCGATCAGAATCGCCAGCAACCCGGCCGCAGCCAGATAGTCAACGGTGCCGGGCAGGGCCACCGTCACCAGCACCGAAAAGACCAGAATCGAGGCCGAGTTGGTTGGCCCGGTATGTAAATAGTTTGAGGAGCCCCACAGAGCCGCTACAATTGGAGCCACGATGGCCGCATACAACCCGGTTTCAGGGGGGAGGCCTGCCACCAGCGCAAAGGCGATGCCCTGCGGCAGCAAGATAACGCCCACTGTAAGGCCTGCCAGCAGATCCGAGCGGATATAACTTCGCTGATAGGTATGAAGGAGAGTAACTGGACGATAAAACAGAGCAGGAATCGCACGCAGTTTCAGATTCGGGAATATCATTCGTTTCAATCACAGTGTGGCTACCGTAGCACTACCAGCAGCTATACTCTCTCTTGTCACACCGGGTGCATTATAGCATGGCTACGGTCGCTGCATCTGGACATATACCAGCACGTCACGGCGACGCAGTACGCCCAGCAGATGCGCACCCTCGGTCACGGGCAGCATGTCTACCCGCAACCTGGTCATCAAGTGTAACGCATCAAGTAGATTGAGATCGGGCGGAATCGTACACACCTGCGACAACGGTATCATCGCTTCCCGCACATGCGTACTGGCCCACTCACCCAGCGCAAATCGCCGCAAGTTGTGCAGAGTGATTACTCCGATTAGCCCCGTTACGCCGTCCGAACCATCCGTAACGGTCATATTCAGATACCATGAGCGTTGACCGACGACGACAAAGCTTTGTTCCGACTGCCCTAGCACATAGCGAGCCACAAACTGCTCCAGGGTCAACTCTGGCGAAACGGTGCGGTGACTACGCTGCATTAAATGCATCACCTGCATGCCAGTCAGCATCGTCTGGATGAAGAGCTGATAATAACTGGTACGCGCCATACGATACAGAAAGAAGCCAATCACTGCCAACCAGAGCGCGAGAAAGGGTTGGCGGAAGATGATTGCCAACCCCAGGCCGGCCATACCGATCAACAGCCCACATACCTGCCCGATCCGCGCCGCAATCCGAGTCGAGAGCAACATATCATCGGTCAGAAACCAGAGCGTTGCCTGCAAAATACGCCCACCATCCATAGGATAGCCGGGAAGTAGATTGAAAACGGCCATGATCCCGTTGGTCAGGCAAAGATGCAGCATCACCGTTACGAGCAGCATAAAGGTCGGTTGACCGGACTGGCCCACGGTCCAACTGACACCGCCGCAAATGAGTGCCAATAGCAGACTAAACAGCGGCCCGGCGGCAGCAATTGCAAACTCGGAGTCGGGTGTGGGCGCATCCTGATGCACCTCGGCCGCACCACCCAGGGCGAACAGGGTGATGCTCTGCACGGTAACCGCATAACGACGGGCAATTAACGCATGGCTCAGTTCGTGGAGAATAATCGACACACCGATCAACAGGCTGGTCAACAACGCCAACATGCCCGCTCCAACCAGATCAGTGTAGCGCTGGTAGAACGCGGTGAGCGTGGCCATCAGCAAACCGCAAATAATCAGCCAGCTCCAGTGTATCCGTACTGGAATACCGGCAATCGCTGTCAGGGTCAATGTACGCTGAAACATAGGGCTGTGTGCAATAATACCGTTTCGACTTGAACCTTCTGCATTCACGCCATTCGTTTTCCACCGAGACTGCGTCGTAGCAGGGGGGGCGGGGGTCTTGCGGCCCCCATTCATGCAACGCTTTTATGCCACTCGCAATTTCGTTCCAGGGTAAGTCTCGTTGTCATATAAGCAAGCGGAAGACTGACCAAAGGATGCGGAACGTCGAAGTCACATTCGTATAACACAGGCCATACCATGAGTATTGCCTGTACCTTAGTTCATGTTAAAGACTGGTTGAACAATATGCCGAACCACTCAGACTGATGCCAACGCTTCGATGCTCCTGATACCGACGCTCCTACGTCGCACCCAACGCTACCAGAACACCCAGACTGGAACTGACAAAGAGTGTCAGTCCCAATCCTGACAAGCAACAAGGGGAGAACTACCAACTCGGATGGTCCCAATGCAGAGCATTGCCTCCATCCCAGCCAGCTTTGCAAATGAACTCGTCTCACTACGTAATGGTTGCTGCTGGCATATAGAACATATTTGTATAATCGGCAATCATACGCCGCATGCTAAATTGCGGAGCGCAGGTCGCAATCGCCTCCTTGCAAATCTGCATCCAGCGGGTAGAAACACCATCAGCATCCCGTTCATAGAAAGCCGGGGCAACCTCTTCTTCCAGCAGTTGATACAACGACTGCGCGTCGTTCCAATCCTGTTCATCCTGGTTGTCATACTCGCGCTCTTCGCCAATTGCCCAGCCGTTGCGCCCGTTGTAGGCCTCTGGCCACCAGCCATCGAGAATACTCAAGTTTGGTACCCCGTTCAGGCTGGCCTTCTGCCCACTGGTACCACTGGCCTCGTGTGGGCGGCGCGGGTTGTTCAACCATACATCGACCCCTTTGACCAGTTCGCGCCCGACGGCAATATCATACTCTTCCAGGAAGATAATGCGCCCGGACAATCCTGGTTGCATCGACAACTGATAGACATCCTGAATAAAGTGTTTACCTGGATCATCGCGTGGATGGGCTTTACCCGCAAAAATAATCTGAATCGGGCGGCGCGGGTTGTTCAAAATCGCCTTCAGTCGCTCCAGATCCTTAAACATCAACGTGGCCCGCTTATACGTCGCAAAACGCCGCGCAAAGCCGAGCGTCAGCACATGATCCTCAAGCACCGGCCAGATCGCTGGTGGCTGGCCCATCGTCGTAAACCGTTGGCGTGTTCGTTCCCGCGCAAACTGCACCATGTTGCGGCGCAGTTGCTGGCGAATATCCCACAGCGTCTTATCCGGGACATCATGAATTTTGCGCCACATATCCATGTCATCCAGGCGATCTTCCCAATTCGCGCCCAGTGCCGCATTGTACAACTGGCGCAGTTCAGGTGCCAGCCAGGACGCCGTATGTACGCCGTTGGTAATCGACGTAATCGGCACCTCGTCCTGGGTTTTACCGGGGAACAGCCATTGCCACATACCCCGCGCCACATGCCCGTGGAGTTTACTCACCCCGTTGCGATAGGTCGAGAGACTAATCGCCAGCGCAGTCATCGCAAACGTCGGCCCCCACTCCTGTTCCTGGCGGGCAATATCCAGAAACTCTTCGCGGCTAATGCCCAGTTGCGGCCAGTACTTCACAAAGAACTTCTCCATCATCGGGAACGGGAAAGCATCATTCCCTGCCGGCACCGGGGTATGGGTGGTAAAGACGGTATGGGGCTTAATTTGTTCCACCGCTTCCTTAAACGACATTCCCTGCGCAACCAGTTCGCGGGCCAGTTCCAACACCAGGAAAGCCGAGTGACCCTCGTTCATATGCCAGGCGGTCGGATGAATACCGAGCTTGCGCAGCGCTCGCACGCCGCCAATCCCTAGCACAATCTCCTGCGAGATACGCATCTCCTGGTCACCCCCATACAGGCGGGCTGACAACTCCCGATCCTGCGGGTTATTGGGGTGAATGTCGGTATCCATCAGGAACAGCGGCACACGCCCAACCTGAATACGGTAGACCTTGGCATAGATGGTGCGGCCGGGGAGTTCAACATCAACCACGACCTCATGACCATCCGGAGTGAGCGCTGGCGTAGCTGAGACATCGGCAAAATTCATCTTGTGGTATTCAGCAAACTGCCACCCGCTCTGGTCGATCCGCTGGCGGAAATAGCCTTGTGGATAAATAAAGCCGACCGCCACGAAGGGTAAATCCATATCGCTGGCTTCCTTCACGTGATCACCCGACAGAATACCCAGACCACCCGAATAGATCGGCAGCGACTCGTGCAACCCAAATTCGGCGCTGAAATAAGCGATTTGCTGCTCCTGTGCATGCGGATAATGCTGGTTAAACCAGGTATCCTTTGTATGCATATACGCATCAAAGGCATTCATGACCGCATCGTACTGTTCGAGATACGCAGAATTTGTGCTGGCTTCAGCAAAGCGCTGCTGGCGTACCTCACGTAGAAACTTTACCGGATTATGGTACACCAGTTCCCACAATTCGGGATCAATCTGACGATAGAGGTTTTGTGCCTCCGGGTGCCAACTCCACCATAAGTTGTAGGCCAGCTCTTGCAAGCGTTCAATACGTTCGGGAATAGGCGTAAACAGCAACTGACTAGTGTCCAGCCGTGTCATTCAAGCTCCTTACTATCTGAACTTCTTTCATCTAGCATATCTATGCCACCAGCAGCGATCAACTATGTCGAACGGGATGTAGCGAACCAGAGGTATCAGAAGATTATATTCTCGCGTCTTGCGTATCCTCCTAACTCTATAACGAACCTTCTCTGCATCATGATCGCTAGATGAATTGAAGGTGCGCAACATAAGGGATATAATATCATACTCCATCCTGCCTCAGTGGTCAATTCGGAGGTGATATAAATCACAAAGTTCGTCCCCCTATAAGGTGAATAGTTACGTAGTGGGTAACTGTAGCGAACATGGAACAGAGAACAGGTGGCAAGGGACAGGGGACAGGCAACAGGGGACAGGGAACAGGGAACAGGGGACAGGGGACAGGCAACAGGGGACAGGCAGCCCTACCAACCAGCCTGGGTATCTGTTCCCTGTTCCCTTTTTACCTTCAGAACGGAGTGTAATGCAACGTGCTAGCTGGACGTGCGTGTTGGCTAGCAGTCTGGCAACTGCTTGGCTTCATTCATGTGCCACGAGGTATGCAGTGGGACATTCACCGACCGTTTGTGTCTGCGGCCGCCTTTTCTCCCAACATTTTCGCCTACGGCGAAAATGTTGGGAGAAAAACAGCAAAAGTACCGCTCTGCCGAAGGCGAAAAGGCGAGCCGACCATACCACCGCGTACCTTGTATCGTGTGACACGAGGTATGCGGTCGCTCAAACACAACGCCTTTTTCGCCTGCGGCAGCAAGGAAGTAACCGTTCAGGTGGGGTGGTAGGGCGGGGCACGACCCCGCCCGGAGGTTCCTGCGGGTGCGCGGGGCCGCAGGCCCCCGC
>CALANA010000280.1 GCA_937925925.1 uncultured Chloroflexales bacterium | reverse complement strand
ACCACGAGCCTTCCCCTCGAAAAAGATTTCGCGGGGCGTAGAGGCGTTGCATGCAACGCCTCTACGCCAGAATCCCCTGTTCTGGTGCGGCGCGGCTTCGCCGCGCCGCACCAGAACAGGGGATTCTGGCGTAGAGGCGTTGCATGCAACGCCTCTACGCCCCGCGAAATCTTTTTCGAGGGGAAGGCTCGTGGTCGTATGCGCAAGCGGAAGACAGACCAACGGATGCGGAAGGTCGAAGTCAAATTGGTATTACGTATGTAGGCCCTCTTGTACTGGTGGTCAGCCACACTGAATATGCGGAGCATGGAAGAACAACTTCAGTCGTTACTACGGTCTCAGAAACGACGAAAGTCGTTACGACGTATCCTGCAGCATCAGGGTGGTCAAGCACTAGGATTGGGCGAGGATCTGCTGGTAAAGTTGCGTGACTTCGGAGGAACTGCCCAGCTCAAGCCCCAGTTCCTGATCGAAAATACGGCAAATGTCGCGGTATTGTTCAATCGCTGCCGCACGATTGCCCAGCGCCAGGTGACAACGCATAATCCCGGCATGGGCCGCCTCGTCCATAGCATCAACCGCCAGGATGCGCTGATAGAGCAGCAGTGCCTCAGCGTAGACCTGTTGCTGGAGACACTGTTCCGCCGCCAGGCGCAGGGCCTGCAGATAGCGTTGCTCAAGATACGTGCGCAACCCGACTGACCAGTGATTGTCACTCCATGGCAGGTAGAGGCCACGGTACAGGTCAAGCGCGGCAAACAGCGTTTCACGGTCATCGGTTATAGTCTCGAGCAGGCGCAGAAACCGCGCAACATCGTAGTCGATATGAGCTGCATCAGGATTCAGGCGATAGATCTGCCGTCTTTGCAATTCAATCACATCAGGTGGCAGTACCGAGCGTAACTGATAAATTGCCGTCTTCAAGGCCCCCCGGCTTCGTTCCCCGTGAAGATCAGGCCAGATGGCCTCGCGGAGTTCTTCCGGTGTTGCTCCATCGGGATGGGCCAGCAGATAGTACAATACCTCGCGGGCTTTGAGCCAGCCAATCGCGGTGGCCTGACCATTCACCAGGATCTGGTCAGATCCCAGAGTCCGTATGACCAGAACCGGCCGCTGATCGGTATGTTCAATCATCTGCGCTGCCAGTTGCATATCTGCGTGTCGTTCATACCAGACCGTCGCCTGTTTCCATCCTGCCATCTGGGCATACCGCAACACTCCTGGGAAATGCAGCGTTTCGGCTACAAGAAAGGCATCGTGCCCGAGATCGGTCGTAATGCGGGCCGCCTGTTCCAGCGATACGATCCAGGCGTCTTTGTCTGCCGGGTTGTGATGCATGTGAATGTGTGCCTGCCAGAGGTAGGCCCGAGCCAGATCAAGCAGTACTCTGGCCTGTTCCAGGGTATGAATCGCTGTGGCAATCAAATGTATGGCCTGTTCATACTGCCCCAATCCCCAGGCGATACTGCTCTGTAGCAGCAGTACTACGCCATCATAGCGGCTGGTCGTAATAACCGATAGTGGATCGAGGGCACGTGCAGCAGCCGTATACTGACGCTGACGTATCAACAAACGCACCACTGCTAGTTCAAGATAGCTATTCAATTGGGCGCTACGATCAAACTGGTGTGCTTCGTCATAGGCAGCCCTGGCACGCTCCCAGAGCTGTATATCGCTGTAGAGATCACCCAGACTGGTTAATACGAGCGCCTGGTAATTGGAAACCATGGCATCACGCGCATACGCAAGGGCGGTATTGAGCGTAGTATAGGCTTCGTGATACCGTCCAGATAGATGTTGTACCACCCCCTTGCTATTCAGACTCAAGGCACGGCGACCAAGATTACCGATCGTTGTCCAGTAGGCTTCGGCCTGACTATAATATTTTTCGGCAAGGTGAATCTGACCATACTCCTCATAACAAACGCCCAGATCGTGTTGCAAGCGAGCAACGGCATACAGGTCGCCGCGCTGGCGCTCGATCGTGAGAGCGTCGTGGAGTTCTTCAATGGCGGCCGTCGATTGCCCTTCAAGATGATGACAGATCGCCAGTGTGCGCAAAGCCTCGGAGCGCTCGGCCAGGTCGGTGGCTCTATCTAGCACCTGGTGAGCGATGTCAATTGCCTGGTGATACTGACCAGCCAGACGCGCCAGTAAGGCCTGAATCAGCAATACCGTTGTCTCTTCACCTGCTTGCATCCGGGCCTCGGCCAGGTCAGCCAGTACCTGCGCCTCTCTGGGTTGCCCGCGATCAAGAAGGACACGCGCCTTAAGGCATAGCAACGGCGCACTGAGTTCTTCCAATGAGAACGCTGCAAACCAGCCCTCCAGGGTTTCCATACGCCCACTTGTGTACAGCTTATCACCGCCGCGCATAACGATCTGTTGCGCTGACTGGCGGTCATCGGCAGCAATGTAACGCTCAAATGCCAGAGTCCAGTGTTCCTGGGCAGCATAGGCTGCTGCAACCTGACGTGACATTTCACGGTAACGCTGCAGGTCATCCTGTCGATAACTGTCATGGAGGAATTCGTGAAAAAGCGGATGATAGCGCAGCACACCTGGGCGAATCTCGGTGATGAAAATATGGTTGCGCAGTAACGTCTCCAGCAGCGACGCGGCATCCTGACGGCCAAGGTAGGTATTACAGCGCTCAACCGTTAACTCATCCAGCAGCGCCGAGTCGCGCAAGAAGGTACGGATCTCTGGCGGTTGTTGATCAAATACCTGCTCGGCCAGAAAGCGATAAATATGTCGTTCGCCCCGGTTAGTGGCTGATGCACCCAACGCTGATGGTACGCCCGTCGCCTGGAGTGACAACAAAATGCCAGTGATCCAGCCGTTGGCTTGCTCAACCAGGGTAGCCATTTGTTCCAGGTCAACCGGCGGCTGCTGTTCAGTCTGCCATACGGCGGCGGCTTCATCTACCGTAAAGCGTAATTGCGCTTCGTCCAGGCCGCTCATTTGACGGCGAGCGGCCAGCAGCATCATATCCGGCAGTCCAGGGTAGATGCGGGAGGCCAGGATGAGATGGCAGTTTGGACAGCGTAGCAGCATATGGGCGATCACATCGCTAATCTCAGCCACCTGATCAACGAGGTGCCAGTCGTCAATAATCAACACAAAATGATGTCCCAGCGCATACACATCATGCACCAGCGTGGCCGCTACGCTACTAAACGAGGCACGGCTTTGACCGGCAAGCAACGTGCGGGTTTGTTGCAACATGCTGGGGAATTGCTGAGTGATGGCGGCCGTCAGGTAGCTGAGAAACATCCAGGGATCAGCATCAAACCGATCGAGCGTATACCAGCAGACCGGAAATGGCAGATCCGCATGGGCAAAATCGATCAGCAACGAGGTTTTGCCATATCCTGCCGGAGCGGAGATGGTAAGCAGGCGTCGCTCCGTGATTGTATGTACGATGGCGGTCAGTCGTTGGCGCGATACCAGATGCGCTGGCCGTTGCGGAACCAGAATTTTGTACGTAAAATCAATCATACGACAACGTCGATCCTGATCTAACGAACAGGTGGTACGCAGTCACTCACCCACAACGTTCCTTCGACTACGCTCAGAGCTTGCCCTGAGCGCAGTCGAACGGGACAAGCTTTTTCGCCTTCGGCAGAGCAAAGCCGATACAAGGCACTGCCCCTCCATCTGTGTTTCTGCTACGCTGCCCTATTCGGCGGAGGTTACCCTGAGCAGAGCCGCAGGGCCGAGAGTAAACGTCGGCGAAAAGGCGAGTTGAGGATATCACCGCGTACGTCCTGTAATAAAGTACATTCTGGGGATATAGTATAATCAGTATGGACATACGATGCTAGTAACCGTTCAGGTGGGGTGGTTGGGCGGGGCACGACCCCGCCCGGGGGTTCCCGGGGGTTGCG
>CALANA010000279.1 GCA_937925925.1 uncultured Chloroflexales bacterium | reverse complement strand
GCCTGCGGCCCCCGCACCCCCGCCGCGACGCAGTCTCGGTGGTGGACGCATGGCACGACCAAGCGGAAGGGTCACGTCGAAACGGTATAAGATTGAAAAGGAGCAACGTATGCAAGAAGTCAAGCAGTACCCCGCCGGGACATTTTCGTGGATCGATCTGATCACGCCCGACCCGACCGCAGCAAAGCATTTCTATGGGCAACTCTTTGGCTGGGAAGCCCACGATATGCCCACCGATCAAGACGGTGTTTATACCATGCTAACCCTGCATGGCAAAGATGTGGCCGGAATGACAGCCATGTCGCCCGAACAGAGCGCTCAGCACATTCCGCCCTATTGGATGTCGTATATCTCGGTTGATGACGTGCAGGCCATCACCGAGCGGGCGCAAGGGCTGGGTGCTACCATTCTCGCACCGCCCTTCCCGGTGATGGAGGCGGGCTGGATGGCAGTACTGCAAGATCCAACCGGTGCGGCATTTGCGCTCTGGGAGCCACGCCAGCATATCGGTGCCCGACTGGTCAATCAACCCAACACGCTGTGCTGGAACGAACTGACAACCCGCGACGTAGCTTCAGCCAGCGCCTTTTACCACGGGCTGTTTGGGTGGGAAGTCCAGATGACTCCCTCGCCTGCTGGCGACTATATCAGCTTCACTAATCAGGGGCGCATGGCGGCGGGCATGCTTACGATGCCGGCCGAGTGGGGCGAGATGCCGCCGGCCTGGGGTGTCTATTTAGCAGTGGCGGACTGTGATGCCACGGTGCAGCAGGCCCAGGAACTGGGCGGTAAGGTGATGATGCCCCCCACCGACGTACCAGAGACCGGGCGGATGGCCGTGTTGCAGGATCCCCAGGGTGCGGTGTTTAGCGTGATCAAAATGGATGCTGCTGATCCACCGCCAGGGTATGCAGCATAGCCGGCACACTGGCATGGTCGTTCCTGTTCGGGAACGGCCTGCCTCCGCCCTGTTCGCTATGTCATCGTGAGCGGACGCGAATGATCGCATAGCCTCTTCGCGTCCGCGCCTCTTCGCCTCTTCGCCTCCTCGCAGCCAGTGTGAGCAACACCGCAAACCACATAAAATGAACCATCAACCAAAAAATATTGAAATGATAAACTCTTTCATTATCAAAATCTGATGCATAATTGACACGCTCGAATGACTATGGTAAACTGGGCATTGTTCAAAAATGCAGCCCATCGTTAAAGATACGACACATACCGTTTCCTGTGTATTGTCCGTCGTGACCTGGCATTCCAACCTGGATGTCAGTTATCCCTGTTTGTTGATTTCCATCCCTATACTGTTTCTACTCACGGACGTAGCACCGTTATTATTAGGTGTATGCGCTGCTCGTGGGAATGTATCAATAGCGTCTCGAGATTAAGGAGGAAGTACTGTATGTGCTTTGGATCAAAGCTGAGATGGAACCTGTTGGGACTGGTGGCCCTGTTTGCCCTGTTACCACTGGCTGTAATATCGCTACCCGCACAGGGGCAGGAAAATGAACAATGTTTCCCGGAAACTGGCTTTTGCGTCTCCGGGCGAATCCTCGAATATTGGCAGCAGAATGGTGGTCTGCCTGTGTTTGGCTTCCCGATCACGCCGCAGCGTGAGGAAACGATCGGTGACTGGACGGGGCAGGCGCAATGGTTTGAGCGCAACCGGCTCGAACTGCATCCCGAAAACGAGGCTCCCTATGATGTGCTACTTGGTCGCCTTGGTGCCCCAATTGTAGAACGTGAAGGTATTTCTACGCCACGTGAGGAGCCACGTGAAGGATGCACCTACTTTGAGCAGACGGGCTATAACGTCTGTGGCGATTTTCTGGCCTACTGGAGTTCGCACGGGCTAAACCTGGATGGACAACCGGGCTTTACGTTTGAAGAGAGCCTGGGGTTGTTTGGCTTACCCCTGACGGGCGAGGTTGAAGCTACACTGGAAGATGGCATGACCCGCACGATCCAGTGGTTCGAGCGAGCACGGTTCGAACGCCACCCGGAGAACGACCCTCCCTTCGATGTGTTGCTTGCCCTGCTGGGGGTAGCCGAACATGGAGCCTCGGTGGAACCAGCGCCGGTGGAACCAGCGCCGGTGGAACCAGCACCGGTGGAACCAGCACCGGAAGAGCCAGCGCCAGTGGAACCAGCACCGGAAGAGCCAGCGCCAGTGGAACCAGCACCAGAAGAGCCAGCGCCAGTGGAACCAGCACCAGAAGAGCCAGCACCAGAAGAGCCTGCGCCAGAAGAGCCAGCACCAGAAGAGCCTGCGCCAGAAGAGCCTGCACCTTAGTACTACAACGGTAAGTGTTCACTTTTGTCCTGGGAGCAGGGCAGCTTGCCCTCGTCTACGCAATGGATGCGTCCCGCCCTTGCTCCCAGGTGTGCGTGTTACCCCTACATGATGAGGTTTTTTCCAACCTGTTTGCGCCTTGTTCCCAGGTGTGCGTGTTACCCCAGGTATGAACAGTTACCTACAACAAGATCTTCTCATACCGTTTCGACGTGATCTTTCTGCTACCGTTTCGACGTGATCCTTCTGCATGGTCTTGCCATTCGTTCTCCAACAAGACTGCGTCGCGGCGGAGGGGGCGGGGGCCGTAGGCCTCCGCCCATGTGGGGATTTCGGCGTAGAAGCGTTGCATGCAACGCCCCTACGCCCCTCGCAATCTCTTTCCAGGGGCAGTCTTGTTGTCATATGGCAAAGCGTAAGACTGACCAACGTATGTGGAGTGTCTCTTTCAAATTGGTATTATCGTAGAGAGAAGCAGAGGGTACTGACGACACTGAACGGTTCTTCTACCCTGACATTCTCGACGCCTTCCTGTTGCTCTTGTCTCACACCCGGCATCACAGGAGATGTCGTAAAGTACCGACTACCAAACCGTTCTGCACCTGCACCAGAACTGTTCAGCGCAGCCAGCACCGACATCCGTGTCTCGCCGTGTATCCTGAGCGTAGCCGAGAGGTCAGTATGAAAGGGCGAGGGCATTCAGGTGCTGTGTGCGAAGATTGCTACGGCAATTCGAGCAGCGCCTGCACGCGGGCACGTGTGGCAGCATCGGCATACTCTGTCGGTTCGCGGGTACCACAGCAAAAACAGTAGACGCCAGGGTGAACACTATAGATGGCAAGCAGATACATACCTGGGAGCAGCGTCGGGTTGGCTTGTTGGGTACGTTGATAGGTTGTAGTGCCCAGACGCCGGCCCTTATCTGCAGGAGCCATGATCAGCCCCTCGTCCGGGAGACCAGGGCCAGCAAGTGTCATCACTGGTCGGAATCCGGCCCGATAGTGGTTTTCGGGTACCAGCAGTGAGAGTGGAATAGTGGTGGCGATAGGCACGACAAAGCGGTAATAGTCAGTTGTGCTGGCTGCCAATTGGCCATAGAAGGCTTGCGCGAGAGTTATATCTTCAATGCGATAGGCCGTATCCGGCGTGGGCGAGCCGTCGTTGACGATCTGCAAATGAGCCACCAGCAGCCGTCGTAACAGAACAAACAGCCCCCACAGGCTCAGGCTCAAGCGTATGATATGCGAAGTAGTCGGTAACATTGGCAGATACCATTGGCGACCCGGGAGGGATTCGAACCCCCGACACCCAGTTCCGAAGACTGGTGCTCTAATCCACTGAGCTACCGGGCCATGGATGATGGACGGTGATCCATAGTGTAGCATACTGCCCTCGCTTTTGCAACGCATTCGCAAAGCGTACCTGTTCACATCTGGGGGAAGCGCTGTCGTCAGCGTTCATGGTGTGCCTGGGAGCGCGGGCGTCCCGCCCGCCAGCACGCACGTGTGGGCACGCTGTGCCCGCGCTCCCAGGCGGGCATGTTCCCTTGAGGGTGAATAGGTACCGCAAAGCACGAGATCGCTATTTTACACGCCTTGTCCCAAATATATCCCAACTTATCCCACACTATCCCACACGTTTTGCGCGTCAGGATCAAGTAGAACAAATGTTGGTATGCGACCGAGTGTCAAGCCTTTTTGTTGACAGGTGCAAATGATTAATAGAACCTGTGTTCGTTTTTTGCGCCTGTAGCAATCCGATTGTCATGGTAAACCTGGAGTCCCGGCTTCAGCCGGGACGGAGCTAGACCAGGGCTACAAGCCGGGACTCCGGTGCTTCACAACTGATACCGTTTCGACGTGAACATTGCGCATGTGCCTGTCATACACAGGCGGTACGCGGTCGTTCATTACCCCATGGGGTTTGCCTCCGGCAGCGCACTCCTGTTGCTCTTTTTTGGTTCCCTGTGAAGAAAAAAAACACCCTCAGCGTATACCGCCTGTTTCTCGCCGGAGTACGACGGTCACTTCACTCCGATTGTGGAAGAGTTGCCGCGCTCCAATCACCGTGTAGGCCTGGGCCAGCACCTGTTGTGCCTGACGATATACCGCCGCGCCGCGTGGCTGCGGTAACTTGAGCGTCATGATCGCCAGCCCACCCGGACGTAACCGCGTCGCCGCTTGTACCATCAGTCGCGCCGAGTGGCGCGCATCCATACGCATATCATTCACCAGCACATCAAACATGGTGGTGCTGCTGGCGATATAGGCCTCGGCATAACCACGCCAGTGTTGCACCAGCGGTAGCCGCAACACACGCCCATCAAGATCCGCTGGATCGACGGCCACTACACTAAGACCTGCTTGCGCCAGGATGCGCGTCCAGCCACCCGGTGCTGCCCCAAGATCGAGCGCATCCCCCTGACCCGGCAAAGCCAGCTTCCAGACCTCCAGGGATTCCAGTAGCTTGAACTCAGCGCGGCTAACCTGCTCGGCTGTACGGGCAAAATGGTATTCACCGCCGGCCCAGTCGCTCAGGCAGCGTGCTGCCGGCCACAGCCCGATGTAGGCCTGTGCCGTTGCACAATACACAGACAAAATATGCTGCGGATGCCGTACATCTTCGGGGCCGTAGCTTGCCAGCAGCGTTCGCAGTGGTTCAGCCACGGCATAGCGCGTGTAGGGATGCGCAGCCTGCCGACTGAGCCGTACCTGGACGGCATAGGGTTTTGCACTGCTGGTCATCAATTCCGACATCAAGTCCGGTAGTGCATCGCGTACCGCTACCGTCAGTGCCGCAATATCGTCAACATGCCCGCTCAACGGCATCACCAGATCAGCCGGGGCCAGATGACGCACAAACACGGGCGGATGCGCGGTCAGTTCGTCAGCCAGCGCCTGGGGATCGGGCGTGGATAACAGGGCAACACCGGTATCTAGCCAGGTCGCCAGCGTAATAGGTAGTGAGCGCTGCTGTAGTTCGGTCAGAGCGGTGCTGGCGGCTTCAGGTGAACAGGTGGCAATCAGGTGCGACATAGCGGTATAATACTTCTATTATCAGCATAAATGGAGCAAGAGCAAGAGCCATATCTATGAATCATCAACCTGTTACGCTACCGTTTCTGATAAGCGCCACGATTGGTGCGGTGGGTGGAGCAGTGGGGATCGCCTGGTACACGAGTAATCAAATCAACCCGACTCCACGCCGCACCTATCTCCAGAATTATACCTTTACGCCCTGGGAACTGGGCGTGCCCTATGAGCAGATAACGCTGCATACCCCGGATGGTCTCAAGCTGCGCGGCTGGTGGCTACCCCAACCCGCAGCACAAAGCGTCGTTATTGGCTGTCACGGTCATATTGGCGGCAAGCACGACCTGCTCGGCATTGGCACTGGCCTGTGGCGTGCCGGGCATAATGTGCTGTTGTTCGACTTTCGCGGGCGCGGCGAATCTGATCCCTGGCCCAACACGCTGGTCAGCCGCGAGGTTGACGACCTGTTAACGGCGATCACGTTTGTCCAGCAGCGCTTGCCGGGCGGACGCATCGGTGTGATAGGCTTTTCTATGGGTGCCGCCGTGACCATTCTGGGTACCGCACGCCAGCCAGATGTGGTAGCTGTCGTCGCCGATAGCGCTTTTACCAGTGCCCGTGTCTTGATTGGCGAGCATATGCGTCAGATCCTGCGTATACCGCCGGGCACGCTGGTGGCACTGACCGACGTGTTGAACGAGCGACGCCACGGCTACCGTCTCAGTCAGGTACGTCCAATTGATGCTATCAGCCAGATTGCGCCGCGCCCGGTGCTGATCATCCACGGTGGCAGCGATACGCTCATTTCGCCCACACATGCACACCAGCTTTTTGCCGCTGCTCGCCAGCCAAAGGAACTCTGGGTATGTCCCAACTGTGAACATTGTGGGGCCTATTTTGCTGACCGCAACCAGTATGTGGCACGCGTGGCCGCCTTTTTTGACCGATATTTACGCGGATGATTTTTGATATTTTGACGCTGTTCCCGGCTATGTTCACCGGGCCATTGTCCGAAAGCATTCTTAAGCGAGCGCAACAGGCGGGCATGATCAGTATACGCCTGCATAATATTCGAGACTACACCACCGACCGCCATCGCACCACCGATGACACACCTTATGGTGGTGGGGCGGGCATGGTGATGAAAGTGGAACCACTGGCCGCCGCTATTCGCGCTGTACTTGCTGCTGATACATGTTTGGTACCAACTGGTACACCTGGTGTGCCTGATCTCAGCCCATCAATGGAGGCTGGACAATCAGGCCTATCTTCTATGTCGGGGCCAGCAGCATCTGCACCACCAGTCATCCTGATGAGTCCCGACGGTCAGCCTTTTACTCAGGCAGTCGCCGCCGAACTGGCGCAGGAGCAACGATTAGTGCTGGTGTGTGGCCGCTACGAGGGCATTGACGAGCGTCTACGCACACAGTGTATCACGCGGGAGTTAAGCATTGGCGACTACGTACTGACTGGCGGTGAACTGGCGGCGATGGTTCTTGTCGATGCGGTAGCGCGCATGGTACCCGGCGTCCTCGATGCCGAATCGATCATCGAAGAGAGTCATAGCGATGGCCTGTTAGAATACCCTCACTATACACGGCCTGCCGTGTGGGAAGGGCAGGCCGTGCCAGCCGTGTTGCTCTCCGGGAACCATGGCGCAGTTGCTCGCTGGCGGCGGCAGCAGCGGTTGCAACGGACACTGGAACGTCGCCCAGATTTGCTAGCTCAGAGCGCCAGCCAGGGATTGCTGACTGCCGACGATCTGGCATTTCTGGCAATGCTTGGCTGGCAACCAGCGTGAACCGTGCCCTACTTTTGCAGTTCGGTGCCAGACGCGGTGATTTGTGCCCGCTTGACCTCTTCGGCCTGCTGGCGAAAAGCGTCAGAAAGGGCGGTAATCACCTGTAGTTCGCGCTGCTCCAGATCAACAATGCGCGCAATATGATTATGTTGCGCCCCTTCGAGGCGGCTTACGCTACGGCCCAGGCGTTGTTCTAACTCCCGCACCCAGCTATCAATGCGCTCAATCCAGGAAGTAAGCTGCCGCAAATGCCGATCATCGGTTTCTTGCAATACCGAGAGGCGCTCATCCGCCTGATGTCGCAGATCTTCCAGCCGTTCCTGGTTCATCATAAACCGTTCGGTTGAGATGCGCTCAACCCGCTTGATCTCCACATTAATGTCCGGCAGCTTATTCGCCACCTCTGCAATCTGGGCTGGCAGTGTTTCTGCAAACAGATCAACCCGATGATGCACCTCATCAATACGTGCCAGGCGTGCATCAAAGTCATCAAACCAGGTACGCATATCCGTCACAACTTGTTGCCCTTCGACGATCTGCCGCCGCAGGTTTTGCTTTTCGATCTGCAAATCATCGCTCACACGACGCACTTCCTGAAGGGCCATACCATCTGCTTCACGTAGATGATCCAGTTGTGACACCAGTTGTCGATGACGATCTTCAGTTTCTTTGATCTGCGACTGCAAATCCAGTATTTTTTGTTCCGTATCCTCGATACGCGAAAACCAGGGGAAGACCTGATCGCGATCCTGGCGACGAGCCTCTGCCAGTTGATGGATCTGCGACTGCATTTCGCGCAGGGGCTTGACCCCTTCTTCAATCTTGACCAGTGCGCCAGCAATCTCCTTGCGTAAGCCGATCACATCGCGCCGCGAAATCTCAACCGACTGGGCAATTTCCTCGGTATGCCGTTCAAAGAGGCTTTGCACCTGCACAACGGCTGCCTCTGTCTTACGCACCTGCTCCATGGCCCAGTTATATTTATTGGTCTGATCCTTGATTAAGCGGCGCAGTTCATCGACCTGCCCTTGAAGATAAATCAACTGCGATTGCTCGTGGGTACGCAGGCGCTCCTCTTCGTATTTCGCCGTTAGATCAGGAGTGGTCATTGATACGCTCCTCTCAAAAACTATAATGTGATGTATGCCACTACAGGCCGAGTTACTCAAGCTAACGCCGCCAGCGCTGCTGGTAAGTCAACCGCACCGGTGTACAGCGCCCGCCCGATGATGACCGCTTCGACGCCAATCGTTGCAAGACGCCGCAGGTGATCAATATGCGACACGCCACCACTGGCGATGATCGCCGGGCCAGTGGGCTGCACCAGGGCCGCAGTGGTCTGGTAATTCGGCTCTGTCAATGTGCCATCACGTGCAATATCGGTGTAAATGATGCGCTGAACACCCATGTGGGTCATCGCTTTTACCAGATCAGTGGCCTGAAAGTGAGCCAGGGTTGTCCACCCGCTGATTGCCACCTGCCCATTCTGGGCATCGACTCCAACAATAATGTGATCACCAAACTGGGATACCAGTCGTTCCACCAGGGATGGATTCTGCACCGCAACCGTACCGAGAATCACACGTGCCACGCCCAGTGCGAGCGCAGCCGCAATATCGGCCTCGGTGCGGAGCCCGCCGCCGAGCTGGATCGGCACATCGACGGCATGGACAATCGTCAAGACCGCGTCGGTATTAACTGGACGACCAGATCGGGCACCATCGAGGTCAACCACGTGGAGACGGGTTGCTCCCTGGGCAACCCATTGGCGCGCCACGGCCACCGGATCATCGCTATAAATCGTGGCCTGCTCAAAGTCGCCCTGGTATAGACGGACACACTTGCCATCTTTTAAGTCGATGGCGGGAATAATTTCCATTGGCATATCCGGCATCGTTCATCAACAGAGCATTGCTCATGCTCTTACACGGCACGACTCATTGCTACAAAATTACGCAAGAGTTGCAAACCGCAGTGCCCGCTCTTTTCAGGATGAAACTGCACTGCGGCTAGATTATCACGGATCACCACCGATGGAAACCACAAACCATAGTCGGTTGTGCTGGCCACCAGCGTTTGATCAAACAGATTACAGTAGTAGGAATGGACAAAATAAAAATAACTGCCGCTAGGAATATCCGCAAAAAGCGGATGTGGCGCATAGGTGTCAGTATAGCACACCTGATTCCAGCCAATCTGGGGTACCTTCTGACCGCCGGGCAAACGCTGCACGACACCTGGTACTACATTCAAGCACTGATGCCGCCCAAACTCTTCACTCTCGCTACACAGCACCTGCATTCCGACACAAATCCCCAGAAACGGTCGCCCACTGGCAATAACGTGCGGTAAGGTCTGCGCGATGCCCAATCGTTCCAGGTTCTGCATAGTATCCTGCGTCGCGCCTACGCCCGGCAGTACCACGGATGTAGCGGCTTGCACCACCGTCGGATCATCGGTTATTTCCAGTTCTGCGCCGACATGTTTAAGCGCACGCACGACATTGGGCAGATTACCTGCTCCATAGTTAATCACTGCAATGGTCATAGCAACTCGTTACGCTTCAGCCGTTGAGCGATGCGCCGACAAAAAGAGGGGATGGCGACTCAACAACTGAGCAATAATGCCACTGACATCTGGTGCAGGGGCGGTAATCACGCCTAATGGATCTTTGCCAGGATCACGCCCTAGCAACACGCGCAATGCCGCCACCACACAGGCACCGAGTGCCTCCAGGTTGTAACCGCCTTCTAACACCAGGATCAAGCGGCCCGCACACAATTCAGCGGCGCTGTCATAGAGCATGCGCGTCAATTGCGCATAGCCTGCGACCGAGAGTACCATGGGGCCGATAGGGTCGCTCCAATGCGCATCATAGCCTGCCGAAACGAAGATCAACTGGGGTTGCCAATGGCGCAAGGCCGGCACAATCACGCGTTCAAAAACCTGAATGTACCCCTTATCACCTACTCCTAAAGGCAATGGCACATTCAGCGTCGTACCGCTACCTGCTCCGGCCCCCATGTCAGTCGCCGGGCCAGTACCGGGATAGCACGGCCAGGCATGGGTGGAGCAAAACAATACACGCGGCTCATAGTAAAAAATATCCTGTGTGCCATTGCCGTGATGGACATCATAGTCAACAATCGCAACGCGTTCGAGGCCAAACTGGTCGAGTGCATAGCGGGCGGCAATGGCAATATTGTTCAGCAAACAGAAGCCCATCGCTTGATTGGCTGTCGCGTGATGTCCAGGTGGCCGCGCCAGGGCAAACGCATTCTGGCATTCACCACCCATCACCGCTTCTACGGCACGCAGCGCCGCGCCAGCCGACCAGGTTGCCGCCTCCCACGACGCTTCATTCATATACGTATCCGGGTCAAGGCTACCGCCACCATGCGTACCAAAGCGCTCGATCGACTGCAAAAAGGTTGGAGCGTGAATAGCAGTTAACTCGGCTGGCCGGGCCGCACGCGGTGCAATAACCAGCAAATCATCTCGGAGTTCACTGGCATCAAGCGCCTTTTCAATCGCAAATAAGCGTTCAGCCCGCTCGACATGACCCGGATAGGTATGTGCGGCATACCGCTGATCCGTGAGAATAGCTGTTGTCATCATTTTGCGCTTACTACTCACTGCCCAACTATCGGGAAATCGTTGGGAGATGAAATCACAAACACATAGCTAGAAGACCTTAAAGCCTATTGTACCGCAGTTTGCCCTAACACGCACATAGAGCGATGCAATGCGCAGGGTATGCAGGGCGGTGGGTTGCGCTAAACCAGGCTACTATAGCAATCCTAAATGACAAGAGTTACGTGGTGCCCATTGTTTTTCTGCTCTCGATCGTGTCTACCGTCCACGCATAGGACTACGCATGCGCCTGTTTCATGCATGACTAAGCCGTACCATCACCCCCCGTTGATCGGAATCGATGGGAGTGCTTGCGGTTATGGATGCTCACCGCGTAAATCCTGTAAATGACAGGACTGACGCGGTGACAAGGGTCGTTCACCTTTTCGCCTTCGGCAGAGCGGTACTTTGTCTGCTTTTGGGTCTCATTTTTCAATGAGACCCAAAAGAGCGTTTCTTCCACGCTGTCGCAGGCGAAACCGGTCGGCAGATGCCCTCCCACTGTCCAGGTTGGAACCGGGAATCTACGTTACAACGGCAATAGGCTTGCTCTATGGATTGTGTCTGACTGGCATCCATCATTGTGGCTCCAGTACCAGACAATAGGCCTGAAAGGGAGCCAGGGTCAGACGCAATCGCTGCAATTCAATGCCGCGCCAGGTCGAGCGCCCATCTTCTTTCCACATACACCCGCTTAACAACTCGCGCAGGCCATACGTCGTGGCTTCTAAGTGCCACTGATCAACCGGCAGGCTTAAGGTCACGGTTTGCTTATAGGGACTGACATTCAGCACCCCCAGCACATAGGTCGTATCGAGTGTGCGTACTACCACAAACACCTGTGGTGAGTCGCACCATACGGCATTGTAGAGTACGTCTCCATAGCGTAACACCGGATAGTCATAGCGCACGCGTAGCAAGCTGGTCAATACCTGTTCTTCGCCCTGTTCCTGTCCAGCCCATAGCGCCGGAATGAAGCCACATAATACCATTCCGGTTAACAGCATGCGACTGATGCGTGAGCCGCGCAAGCCGTCGACGAGTGGATTAACATCGCAGGTATCGTGTTTCTCGGTAAAGCAAATACGCGTCATTCCCGGTGGCAGAATGTTCATGTAGTCCGACAGGTAACTCCCCAGTTCTGCGGGCGAAATACGATTGAGCGCCAGATGTACAAACATATGATGAACGAGATAATCATAACACGCATCGTGCAGTTCGGTATACAATGGGCCGGCCAGTCCACATAGTAACGCCGAGGAGCTTTTGATCTGGCGCATATTGTGCCGCAATCGGCGCAAGAGCGGCAGCAGACCCAGGTTGGCAGCACTGGCATGATGGGCTGGATTTCCCGTCCAATTCAGGGTGGTGCTGGCGGGCGCAATCACGCGAAAGCCATCAATGTCATAGCGTTGGATCTGCGTCAAGGCCCAGTCGTGCAGGTAGTCCAGGAGTTCCGTGTTCTTCCAATCAAAGCTGTAATAGTCCATAAACCGCAACGGTGTTCCCGGACACTGGGTGGTCGCAAAGTCGCCCGTCTCATCTTTAATAAACCAGTCTGGGTGCTGTAACACATAGCGTGAACCAGCCGCACACCCCTGTACCGCGAAGTCAATCAGAACCCGCATCTGCAGGTCATGAGCCGTTGTCACCAGATCACAGAGATCGTCTGCCGTGCCCAGCATAGGATCAAGTACATCTAGATCGCGGATGGCATAGGGACTGCCCGATGCACTCCAATTCCCATCCCATAGCCGCCGACCGGGATTGGCAAAGCTCCAGATCGGGAGTAAGACCAGGGTGTTTATCCCCAGCGAGGCCAACCGGGGCAATTCCTGTGCCAGTTCCACAAACCCACCATGGAGTGCCGGATGGGTTTCATAGATGACAGCGTCCTTCACCCATGCGGCCTGATCGTTTAGTGGGCGTACCCCGGTCAATGCCCAGGTCTGCTGAAAAGTTTTACGCGCTTCTGCCCACGACTCTGGCCGTAACAGCAGATATTGCGTGCCACCAGTTAATTTCTCTTCCGATGCTAACCATCCAGCGAGACCCACTTCGTGCCCAATCGAGACGGTGGGAATTGCCATCGTGGTATTACCTGGCGTGCCATCCATAAATGGTACTGCCGACTCAACATCCGAAAAATACCAGCACAGCAATGTTTCCGGTGAACTGGCTCCGGTCTCAGCATCGGTATGCAGTGCCAGCAGCCCAGGGCCATACGATGGTGCTGGCTCAAATACGCGCCCCTGGTTCAAGCCGGGGGTAAAAAAGCGTCGTGGACGGACATCATGCCGTTGTTCGGCAGCAATGTCAAGCGCTACATGAGGGCGCACACTATTGCCGGGCGACTCAAAATAACAGGGCTGGCGCTGCCCAACCCGGACGTGCGGGATCAGCATGCGCAAGCCATAGATACGAACATGCTGTGTATCCACATTCTGGATCGATATCCGGCGCGCTACCAGGTCATCTGTAATCCGATAGCAGTCATACAGTTTGAGTAATCCCAGGCCAATACTGATCGTCATCTCGATCGCGCCATCGCGTTCCTGGCACTGATGTGTCAGATAGCGCGCAAAGAAACGTGAGGACAGCCACCGATCTGGCCCGTTTAGTGCCACATCGACCGCAGCTTGTGGGGGGCCATGCCCCACAATACTAGATGCTGTGAGTCGCCGCAGTTCCTGCAACGCCCCATCCTCACGTGACCACGCCAGTTCCAGCACTGCCGTGCGGACAGTGATCAGTCGCACGGTCTCTTGTAGAGTAAAAGCAGACACGTTCAGTTTTGTCTCAGCCTGTGCATTGGGCAACAGATACATACAGAACCTGGTTTCAGTAACGTTCAGCAAAAGCGGGCGATATGATACCAGACAGGGCGGCATACACAACCTGGGGCTATGCTGACCGCTTGTGCATGATCATGTATCGCTTAACAAATTGATCGGTCAATTATACCACTGTGGGTGATTCTCTAGATTGATCTAGAGACACCACAGATGAAAACTGACGGTGTTCCTGCATTCTGGTTAAGAGCAAAATAGGGAAACACAGTATAATATCTTTTACGCTACGGTACAATACAGCAATCCTATACCAATCGTTCCATCGCAGTCCCGGCTTGACGCTGGGAGCGCTCCATCCTGGCTCAAGCTGAGACTCCGGTGTTCCTTCCCGGCTCAAGCTGAGACTCCGGTGCTTCACAACTGACGTAGGATTGCTATCGCATCATCTGTCCTGGTTTCCAGGTTGCAGATAAAGAACTTTTGTGCTAAAATAGAAATAAGACTGCTGACTCCTGCAACAGGCAGGCCGGATGACAGAACGAAGAAACGGTGGGACGAAGTATAACCATGAGTCGGAGCAGCATCCATAGAATTCTATGGATGATCGTACCGGTATGTACCAGACAGGAGAACCTCTATGGCTAAATCACGTGATGAGGAACGGCATATTACGCGCACCTATCGTGCTGCGATTCGCCTTGGTGAGGATTTTATTACGCTGGAAGAGACTATTACCTTGCCGCTTGATGCCAGCGACGAGGAAGTACAACAAGCGGTAGCGCTAGGCTGGCGCATCTATCAGGCACAGCGCGAGGCGCTGGACGAACAGGTAGCCCATGTGCGTGAGACGCAGCAGGCTCCAGCAACTCCGATTGTTGTGCGTGATCCTGATGCACCAGCCAGCGAAAAACAACGGCATTACATTGCCGCCTTGCAGGAAGATCTCAGTTGGACAAAGGAGCAACTTGCAACCTATGCATATGATCAAGGCGTCGAAATGCTAACCCTGACGAAAGGCCAGGCATCGAGTTTTATTGATAAACTCAAGAAGTTGGCTGAAGAACGCGCGGTCTATCAAGACGGCAATCGTTCCTCAACCGGCGGAGCAGACGCTGAAGCAGCCCTGGTTACGGAGCGCCAGCTTAACGCCTTGATCAAACTGGCTCAGGAACGTGGCGTTGATCTCGATACTGAAACCCAACAACTCTTTGGGGCACCAGCGAATGCGATCAGCAGCACCCAGGCTGCTTCGTTGCTTAAGGAATGGCAACGACAGGAGCGCAGCACAGGTACCCGGCGCACAAGCAGCAACTCGGCGCTGTAGCTGGTAACCAAAAGGAGATAGCGACTTCGACCAGGCTAACCTGACCAGTACAAGCGGGCCGCCCTTCCTCCCTCGTTGTCGGTCATCCTGCGCGGAGGCGGAGCCAGCGCGCAGGGCATCCGAAGCGCAGCGCAGGGCATCCTGAGCGACGCGACTGGCATCCTGAGCAACGCGAAGGATCGTATCCCATCAGAAGGCCAGATGCTTCGCTCCGCAAGCTGCTTCGCTGCGCTCAGCATGACACAACCCTGGAGCGATGGCCGTCATCGGGGACTGGTGCTTGACCATCGTGACGGTGCAAGATACGTAGTAACTTTCGTCGCTTCTGAGACCGTAGTAACGACTGAGGTCGTTACTACATGCTCTGCATATTCAGTGTGGCTGACCACTAGCCTACCAAAAGACAGTGCTGGTGCTGTCGTAAAGCGACAGCACCAGCAACGCCTCTTTCTTATGGTTCAGACTGTTCCCCTGAGTCAGGTAGTTGCTCTGGTTCCGGTGGCTTTTCACCAGCAGCGGGTGGATTTTCGACTGATTCTGGTGGTCTTTCCTCTGATCCTGGCGGTTTGTCCCTCGGCTCAGGTTTTTCACCCAATGCAGGCGGTTTCGCACCAGGGTCAGGTGTGTCGCCGTCTTCCACGTCGTCACCAGGGTCAGGTGTGTCGCCGTCCTCCACGTCGTCACCAGGGTCAGGTGTGTCGCCGTTCTCCGCTCCATCACCAGGATCGGGCGGCTCGCCGTCCTCCACGTCGTCACCAGAATCGGGTGTGTCGTCGTTCTCCACGTCGTCACCGGGATCGGACGGCTCGCCGTCCTCCACGTCGTCACCAGAATCGGACGGGTCACCGTCCTCCGCATCGTCACCGGGATCGGGTGTGTCGTCGTTCTCTACGTCATCATCGGGCGTGGGCGTTACACCAGGTGTGGGCGTTACACCAGGCGTAGGTGTTACGCCCGGTGTGGGCGTTACACCAGGTGTGGGCGTTACACCAGGCGTAGGTGTTACGCCCGGTGTGGGCGTTACGTCGGGCGTTTCGTCGTTCTCCGGGTCGTCGTCGGGATCAGGTGGCTGACCAGGATCGGGCAGGTCACCGTTCTCCGTGTCGTCACCGGGATCGGGCGACTCACCCTCCTCCGCATCGTCACCGGGATCGGGCGGGTCGTCGTCTTCCGTATCGTCACCAGGATCGGGCGGATCGTCGTTATCGGCGTCGTCATCGGGATCGGGCGGCTCACCGTCCTCCACGTCATCATCGGGCGTGGGCGTTACACCAGGTGTGGGCGTTACACCAGGTGTGGGCGTCACGCCAGGCGTGGGCGTCACGCCAGGCGTGGGCGTCACGTCGGGCGTGGGCGTCACGTCGGGCGTTTCGCCATTCTCCCCGTCGTCGTCAGGATCGGGCGGGTCGCCGTTCTCCGTGTCGTCATCGGGATCGGGCGGGTCGCCATTCTCCGCGTCGTCACTGGGCGTGGGCGTCACGTCGGGCGTGGGCGTCACGTTGGCCGTGGGCGTCACGTTGGCCGTGGGCGTCACGCCAGGCGTGGGCGTCACGTCGGGCGTTTCGTCGTTCTCCGGGTCGTCATCGGGATCAGGTGGCTGACCGGGATCGGGCAGGTCACCGTCCTCCGGGTCGTCATCAGGATCGGGTGGCTGACCAGGATCGGGGTTGTCGCCCGGATCGGGGTTGTCGCCCGGATCAGGTGGCTGACCGGGGTCAGGTTTGTCGCCCGGATCAGGTGGCTGACCGGGATCGGGCGGCTGACCATTCTCCACGTCGTCATCAAGATCAGACGGTTCGCCGGGATCGGGTGGCTGATCAGGGTCGGACGGTAGACGTTCAAAATATGGTGGCCTTGGCGGTGGCCCCTCTGGGGCAGCAATTGGCTCAGTGCCGGTGTCCGGTGTGATGATGGTATCAGGTAGATCTTCTGGCTCAGGAGTCTGAGTCGGTGTTGAGGTTGGCGTTGGTGTAGCCGACGGTACATCGTTCACATACTCAACCATGTAACGTGGGCGACCACGTATAAGCGTAATGGGTAATGGCTGAACTGTATAACAAGCCGCTATGTATGGGCCAGTCTCGCTATATGTTACAAAGGATCCGCTGCCATCATCAATAACGACATCAACTTGCTGGTTGCAAATGACCGTTGCATCCGGGTCTACAAGCTCAAGTTCGCCACTAATAACCAGACTCACACTCTCCTGAAAGGCCAGTTCCACCAGTCCTGTCCAGGAAATGGGATTTCCTGCTACTCCGCCTGATTGATTACAACTTCCAAAGCCAGCACCATTGGGTTCAAGACTGCAATCGCTCATCAAGAACCCTTCTGGAGGGTACTCTACGATCTCGTTGAGATAGATAAATGGTCTACTCGAGTTATTGTTAGTCACCAGGATGGTGTACACGATAGAACCACCGAAACCAGATTCAGGCGCTACGCTTTTGGTGAGCGACGCGATTTCGGGTGGTACGACACTGGTTGGCGTCTCAGTTGGTGTCTGGGTTGGTGTCTCGGTTGGTGTCTCGGTCGGCGTCTCGGTTGGTGTCTCGGTCGGCGTCTCGGTTGGTGTTTCCGTCGGCGTCTCGGTTGGTGTCTCGGTTGGTGTTTCCGTCGGAGTGCTGGTGGGCACCACAACGGGCAGGTCGGTCGGCGTGCTGGTAGGCACCACAACGGGCAGGTCGGTCGGCGTGCTGGTGGGCACCACAACGGGCAGGTCGGTTGGCGTGCTGGTGGGCACGGCGACGGGCAGGTCGGTTGGCGTGCTGGTGGGCACCACAACGGGCAGGTCGGTTGGCGTGCTGGTGGGCACGGCGACGGGCAAGTCGGTTGGCGTGCTGGTGGGCACGGCGACGGGCAGGTCGGTTGGCGTGCTGGTGGGCACGGCAACGGGCAGGTCGGTTGGCGTGCTGGTGGGCACGACGACGGGCAGGTCGGTTGGCGTGCTGGTGGCTGCATTGGGTGGCTGCTCTGGTGCAGGTGGTGGTACCGGGGTACTGGTGGCCGTATTCCGTGGCTGATCTGGCGCTGGTTGCTCTGGCGCAGGTGGTGGTACTGGCAACGATGTATCTGGTTGATCGGGTGGTGATTCCAGTGGAGCCTCTGGTGTACTGGTGATTGAAACAGATGTGGCTGGTGGTATAGTGACAGTTGCAAGCGGAATAGATGTTGGGGTGCGATTTACGGGTGTTGCGGTAGCGGCATCAACGATGGCCTGGGTTGTGGGTGATCTACTCCCTGGTAATCGTATTTCATGTGAAGCAGTTGCAGTAATAGACGGCTGCGATGCAGATGGTCGCCTGGTACTTGTTGGTGTCGGGAGAATACTGCCGATCGCAGCGCCAGGGGGCGTGGGTGTTGGTGTCGCAGTTAGTTGAATAACCATCGGAGGCACCACGCGCATACCGGGCAAAGGTACAGGCGTGCGGGTACGGGATTCGTCCTGGGCGGCCACAGCCCGAGAGCTGAGTGGCGGCAGATCAGGGCGTTGCACCCAGCGGCTATAATCGGCGAAGGTTCGGGCAGCAACGTCCTTGAAAGGTTCGCCTGATGGGGTAACGATCTGTAGGGCGATCTGCGCTACACAACATACCAATAAAAACGCAACCAGCAAGCCCGCCAGAGCGATCAGACGTAGGGGATCACGATCGCGTTTCTGCCGCTGTTTGTTCAACCAGTTCGAGTGTTTGTTCATAAGCCTTCGGTAATAGAAGAGTAAATGTGCTACCTTTGCCGGGAGTGCTGGTTACCCAGACCTGTCCCCCTTGCCGTTCTGCAAGCTGGCGAGTAATCGCCAGACCTAAACCGCTGCCACGTTGGGCCGAGTTGTTCCCCTCAATACGTTGGAACCGGGTAAAGAGACGGTTCTGCATATCCAGAGGAATACCTGGGCCAGTATCTTCAATATCGATCTGCACCATTGTGTCATTACTACTCATCTTCACTGTTACACCACCACTTGTAGTATAGCGCAGGGCATTATCGAGCAGTTGAGTGAACATTGTTTTGAGTTGCTCACGATCAGCTAACACGAAACAAGTATCGACCATAGTATTTTCTATAGAGACACTCAGGCCCTTTTTTTCAAACCCTGATCGCAATGGCGCGAGCGCCAGTTCTAAAATCAGGAGCGTGTCTTGGGGTTGTAACTCGGTATTGAGCGTACCAGATTCAATATGCGCAATCATAATGACATTGTTTACCAGGCTCGTCATGTCCATCGCACGTGTACGGACACTTTCGAGCAGTTCGGCCTGATCCGCCGATAGCTCACCACCTATTCCGCGTAACAGCAAATCCACATATCCGCGAATAATCGTCAGCGGTGTACGCAATTCGTGGGAAATCGTGGCAATAAAATCAGTTTTAGCTTTATCGACTGCGGCTTCAATGGTAATATCGTGTAATACAATGACCTCGCCGAGGATCTGACCATCTTCGGTAACAACTGGAGCATCGCTGCGACTGACAACTTGATCGCCAATACGATAATGCACATGATCCGAGACACGGCCAAAAAGCTCCCGTGTTGCTGATACTGGCTCCAGCGGCAACTCATCAAAACGGGGCCGTGCTGAGCGCCAGTCATGCAGGTGTAGTAAGGACTCAGCCATCGGATTAGCCAGCACGATCTTCCCCAGACTATCACATACAATCACCCCATCGCCAATAGAAGTCAAGATCGCCTGACGTTCGGTGGCATCCTTTTGCACTCGCAAATACAGCGCAGCGTTCTGCAAGACCGTGACGCTCATATTGGCAATTGCGGTCAGTGCCTGTATATTGGCTTCGCTCAACGGAGCGCTTTGACCATGGCCAAATACCAGAATTCCGATCAAATCGTTGTGCAGCAACAGCGGTGCCAACAAAGCCGTCGTAAAGTTCGCCGTTTGATGCAACTCGGCCATCAACAGCGCCTGCTCGGCCGAAGTTTGTCCAATCGACAGTAGTTGCATCGACTGTTGTTGTTCTAGTACCTGTACAAACGACGGAGTGCCAGGTAAGGGCACATGCTGCAAGTGTTGCAAGGAACCGGTCGGGTCGCTACGCACATAATAAAACCACCCATCAGATTCCTTCAGCAATGCCAGGGCTTCAATACCAGGTACGACGGCACTGGCAGATCGAGCAGCGACATCAAGCACCTGGTGCATCTCTAACGAATGATTAAGATCACGACTGGTGATATACAGGCGCAACAAATGCTCAGTCATATGATTAAACGCCTGGGCCAGTTTCCCAAACTCATTGCGTTCGGCTACCGTGCTGCGCCGATCCAGTTGCCCGCCAGTCACAGCCTCAGCCGTTTGCACCAGATCGTGCAGGGGATGCGTAATCTGTTGTGCGACCTGATAACCCACAACTACCGCACCCAATGCTAGAAGGAGCGTAATGGCAATAACCGCATTGCGACTATCGGCCCAGGGTGCGGTGACATAATCACGCGAAAGGCCAACCGAGAAGTAGCCAACCTGCACGTTCCGCACCACCAGCGGTGCATACAGAAACTGGAAATCATGCCCATTGACATTCATGGTCTCCAGAAAAGAACAGGCTCGCTGGCTAGAAGGAGACACTAAGCCACCCAGGAAGCGCTGGCTTTCATCAAAACAGCGCATATACTCTTCGGCGGTTTGCATCTGTTGCACCAGTCTTTCTGGCACATAAGCGGGCATATCAAGATGATGTAAGCCAGCGTTTGGAATGACAGTACTGTGAAGAACCTCGCCGTTCGCATCGTATATGGCAGTTATTTCCGACTGGCTCTGGCGTTCGAGAACAGCCAGCAGATTTTCCAGGCGTGAGGCAATCAGCAAGCCGCCTACGAGCGTTTTTTGTAGACCACCCGACACAGTCGGCACTTCTTTGTGTACGGGGACAACAGTAAAAAAGTAGTAGTTACTGGCGTTAAATGTGCCTATTGGAGCTTGCGCATCCTTAAAAGTGATTAAAGCGGCGTATTTGTCACCAATCTCATCCTCACGATTAGCAAGCACCTTTTGCACCAGTTCCAGTTGGGATAGATCGGTCGTGCCATGTTCGATCCGGATATTGCGCGTTTCGTCGTGGTGGCGTTCCCAATGCACAAGCGATTGACCGCGGCGGTCAAAAGCGATTAACCGATCTAAAACGACGTTGTAGGAATTATCACGGCGAATACCGGCGGCAAAGAAGGGATCGAGGGCATGCGCCAGCGCCTGCGGATCACCAGAAGCCATCGCGTCAGCCACAGCGAGCCGTTCTTCTTCGGGGCTAGAGGTAGCGAAGGCGATCCAGGCGAGAAAATCAAGATTACTTTGCTCTTGCCGTGCAAAAACATTCGCAAAGTTCCGCCCAACCTGTCCCAACTGATTGTTGAAACGTTCTTGCCAGCTACTGGCAACGAGATAAATCGCAGCACCAGCACCAACGAGCATAACCAGCAACATAAGCAGCAGATAGGGCAAGATAATCTTATATTTGATTTGCGAACGTAGTACAGTAAATAGTTGCAGCATTGATCAACCTGCTGTTGCGTGGAAGTAGGCTCAAAATGGAATGATCGAGCAAGGGTTATTGTGCCCAGGCGAGTCAACCCTTCAAAATTACAATGAATAGTATAGTTTTGCGATACGTATCATAGACTAATTCCATTATAGTACAGCCATTATCTGGATCAAGAGGTTAGTTAAAATTTTGATTACAATTAAACTCCTTGAGAGTGCAAGAAGCGCCGGTTGATATGATTGACATTCGCCGGGTCTCACGGCCCCGTTTCTATGTATCGGGTGAGCCATGATGGCGATTCAGTGGTAAAACTAACGCAAAGGTACTTCCCTGCCCTTCGGTACTCTCAAGCCAGATTCGGCCCAGGTGTGCCTCAACTGCCAACTTACAAAAAGTTAATCCTAATCCCGTTCCGCGCACCTTACGCTCCCGCACCTGCCCAAACTTCTCAAAAATGCGCTCGTGATACTGGGCTGGAATACCTGGCCCCTGATCCTGCACCCAGAACAGCATCCACTCACCGTCAGACAAGGCCGGTAGGGTGATCGGCAGCGCAACAGACGGAGCAACAATCTGATCACGCGAATTCATGCGCACACAGGCACACCCCAACGTGACGATGCCGCCGACAGGGGAAAACTTGATCGCGTTATCCAGGAGATTTTGCAAGACTCGGATAATTTTTTCACGATCAGCTTCAACGAGTGGTAGGTCTACCGCCAGTTCCTGGTGTAACTGCACATGCATTTCCTGAGCCATAGGGCGCAGGCGATCCAGCGTTTCATCAACGAGCATATACGGTGACAGTGGCTCAGGATTTAACAACAGTTGTCCCTGCTCCAGTTTTGATATATCGAGCAAGGTATTCACCATTTCGAGCATCGTCTGGCTACCGTGATATGCAATGCTGAGTAACTCTTGTTGCTGTTCTGTCACCGTCCCTCCCAGGCCGCGTTTCATCATCATAATCCCATTCATAATGGCCGTTAAGGGGGCTCGCAGATCATGTATCAGCATGCCGGTGTAATCGTCACGCAATTGCGCCAGTTCGCGCTCCTTAGAGGTGTCTTGAAACAACGCCAGTTGACCGATCTCTGACCCATAGGCATCACGCACAGGCAGGGCAAAATAGCGGATAAAGCGGTGCTGCGCTCCACCGAGTTCCAACTCAACGACATCTGGTGCCTGGGTGTTCTCGTTCAACCACAAGGGGGTGCTGATATCCAGCGCTCGTCGACGTAAATCATCTATCAGCATCGACAGATGACTGCCGATCAAATCTTCTTTGCGCGACTGAAAGAGTTGGGCGGCCATTGGATTGGCTGTAACGACAATTCCATGCATGTCAGCCATCAAGATGCCGTCGTTCGTCGAATTCAAAATGGCTTCAAGCCGATCGCGCCCCGTGGTTACTTGCTGGAACAGTCGGGCATTCTCGAGCGCGACCCCGATTGTGGCCGCCATGCGGGTGAGTCGTTCCCCATCTTCCTCGGTGAAATTGCCGTTTTTCTTGTTTAAGAGTTCTATCACCCCAATCGTACGTCCCTTGACTACCATCGGAACGCACAGGATGGAGTGGGTCACATAGCCGACATCATCGCTGATTTTGGGGTAAAAGCGTGGATCTTGCTTCACATCGGGCACAATCTCATAATGCTGTTGTTCGGCCACATAGCCAACTACGCCCTGCCCTCTGGGTACCCGTACTCCAGCCAGTTTCTCTTGTCCAGCTTCGAGCGTCATCACGAACTCGAGATCACCAGTTTCATCATCACGCATCAAGAGCGAACCGGCATCAACACAGAAATACTCATTGATCTGCTTGACAACTAGATGATAAATCTCGTGCGCATCCAGCGATGATGTCACTGCTGCGGCAATATCGTTGAGCGTATCCAGTTCTGCACTTCGGCGGTGTGCGGCTTCAGTAATCAGGAAGGCGTCAATAGCTGCCGCAAGTTGTCCAGCCATAACCCGTGCCAACGCCACTTCCTGATCCACAAAATGCCGGGGTTCAGGGCTGGTAGCCAGCGCCAATACCCCGGCCACCTGATCCTGTGCCACCAGTGGGATGAGCAAGATCGAACGTACCTGCGCATCACTCAGCCATTGATACAAGGGATTTTGTTGCGGTCTGGTACGCAAATCATACACCTGTAATGACTGCCGTGTCGTGACAACATGTTTCAGATAAATCGTGTCCTCGACAGAGATTGCAGGAGGCATATTGACCTGTGGTGGATACACATTGACCAGTTGGACGTGCTGTCTGTCCTCATGTAACAGGAGAATCCCACCTAGCGGTATATCGAGCAACTGCACAAATTCGTTGAGAGTCAGCAGCAGCAGTTCATCCAGGGTCGTGGCTGTTTCAATCGCAGTGGTAATACGGAGTAGGGCACCGGTACGCACATCAACTACTGATGGTTCAAAGATGTCAATCGTCTCGGTATTGTTCATGGCTCACACTTCCATGTTTCAAAGCAGCAAAGACCATAGGACGCCATATAGATGTGTTGTGACGTCATGGCGTTTCGGCGCGAGCCGGATTGGACAGTATCCCCACGAGGATTTTCGTTCAACATCGACGTCAGGTTGCTCTTTGACTGCCTGTGATGATGGTACAGCAGCACTGCTGGCTACAGAACATATCTCGATGAGCAATAACCACGTGCCAATACCGTGTTCCGTTTACCTCAGCACATTATAACCATTCCACAGATAAGGTGCAACCAGTCTTGAATGTAACCGTTCAGGTGGTACCTGCGCCAGCGGGGGCCTGCGGCCCCCGCACAACTTTCGTTTCGGCCCGTTTTGGCGGCTTCGCCGCCAAAACGGGCCGAAAAAGAACCTCCTGGAGCGGCGCTGCTCCTCCAAACCAACCCACCTGAACGGTTACGCTATATCAATCTTCCCTATAGAACTTACGCGGTGGTACGGTCAGATGGCTTTTTCGCCTGCGGCAGATTTGTGTACAGTCGATAGAGCTGTGCTATGTGTTGAACCGAGGATATGTGCCGATTCAGGAATGTGAAGCAACAAGCTGGCGATAGATCAGGTCATGGCGTTGCCCGATCGCCGCCCACGAAAACTGAGCTGCCAATGCCTGTGCTGCTGCCCCCAGGCGCACTTGTAATTGCTGATCCAGCAGGATCTGTTGCAAGGCAGCCCCTAGCGCAGCGCTATTAGCCGGTGGTACCAGCAGGACGTTGATCAAATGCATCAGCGCTGGTTGTTCGTCACTGGTTGGTGTGGTGGGGATAGTCGTAATGACGGGCAACCCGTGCGCCAGTGCCGCCAGCAGGCTGCCACGTCGAAACGACGCACCATCACGAAAAGGCAGCACCGCACAATCTGCCGCCAGCAAGTGTGCCGACACGGTTGTCTCATCCACATGGCCCGTCAAAATGACATGATCCTGTAATGCTAATCGCTGTATCCGGGCCATAATCTCCTGGGCATAGGCCTGATCGCGAGGGTTGGTGGCTGCGCCACCGATCAGCAACAACCGTATCTGTGGTAGCGGCACTGGCTGCTGCTGTAGAGCCGCGAGGGCATCCAGGAGCAGATCAACGCCTTTGCTGCGCGACAACAGGCCAAAGTAGGCTACCAGAGACTCGTGTGGGCGAAGGCCCAGTTGTTGGCGCCAGGTCTGACGATCATAGCCGACGGGTGGCGCAACGGGAATGTTGGAACCGATCGGGATGATCGTCGGTGGTGGCACTCCATCGCCATGGCTCCGGCGGCAGCGCCGCCCGATCAGCGTTGATGATACAGTCAGGCGTGTCGCATCATCGGCGTTCGTGACAATCACGTGATCGGCATCATACGCCAGGCGGCGAGTGATATAGGTGCGAAGTGGCCCGGCTTTGGGAAATAAATACGGTTCCAGAGTGTCATGGAAGGTAACGATGATGGCAGGACGACGGCCCAATCCACGCAAGCGCCAGGGGAGTAAGTTGATCGCCGGATGCATGCTGTACGCACCAGTCTGGTACTGAATATGTACTACATCAGGCCGCAACCGATCCAGAGCCATCATCACGGCCGCCCAGCAGTGCCAGTCCCAATGCGCTGGCGAATATTGCACCGGCAGATGATACCGATCGGGCCGCAGAGCGTTCGATGGCGGACGGACATCATAGATCACCCATTGCCCATGCTGCAACGTCATCACACTGACCCTGTAGTCCTGTTGTATCAAGGTCAGTGCCAGGCGGTGTGTGTAATCGCCAACGCCACCCGGTTGCGGCGGATACTCGGCCGTAAGCAAGGTGAGATGCATATACTCCGACGCTACGTCTGGCGTCCCAGCAACTGGGCAGTCATTGTGCGCATCTGGGCCAGCGCTGCGGCTGCTTCGGTACCGCTGCCTGATTGCACCTGATCCAGCGCGTGCAGTGCCTGCTGATAATAGCCGAGGGCGACTTCTTCGCAGTAGCGCCGCGAACCGGCTGCCTCAAGCGCGATCAGCACGCGCTCCACATCCTGGTCGTGCAGTTGCGCTTGCTGATAGCGCTGTTGCAGTTCAGCCCGGTGTGGATGCGCAGCCTCATTGTCTGAACGTAACGCATAGATAATGGGCAGGCTCAACTTGCGTCGATACAGGTCGGCGGCCCGTGGTTTGCCTGTAACCGCTGGATCGCCCCAGATGCCCAATATATCGTCCTGGATCTGAAAGGCCAGGCCCAGGCTCAGGCCAAAGGTATACAGGGCCGCCACGGTAGCCGCGTCAGCACCTCCTACCACGGCCCCCATACTCGCCGCACCAGCCAGCAACGTCGCCGTCTTGCGTTCAATCATTGCCAGATAATCGGCCGCGCTAATGCCCAGATCGCCCTCAAAGCTAAGATCGAGAAACTGTCCCTCACAAATCTTGAGATTCGTGGTCTCAAAGCGCTGCAACACATCCAGGATCACCGGAGCGGGCACGCCAGCATCGGTCAGACGATACAGCGACATATGGGCAATGATAAACATGCCATCACCGACGTTAATACCATGGGCAAGCCCCCACTGCTTCCAAACCGTCACACGTCCGCGTCGCATATCACTCTGATCCTGAATATCATCGTGGATGAGCGTAAAATCGTGGATTAACTGGATTGCGGCGGCCAGCGGTAGCACCTGCTCCGTCTGACCGCCAACCGCACGACAGGCAAGGATTGCCAGTTGTGGGCGCAGTAGCTTACCGGGATCAAACAGCGCTGGTTGGAGTTCTGCATCACGCCAACCCAGATGGTATTCTTGCATTGCATAAAAATGGGCAACACGTTGCTCCACTACCGGAAAAGCGGTTCGCATCGCCGCTTGAATTGTTGCGCGAATATCTATTGGTGTCATTGATTTGTAATGTAAAAATCTTTACAATTGCCGTTTAATTAATACGAACAATCATAGTATTTATCGCTTTAGAAAGCACTACGATTATAGTACCAGAAGTATGTTCTGTAACCCGCTAGTAATCAAAAACTATTGTCGTTTGCGTAGACGATTAGTACACTAGCCACTATGTAACAGTGCTGGTACCAAACCAACCAACAATGTCGAACATCCGAAAGGAGATCTTGCTCATGCCGCTCAACATGCGATTCCGTTTTAGCCCGACCAAAGATGGCCTGGTCAAAGTACTTGGCCCGCTGGAGACCGAGATTATGCAACTGCTGTGGCAGGATGAACGCAGTACCGTCAAAAAGATTCATCGTAAACTCTCACAGCAACGGGAAATTGCCTACACCACTGTCATGACCACAATGAGCCGTCTGTCGGAAAAAGGCGTCCTCAATCGTCATCGGGAAGGTCTGGCCTATGTCTATACGCCGGCCATTACCGAAGAGGAGTTTGTCACAATGGTGGTGCAGCAGGTATTGGACGGTCTACTTGATGACTACAGCAACACGGCCGTTGATTATATGATTGACTATCTGGCGAAGCACAGTCCAGAGGAACTGCGCCGCCTGCAAAAGGCCATTCAGGCGCATGTCGCCACCTGAAGAGATCAAGGTAGTGAAGAAGCGCGCTGACTGCCCGCATGTAATGCTGACGTATCGGGCGGTCAGTTCCGGCTCAACGCTTGCGTCAACCCACTACCTGGTCGTGTGAACGATAAATGCTGAATATGCATCTACACACCGCCCTTTCATCGTTTATCGTTCACTGCATCCGTCAGCTCTCCCCAGAGATCATAGGGAGTAGCTTGCATAATACGAACCGGCACACGGGCACCAACTGGAGCTGTGCCCCATACAAAAACCTGTCCATCGACCTCCGGAGCATCGCGAAAGGAACGTCCCGCGAGCAATACACGTCCATCATCACTGGTACCTTGTCCTTCAATCAGTACGTCCAGTGTTCGTCCTTCCCAGCGCCGATTGCGGATCAGCGCGATCGGTTGCTGGGCTTGCATACATTCATGCCAACGGCGTTCAATCACGTGCGGGCGCACATGAGACGGTGCGTCCGCCGCTGGTGTCCCCGGTTCGCGTGAATAGCGAAAGGCACCGATACGATCAAACTGTATCTCGGTAACAAAATCGAGCAAGGCCTGAAACTCGCTGCGGGTTTCGCCGGGGAAACCGACGATAAACGTTGAACGGAGTGCAATATCTGGCATAGCGGCCCGCAACGCACCAATAACGTCACGGATGTGATCGGTATCAGGTGGGCGGCGCATACGTCGGAGTGTGGAGGGGTGGGCGTGCTGCAAAGGCAGATCGAGATAGGCACAGATCTGTGGATGCCGCGCCATTGTTGCGATCAGGCGCGGCGTTATGCCGTGCGGGTAGGCATACATAAGTCGCAGCCAGACGGTGGTGGGTAACACGGCACAAAGTTCATCTAACAGGATTGCCAGCCCGTCGCGCAGGCCCAGATCGCGCCCATAATCCGTCAAATGTTGTGCCACCAGCACAATCTCACGCACACCCTGATCAGCTAACGACCGGGCTTCGCCCAGCACCGCCCCGATTGCCTTAGAGCGCATATCACCCTTGAAAGAGGGGATCGTGCAGAAGGCACAGCGCAAGTTGCAGCCATCTGAGATTTTGAGGTAGGCGGTTGGCCCCCGGGCTGTGCGGCGGATAGGGGCGGTACGCCAGTCGGCATAGCCAGCGGTGGCGTGATCTGAGGTGCTGATGGGAGTACTGGTTGCCATAGGCGCTGGTGACTGGGCAGCGTGCAGACTCACCACCGGTATAGCCGGTTTGTCTGGCGGTTGATCAGTGCCGGCAACGAGATCGGTAATACGCATCCACTCGCGGGTACTCAACAGTGCGTCAACCCCAGGGACACGCCGCACCAGGTCGGCATGACTCTCGGCCATACACCCGGCGGCAATCAGGCGTTGACCAGGCAGCTTACGCTGAACCACCGTGTGCAATGTTGCCAGAGTTTCATCGCGGGCAGCGGCAATAAAGCTACATGTATTGACAATCACGACATCAGCCGTATCCATTGCTGATACCGCTGTATGTCCTTGTGCCGCAAGTATGCTATGCATGCCTTCGCTGTCAACCACATTTTTGGGGCACCCGAGGGTCATAATGTGATACTTCATACTTTTGTCGGCCCATTATACCGTTCTGACGCTTTAGCGGTAGTTGATAAACTGAAGTGGGACAGGAAAGTCATCGACATGTTCACGTAGGAACTGAATAACACTCTGGAGTTCATCCTTACTTTTGCTCCCCACGCGCACGACATCTCCTTGAATGCGCGGTTGTACCTTTGGGAAGTGATCGCGGATCTGCTTCTGAATTTTCTTTGCCAGTTCCGTGGAGATCCCCTGTTGCAACGTGACAACCTGTCGTACACGTCCACCGCTCACCTCTTCAATCGGGCCATAATCGAAGATCTTGAGCGAGAGATTGCGCCGCAATGCTTTTGTCTCTAAAATGTCACGTACATTGCCCAGATGTAACTCACCATCACTGGTCAAAATCAGTTCTTTTTCGCTCAGTTCCAGGGTTGTTTTACTGTCTTTCAAATCATAGCGTGTACGCACTTCACGTTGCGTTTGATCGACTGCATTCACCAGTTCCTGGTAATCGAACTCAGACACAATATCAAAAGTGCTTTCAGCGGGCATCGGGTTTTCTCCTGTTATCGATCAAGCATGGAGTGAGGTGGCTATCACTGAGGCGGCCAGTACCAGTTGACTGGCACACCAGGACTCTGACCAAGGGTTCCCCGTTGGCGGCCATTCACGGTCACCTGCACCACCGCCGGATTACCAGCGCGAATAAACACCTCACGATTCGCCAGAAACACCTCACGCTCACCGCCACGCATCGTCTGTTCATAGGCGATGGCCCCGTCAGTCTGCACCCGCAACCAGGATTCGCCAGCCTCCGGTTCAATACTGACCTCGATCACAATCGGGGCTAGAGGTGTGGGGGTAGGACTGGGCATGGGGGTGGGGGTAGGGGTGATGGCGACAATGGCGGGTAAGGGGGTAGGGGTTACCTCTGGTAGATCCATCACTACACCTGCCGCATCTCCATCCGTTGGTTCTAACGTCGTTCGGGTCGTTGTTGCGGTGATTGCTGCGGCCATGTGCGGCTGATCCATATCGCTACGGCTACCAATCCGCCCAAAGGCACTAAGCGCCACATACATCAACCCGACGAGGGCAATCGTGACAAAAAATACCCCCAAAAAATTCGGTAGCACATAAAAGTTGGAGCGCATGCTATTGCTGGTCGAGACCACGCGAATGGGGTCGCTTATGCCGCGTTCTTGACGATACAACTCAAGCAGTTCATCAGGGGGTAGCCCCAGATATTGGCCATAGTTGCGCACAAAACCGCGGGTCACAACGCTGTTGGGTAGCCGTTCAAACGCTCCTTCCTCAAGGGCAATTAGCCATTGTTGCAGAATGCGTGTTTCAACGGCTGCTTGCGCCAATGAGATTCCTTGACTCTCACGGGTCTGCCGCAGCCATTCGCCAAGTTGACTCATAGCGTACTCTTCCAGAATTGATAATCTTTATATCACCACGATTGTCGTCCACTAGCTTGTACGTTATTATACCATAGGGTTTTCGGCTCTCTGTCGTAGAGGGGACTGCTTTTTCTGGGGTATCTCATGGTAGACGATGCTGTATCTGGCTTTCAGACGACGTATTATGATTTCATGCCTGAACCGGAGCGGTATCCGTAATCGTTCAGGTGGTACCTGCGCCGGCGGGGGCGCGGGGGCCTGCGGCCCCCGC
>CALANA010000278.1 GCA_937925925.1 uncultured Chloroflexales bacterium | reverse complement strand
GTGGGGGGTGACTGTCACCTACCCTGGCGGACGGGAGCGGGTGATCGTGGCTATGGGTGTGCCATCTATGAACGGGATTGATGATAACCTGCGACCTGGTACTGGCCTGTCGATCGAGTGATCGAGTTGACAAACTATCTACCCTGAATACTATATAGTAGCATGGAAAACTGTTGCAGGGAAAGCTAGACCAGTTTTGCGTTCAGCGGTAGCACGATGCGACTGCCACTGCGATTGGTTCTATGTACATCAGCATGAATGACGAACACGATTGAGATCAGGGAGCATATGCTGTGCGGCAACTGAAAATTGTGATGATTAGCTCGGAGTGTGTGCCGTTTGCCAAGAGTGGCGGGCTGGCGGATGTGGTAGGAGCCTTACCCAGGGCGTTGCGTGATCTAGGCCATCATGTGATCGTTATTTTGCCGCGCTATACCCATGCCAATGGACATATGCGCGATGCACGTCCGTTTCTCGATACCATGGGTGTGTGGATGGGTGATACTGAGGAGTGGTGTGCAGTACAGACCACGGTCACTGATGACATCTCTTTCTATTTTATTGAATCGAATAAGTATTTTGATCGCTATGCGTTGTATCATGACGCTGATTTTAATGACTACCAGGATAACCCACGGCGCTTCGGCTTCTTTACCCGCGCCGCTTTGCAGCTTTGTCGTGATATGCGCTTTGTCCCCGACATTGTGCATGCGCATGATTGGCAAACCGCCCTGGCCCCGGCCTACCTCAAGATCTGGCATCATGATGACCCGATTTTGCGCAAGGCGGCCAGTGTGCTAACCATTCACAACATCGCCTACCAGGGAGTGTACAACGCGGCCCACTATAATTATCTCGGCTTACGCTGGGAGAATTTTACGCCCGATAAATTTGAGGATCACCAGCAGATCAACTTTCTTAAGGGCGGCATTTATTACGCCGATGTGGTCAATACGGTTAGCCCGACCTATGCCCAGGAGACGCTGCATCCTGGTTTTGCGCATGGTCTGGCTCCCTACCTCAACAACAAGGGCGATCATTACCTGGGTATTCTCAACGGGGTGGACTATGATCTCTGGAATCCAGCGGTCGATCAACTCATTCCGGCCCGGTACACGCCGCATGACCTGAGCGGCAAAGCTATCTGCAAACAGGAGTTGCAACGGCGCTGTCTGCTCCATGTCGATCCGGATGTGCCCTTGATCGGCGTGGTGAGTCGCCTGGTACATCAAAAAGGTCTGGATATGCTGGCCTGGGCCATTGAGCGCATTGTCAACGATATGCGCGTGCAGTTCGTTATCCTGGGCACCGGTGATAAGTCGCTGGAGTGGTTTTATGGCAATCTGCCAGGTCGTTATCCAGGTCGTATTGGAAGTTATATTGGTTATAACAATGAGTTAGCACATTGGATAGAAGCAGGGTCGGATTTCTTCTTGATGCCTTCGTTCTTTGAGCCGTGCGGTTTGAATCAGATCTACGCTTTGAAATATGGTACGCTACCGATTGTGCGTGCCACGGGTGGTCTGCAAGATACGGTGCAGCAGTATGATGAGACCACAGGTAACGGGACGGGATTTAAGTTCTGGGAGCCTGCCCCGCATGCACTCTACAACACTGTGGGCTGGGTGGTCAGTACCTACTACGACCGTAAGCATCATATGCGTCAGTTGGTGCAAGCGGCAATGGCGCAAGACTTCTCGTGGAACAAAAGCGCAAAGTTGTATGTGGAGGCCTATGAACGGGCCATTTTGAACAAAATTCTGGCATAGCGTGCCATCCAGGTAATGACCTGGTTGTATAGGTAGCCGACACTAACGAGCAACAGGCGTTCCGGCTTGAGGCTGGACGGAGCGCTTCCCTGGCTCAAGCCGGGAGTTCAGGTGGGTCTATTCTGATTGGATTCGCCGATAGTATGCTGAGGCTGCACGGAGTGCTACCCCGGCTCAAGCCGGGACTCCGGGCCTTCACAAATGATATAGGATTGCGATAGCAACGCGAAACGGGAGTCCCGGCATCTACTATCAGCCGGTTCGCGCCTCCGAAATAGCGCGTTTCTTGGCTGAGAATGACCTGTGCAATTCGAGACCGCCCATTACCGCAAACGCGATTGCAGATGCAGGTTGGATAGTGACAGCGCCAGGTGATCGGCCACAATGGTCGCCAGACGCTGCCAGTAGTCGCCAAACTCCGTGTCAGCGCTGTCTGCGCGGCGCAGATAGAGTAAGCCTAGTATTTCGCCTCTGGCCTGCAACTGAATACACAGATAGGGAAAGACACGGGCAGCCCGGCAGTGGGTGCATTCATAGGCATCGGCTGGATCTTCAGCCAGATGCATCCGTGTACCCGCGAAGGCCTGACAGTCATTAGGAGCCAGTTGCTCAACATGCGGTGTGGTTAACCCCCAGGTTGCCACCTGCTCTAGTACGCTTTGATTGTCGTTGAGCAGATAGAGTGCCCCTGGAAGCGCACTGAAGATCTGGCGGATAAACGGCAGACTCAGATCAATTGCTTGTTGTGATGACTCGGCCCGCTGTAGAAAGATGCTCATCTGGTTGAGCAGTTCCATCTGGTGGTTGCGTTGCTGGAGTTGTATGTTCGCCTGCTGTAGCGCTGCATTCTGGTCACGCAACTGGTTCTGCATGCGTTGCAAGGCCAGATGGGTTGCTACCCGGGCCAGTACCTCGGCCGTCTGGAATGGTTTCGTAATATAATCGACTCCGCCGCCAGTCAGCGCCCTGACCTTGTCTTCTGTGCGATCAAGCGCACTCAGGAAGATGATCGGAATATCCCTGGTACGAGCGTTCGCTTTTAAGGTCGCGCAAACAGCGTAACCATCCATGTGCGGCATCATAATATCGAGCAAAATCAGATCCGGCAACTCCTTCTCAATCGCAACCAGCGCCATTTTACCCGATGGTACCGGACGTACGCGGTAGCCCTGTTCAACCAGAACGTTAAATAAGAGCCGCAGGTTGTCGGGGGTATCGTCCACAACAATAATATTGGCGGTTTGCGATGGCGAAGACGAGTTATCCATAGGTAGCCTCGCAATGAATCGATCTGTCTAAGCATCTGCGTATAGTCAAACTCACCAGTCAACGCTCGGAAGCGACTGACCAGGTACGTGTTCACGCTTTCCCTGGGAGCGTGGGCAGCGTGCCCGCGCATGTGCGACGGGGGCTGGATGATACGAGCGATCCGCCCACACTCCTGACGTGTGGGCGACCCCTCATAGAAATAGCTACTGCTGTCTAGACATACTCACGCTTTCCCTGGGAGCGCGGGTATTGTGCCTGCGCATGTGCGACAGAGGGCGGGACGTCCTCGTTCCCAGGCGTCACGTTCCCCAAGGTGTGAACTGGTACGCTTCCAGGTGGGTCAACAATGCTGGCGGCAAGGGGGAGGTACCATATGTTCCTGGTGCAGCAGGATCTGGTGGTTGCCCTTTGCTGACGGCAATGCCCACCAACCCCAGGTCAGGCTGCAGCATTGCGGTGATGGGATCGGCGACATAGCGATAGTGTACCCCCAGATGCCTGTGTAGTATAGCAAAAATTGTACTGGTGTGAAAGGGCTTGCACACAAAGTCATCTCCACCGACAGATGTGATGGCAGCCTGTTCGTCCTCAAAGGCGCTGGCCGTTAAGGTCACGATAATCATCGATTGACCATGCGGCCTGGACGTGATCTGCCGCGTGGCAGTATAGCCATCCATATACACAGTATACCTTATTTTGACGAAGGTACGTGGTGCGAATGGAGGCACGAGCAATCCGGCACGGGGCGTCCTCTGCCGTGTAATGGCGCTGTTCTGCTGCGCAATACCTACAGGATTGTTCTATACCGCACAGTAATACCGTTTCGACGTGAACCTTCCGCATGTTCTTGCCTTGCGTCCTTCAATGAGATTGCGGGGGGGGCGGGGGG
>CALANA010000277.1 GCA_937925925.1 uncultured Chloroflexales bacterium | reverse complement strand
CCCTTCCATGCTGCCCCATTCGGCTTCGCTCAGAGCCTGCCCTGAGCCTGGTCGAAGGGGTAAACTCCGGCGCAAAAGCTTGTCCCGTTCGACTGCGCTCAGGGCAAGCTCTGAGCGTCGTCGAAGGAACGTTGGGTTCACGCGACTGCGTACGTCCTGAGTGATTCTCCCTCCTATGAGACGATGATCGGTGTCAACATGGTGCAACATCTGGCTCTGGGGACAACCCGTAGACACAGTAACAGTCTTAGCGCGTGCGTAACATCGTGTTTGATAGGTATTGATACGGTCTGTGTTTCAATCACTGCAAGATTCGTGCCGGGCAGGTCAGTCACCATCAAAAGGTGAAATTCAGGTATAATAAAAGAATGGACATCGCAGAAGTGAAAAAACTATATATGTACAACGACTGGGCGAATGCGCGTATTCTGCAGACTGCCGAGCAAGTCAGTGCGGCACAACTGATTGCACCAACCACACACAGCCATGGTGATCTGCGGAATACCCTGATCCACACGCTCAACGCGGAGTGGACATGGCGTGTGCGCTGGCAGGGCGTTTCACCCACAACCGTTTTGAGTGCCGCCGATTTACCCACCCTGCAAGCCATTCGTGTGCGCTGGCAAACAGAGGAGCAGCATATGTGGGCATTTCTGGACACGCTGCATCCTGCCGACCTGGTGCGGATGATCACATATACCACCACAAAAGGCGTCCAGTCGGCACAACCGCTCTGGCAACTGCTTTTGCATGTGGTCTTACATGGGATGCAGCACCGGAGCGAGATGGCGGCCATGCTTACCGCTTATGGTTATTCGCCAGGGGATATTGACTTTATTGTGTTTGTTCGTGAACAGGGCTGAGGCTTTTTTGCGCTGATCTACCCATAGAGTCACAGCAGAACAGGGATGAAGAAAGTGGTGCAGATACCAACGCTCTCACGTCAGTACCCATACCAACCTGGTTGATTTGTTCATTGGGTGCGCTGCGGTGCTGCTATCCCAAGCTCTTCAATGCGTGTGTGCGGCTCGATGACAAATGTGCCGCTCGTCAGTGCATAGGGGCCAACTTCACGCGGATCAAGGCTGCATACAAAGTCGCCGGGCATCCCGCCATTCAACCGCATGTGGGCCGTTTCGGTTAAACAAAAGAAGGCAAAGCGGCCCATAATATAGCGTGGCAAATGCAGCGTGCCAACCTGGTGCGGCTCAACCGTCAGCGCCAGCGCCATTTTTGGTAGAGTAAAAACCATAGCCTGTGTTGACTGGTTATAAAGAGTGATCTGTGGCTCGCGTTGGGCCGCCAGCGTAAAGTTCGTGGCCGCACACCCTTTGCCAGTGATGATTATATCGGCTTCTACCTTTTCTACGGCACTGATAGATTGCACTGGTGCAGGCCTGTTCAGGCCATAGAGTATAGTTAACGTCGCCAACACAACGATGATGGCGACGATGGCGACAATGGATCGGTCGAATTGCATTGGTTCCTCCTTCGATCTACAGCATACTGGATTATGTGCCATTTGTGGATGACAATATCTTTATACAGTCTGCGTACCCGCTCAGGGGAACGTTCGGCAGCAGGGGGGTCATGGCCCCTCCATATCATCCCACCTGAACGGGTACAAGTCTGTACCTATGTACTGTTATGAAAAAACGCACAGTTAAACACAAAAACATTACCCGGATTGATCATCCGGCGAAGCGCACGTACGGCTATTTTGTCCGTATTCAGTGGAATGGTGAGCGACGTTCAAAGTTCTTTTCCGATGGTGTCTATGGCGATCGTCTGGCAGCACTGGCGGCGGCACTGGAGTGGCGCGACAGCACCGAGGCCGTGCTGGGTAAGCCGCGTACCGAGCGGGTTGTGGTGGGCAAGATACGCTCGGCGACGGGGGTACCAGGGGTGCGCCGCCGCAAGGAAGGCAATACCGAGTACTACGAGGCCACCTGGGTCACGACGGTCGGTAAACAGGGCCGCACGCGCTTCTCGATTGCACGCCATGGCGAGAAGCAGGCACTGCAAAAGGCACGCAAGGTGCGTCAGCAACGTGAAAAAGAACGTCATCGTACCCCCGCTTACGAAGACGATTGATCACAACGTTCTAACGTTCTAACGTTCTAACGTTCTAACCGGACAATCTGTGCCCGGCGAAAGGCAATGACCGTGCGGATACGGCCATATTGCGACGATGGCGGCTCAAATACCACGCTATCATAGCCCTGACGATCCAGCCACCACTCCACCAAGGCATCGGTCTCCATATCCAGGCCCAATCCCTGCGCATCACGCTGCATACGTGGTTGTAACGCTTGCCAGTCACTCGTGTGACATCTGAGCGGTTTGTGCAACTGTACCCTATAGAGCTGCCCAAACATGCCCGCCAGTCGCTGCCACACGACGCCATCGGGCAGTTCGCGCAGCGGTAATCCCCGACCGGCCGGCGTACGCTGCTGGAACGTGTTTGGCAGGCGAAATAAGCCGTGGATCTGACCCTGCCGCGCCCACAACTCGGCTTCACGTGGATGCATCACGCCAATTTTTTCATCATAATCCGAGACACGCCGGACACGCGGAGGGGCCATCACCTGGATCTGCGGCACCGGCAGATCGCGGCGAGGTTGCCGGTCAGCATCCACCCACCACGCATCCACCACTGCCAGCGGCGGATCGGTTCCGATGCGATAGCGAAATCCGTAGCGCGTATGTCCCTCGTCCGCAAAAGATTGGGCCTGAATACGCATACACAGGCGCATATTGCGAGCGAAATCGGGAGCTGCAAACCACTCGCGCTCGACCATAAAGGTGACCACCTGGCGGCTGGTGCCGTCTCTGGCCCAGGCCTGTTCCAGTTTGCGCCAGCCATCACGAATAGCACCGCTCCAGCCGCCTACCACCGCCCGCAACGGCACATACACCGCAATCACATCGTTATGACCCGGTACATCGGGCTGCCACCACAGACCCGGCGGAATGGCCCCGGACGACGGCAGGCGCATCGTGCCACCGACCACCGATTGCTCACCCCGCGCATTCGGCAGACGCACGGTTGCGCCGGTCGCTGGCTGCAATGCGGGCTTGCTCGGCGGCGGCGGATCGGGCGGAGATGCAGCCTCAAGCGCCTGTCCACAAACCATACAAAACCGCGCATCAGGCAGAGTCTGCAATGCGCCACAATGGGGACATACCTGCCCAGACCGTGAGTCAGAGGAGTGAGACATTACATTCTCGGTTGCAATCGGGCCGGACATTCCAGGCCATGCGCTGCCAGCAGCGCGGCATCGGCCAGGATCGTGGGTGCTAGCCCATCGGCCACGATCTGCCCGGCATCAAACACCACCACTCGCTCACACACCTCAAGAATGAAATCCAGATCGTGAGTCGCCAGCAAAAACGTCTCCGGCGCGGCCTGCAAAAACTGAATAAGCCGCCGCCGCGCCCGCATATCCAGATACACCCCCGGCTCGTCATAAATCACCAGGTGCGGCTGCATCGCCAGCACGCCCGCAATCGCCACCATACGCTTTTCGCCGCCCGATAGATGATGTGGCGGACGCCGCGCTAGATCCTGCATACCCGTCAGTGCCAGGGCCGCAGCAACGCGGCTAGATACCTCGGCCGGTGCCAAACCCAGGTTCTGCGGCCCGAAGGCCACATCCTCCCATACCGAGGCACAGAACAACTGGTCATCCGGGTGCTGAAAGACTATGCCGATCTCAGGCCGAAACGTGCCCGGCTTCACCGGCGCACCATACAGCATGATCGTGCCCGTTGCTGGCGACAGTATACCGCAGAGCAGCATAAAAAACGTCGTCTTACCGGCCCCATTTGGCCCGACAATGCCCACACGCTCGCCGGCCTGTACCGTGAGCGACACCGCCTGCAACACCGGCGCACTCCCCGGATAGGCAAACGAGAGCGCCGCTACTGCCAGCGCTGGTGGCGCTGCGGCCGGGGTTAGTGCAGCCAGCCGATCAACCGACCCGACCGCATCAACCAGCCCGACCGACCCGACCAACCCGACCGACCCGCTCTCTCTGCTCAAAGCATGCTCATCAGTCATCGTTTATGCTCGCAAACGAAGATCGACTGCTACCAGACCAGCCGCGATCACCAGCGCCACCACCAGCGCCAGAGCGTCGCGCCAACCCACAGGCAGATTGGAGGCCCCAGGTTGCCTGACACCGTAGCCGCGCAACCGCATCGCCTGATACACCCGCTCGGAACGTTCAAAGCTCCGTACCAGCAGACTGCCGGTCAGGGCTGCCAGGTGGCTCAGTGTACGCACCCTCAACCGGGAAGCGCGAAATCCACGCTGACCCATTGCCCGTTGCATCGTGTGCAGGTCACGCCCCAGCTCGTGCAGATAACGATAGGTCAGCAACGTCATCTCAGTCAGCACAACGGGCACACCCAGGGAGCAGGCGGCATTGATACTGGCCGCCAACGGCGCGGTACTAAAGAGTACCACACCTGCGGTCAGAATGGCAACAAAGCGTGTGCTGAACACACCCACAAACATGAGACCCTCCTGGCGCAGCGCCAGTGGCCCAACGGCGACAACCACCGTGTGGCCGATCAGGAAGGGAGCGCTCATAACCAGAAACAGCACAAACAGGCCCGGCAACCGCAGCCGGGCCAGCAGGAACAGGAGAGGCAGTCGTGCCAGCCGATAGATCGCCAGCGCGACCACCAGCATGACCGGTAGCAACCAGGGTGAACGCACAAAGGCAAAGGCAACCATCAGCGCCAGCAGTCCGACCAGTTTACAGCGTGGCTCCCAACGGTGTAGTGCGGAATGACCATAGGCATAGGTCTCGATATCAAGATTCATAGGACTCTGACGCTGACACCAGTACCGGCGGCACATACCGTGCTGGCCCATCCAACAACTCCGGCCGAACACGCTGGAGGAACAGTACCACCAGCATGGTGAAGAGTCCTTCCAGCACCATCAACGGAATGTGCGCCAGCGCCAGCGCCGTAATCGCGACACGTTCCTGATCAACATTGATCGTCAGGGGTATCGTCGTGATCAACACGCTGTAGAAGATAAGTACCGCCAGCGCTACCCCACCGGCACCAGCGACAAACCCGCACACACCAGTAAGGATGCGGCTTGTCTGGCCGCGTCGCAGGCGAAAGACCGCGCCGGCCAGCAGTGCCGGCACGCCGAAGATCGTCGCATTCACGCCCAGCGTGGTGAGTCCACCGTGCTGAAACATAATCGCCTGTAAAAACAACCCGATCAGAATGGCGGGCATGGCATAATACCCTAGCAGTACCCCCAGCAACCCGCTTAACATCAGATGCACACTGGTGGGCGGCACGGGAATATGGATCCACGACGCGACAAAAAACGCCGCCGTTAACAATGAGGCACGCGGGATACCCGCCTGGGGATCATCCTGGCGCTGAATCGTATACAGCGCATACCAGGTTAGCGCCCCGGTCGTGGCATACCCGGCGATACACACACTGGCGGGTAAGAGACCATCGGGAACATGCATCAGTGTCTCCTGTTCGCAAAAAACAGCGCGGTGCCAATACAGCCCCACACCACCATGCCACTCATCAGCGCCACCTGTGCGGGCGTATAGGTTGGCGTAGCTCCGCCAATAGACAACCCGCCCGCCGCGTCCGTTTCCGTTGTAACCGGCACGGTCATGATCGCCCCATGCCCCGACTTACGCACCTTGACCTCCCAGTTGCCAGGCTGACTGCGATCAGGCACAAATAGAAACTCACCCTCGTCATTACATGTCCCGGTTAACCAGGGATTGAGCGGATCACCCGGCGCATATACCGTCACCTGAGCCCCATCCATTGGTTCGCCGGTATCAAAGGCCGCCACGACAATCACCGCCATATCGGTGGTGTAACTGATACTGGTACCATGCGCCAGCACGCCTGGTGCAAAAAAACCGGCCAGCAGCAGCAACAGGCTCGCTACCAGAATATTGCGTCGCATACATCTCCCTCCTGGCTATACACTGGCGCACCCCCTACGTCCTCAGCGACAGGACATGCGCGATGGGATGGCCTGACTAATACACGATGGCGGCAATAGCTCCAGGGTTTCGTCATTCTGAGCGCAGCGAAGTATCTCGCCCGAACGCTTCACCGCTCGAACGCCCGAACGCTTCACCGCTCCACCGCTCCCCCGCTCCCCCGCTCCCCCGCTCGAACGCTTGAACGCTTGAACGCTCCCCCGCTCGAACGCTCCCCCGCTCGAACGCTCCCCCGCTCCCCCGCTCGAACGCTTCACCGCTCCCCCGCTCCCCCGCTCGAACGCTCCCCCGCTCGAACGCTTGAACGCTCGAACGCTTCACCGCTCCCCCGCTCCCCCGCTCGAACGCTCCCCCGCTCCCCCGCTCCCC
>CALANA010000276.1 GCA_937925925.1 uncultured Chloroflexales bacterium | reverse complement strand
CGCGCCGATCCGCTGCCGGTCGGCCTGGAACAACTCGACGGCTATCTGGCCGGGTTGGGGCTGGACAGCGGCTGGCTGGTGATTTTCGACCAGCGGCCCGACCAGCCGCCCATCGCTGACCGCACCACCACCGAGGAGGCCGTGACCCCCAACGGACGAGCGGTCACGGTGATTCGGGCCTGAGCGGGCGTTGGTATCAGGCGAAAGAAATGTGCCAGGTGCGGGGCGGCTGAACGAGAGTTCACACCTTCAGGTCTGATGCGCGTTAGGACGCGCTATCGCAACGACTTGCCCGCCAGTCCCGCCCCCCATAGATCGTCGCCAGGAAGTTGCTGATCTTCATCAGGATGCCACAGCTCGCGCACGTCGTTGGCACGACGCAATTGCCCATAGGTGGTAGCAATGAAGGTGATGCGGCGCAGGCGTGCCGCCGGGACGGGAAGTGGCAGTTCCGCCAGTGGCCCCAGTTCCAGGCAATAGTAGCGCTCATTCGCTCGCGGATGGGTGGCCTCATCGGGCAGCAGTTCGCGCCGTGTGGTGAGGCGATAGCGCAGAATGGGCGCATAGTAGCGTACCGACCAGCGCTCGTCGCCAAAAGCGGCGGTCTGATAAAAGGCCACATATTCGGCGGCAAGCTGCTGTGGCAGATGCGCCAGCGGAATACGATACCAGTGCGCTTCCCGCGCCAACCGCAGATCGCGGGGACGAGTGATAACCGCCACCAGAACACGCGCCGCATCATCCGGTTCCATAGGCCTGCTCCTGGATTGTGCCCGTTTTGCTCTGCGCACATGGTACGTGTTTTTGCCGGTTTCGGCAATAGCGCACGCCTATTCCAATGATACCAATGTGCCTGCGCCCTTCTGCAACGGTTCGTTCGTCTGACACTTGCTTATACGACAACGAGCCTTCTCCGTAACTGTTCACACTTAGATAAATGCCATGGCGGGCGGGACGCTCGCACTCCCAGGCCCAAAACGAGGGCGGGACACGAGGGCGGGACGCTCGCGCTCCCAGGTGGGGGGGAGACGGGACAACGAGGAACGAGGGCGGGACGCTCGCGCTCCCAGGCGCAAAACGAGGGCGGGACGCCCGCGCTCCCAGGCGCACCATTTCATGGCAACGACATGGGCAAGGGTCACGTCGAAACGGTATGATACATCATCAAAAACGTGGTAGGATGAAAGAGAACGTCCAACGGGTTGCAGGTTGCAGGTTCGCCTGCAACGCACAGAACCTGGCAGTCGCTGAACCTGCAATCCCAAAAATCTGGAACCTGGAACCGCATATGATATCAACGATAAGGATACTCTGTTGTCTGCTGCTGTTGCTGCTTATCTGGAGTGTGAGCGCCTGCAGCCAGGCTGCTCCGCCACAGGTACAGGCCGCACTCAGCGCGGTGGAGGCCGTGAATGCCGCTGACAGCGCCGGGTTCGCCCGTGTCACTGCACCACGTCCGTTCGTTTTTCCTGCCGATCACGGGCCACACCCAGAATATCAGACCGAGTGGTGGTATTACACTGGCAACCTGCGTAGCACCGCTGGCCAATATTTTGGTTACCAGTTTACCATTTTCCGCCGGGCACTCACTCCTACACCACCAGAGCGCTCGTCGGCCTGGGGGACGCAGAACATCTATATGGCCCATCTCGCAGTGAGCGATGTTGCCAACCAGCAGTTCTATGCCTACGAACGCTTCAGCCGCGACGCAGCCGGTCTGGCGGGAGCGACCGGCGACCCGTTTCGCGTCTTTCTGGAAGACTGGTCGGTTGAGGGCAGCGGGCCAGAGGGTATGCGCATGCGGCTGCATGCCGCTGAAGCCGAGATTGCGCTTGATCTCGTGCTGGAGAGCCTGAAGCCACCGGTGTTGCAGGGCGATCAAGGCTTGAGCCAGAAGGGGACGCAAGCCGGCAACGCCTCGTACTACTACTCGCTCACGCGCATGCAAACCACCGGCACGCTCAGCATTGCTGGCGAGGTACACACGGTACACGGGTTAAGCTGGATGGATCACGAGTTTGGCACCAGTGCGCTGGAGGGCGATGCCATTGGCTGGGACTGGTTTAGCATCCAGCTTGACGATGACCGTGACCTGATGTACGCTGAAGTGCGCGGTGCCACCGGCCCGCAGTATGCGTTTGGCAGCCTGGTCACCGCCGATGGCACGGCCCGCACATTGGCCGCTGACGAGGTGGTTCTCACGGTGCTGGATCGCTGGCGCAGTCCGCGCAGTCAGGCGCTTTATCCCGCTCGCTGGCGACTCACTCTGCCGGACGAAGGATTGACGCTGGAACTGATACCACGCCTGGCCGACCAGGAGTTGCCGCTCACGATTGTCTACTGGGAGGGTGCTGTGGGCATCACCGGCACGCAGCATGGTCAGCCAGTGCAGGGGCATGGCTATGTCGAACTGACCGGCTATGCTGAGGCTGCGCCCGCAGGCTATACACGCTAGGCAGAAGATAAACCCATGACCGCTGCCATCAGGATTGTCACCGGATTTCTGGGCAGTGGCAAAACGGCGCTGTTGCGTAACGGTTCACACCTGGGATCACCCGTACATCAGAAGCGCAGGCGGCTCGCTCGTATCATCCATCCCCCGTCGCATATGCGCGGGCAGCTTGCTCGTACTCTCAGGAGAAGTGTGAACACGTCCTTAGTGACTATCGTTGACACATCCCTATTGTATAATGCGAATAGAATGAACCCGGAACCTGATAAACCTGGAACCTGGATATATCTATGTCATTTTCACTGACTACGGAACAGATCCTCGCCATGGCCCCCGATGCTGCATCGGCTAAAGCTGGACGGAGCCTGGCTGCGCGCTCGAAATGGGTTACGGTGGGAGCCAATGATCAGGCGCTCTGGGGCGAGTGCCAGGGGAGCGGCAAAACGCCCTATCAGGTGCAGGTTGACCTGGCAACGGGCGACCTGGCCTATCGCTGTTCCTGCCCCAGTCGCAAGCAACCCTGCAAGCACATCCTTGGCCTGTTACTGCTCCGTGCAACCGACGCCGACGCCTTTGCCGCTACCACCCCGCCCGATTGGGTAGCCGACTGGTTGGCAAAACGTGCCCAGGCTGCTCAGAAGCGCAGCGAGCAGCACGAACAGAGGCAGGTAAGCGATCCCGCAGCACAGGCAAAACGTGCAATCGCTCGCGAGGCAAAGATCCGCGCCGGCCTGCAAGAGTTGGAACAGTGGCTGCACGACCTGATCCGTCAGGGGTTGGCCGATGCGCCAGGTCACCCGGCGGCCTTCTGGTTCACACCCGCCAGCCGCATGATCGACGCTCAGGCTCCCGGTGTGGCCCGGCTGTTACGTGAACTGGCCGGTATTCCCAATTCTGGCCCTGGTTGGCAAGGACGCCTGCTGGAACATCTTGGCCGCTTGCACCTGCTGATTGAAGGCTTCAAGCGTCTGGAAACGCTGCCCCCCGACATACAGACGGATATTCGCACGACGATTGGCCTGACCATCCGCGAAGACGACCTGCGCAACCAGCCAGGCATACGCGATCACTGGCTCGTTCTGGGGCAGCGGGTTGAAACCGAAGACAACCTGACCGTCCAGCGCACCTGGTTGTGGGGTCAGACCAGCAACCGCCCCGCACTTGTGCTGAGTTTTGCTACGGGCAACCAGCCGCTTGACCGCAGTTTGCTCCCGGATACCAGCCTGGAGGCAGATCTGGTCTTCTATCCCGGTGCCGTCCCTTTGCGGGCGCTGGTCAAAACGCGGCACACCCCGGTAGCACGGCTCGATCCGTCGCTGCTACCGGGGATACCGACCATCAATGCCGCCAGCGCAAGCTACGCGGCAGCGTTGGCGGCTCACCCCTGGCTTGAACGTTACCCGTTTCTGTTGCGCGAGATAACGATTGTGTACCGTGATGGAAGCTGGGCCGTCCGTGATGCCGAGGGCTACACCCTCTTCTGCCCACCGCACTTTGCGACGGGCTGGCAACTGCTGGCGCGTAGCGGCGGTCATCCGTCTATTCTGGCAGGTGAGTGGGATGGTACCTATCTGTTGCCGCTCAATCTGTGGACGATCGCGGAGGGTGTATGACTCAGTATGCTGCACCGGAGGCGACCACCGGTTCCATGTATGGAACGCTGTGGCAAGAACTGATCACGCACGCGCTGCTGGGCACGGCCCGCCAGCCGTTGCGCCTGCCGCCACCCGATGCGCCCGTGACCACCGTGCTGGCCGGGCTTGATCCAGCAGAACCAGAACGGGCCGTGCTGGGGGCTGCAGCGGTGCTATCACTCTATCGCCAGGCAGGGCGACTACCGCCCGTTGATCGCACCCCTGTGCCGAGGCCGTGCCCACCCGATCCGCAGCCAGTCTGTAGCGCTCAGGCGGCGCAACACCTGGCGTTGATGCTCGACGGAACGCACAGCGCCGCTTTGCCCGAATGGCTGGCAGCCGTCGCCGCTGCCGGGCAGCGTGTGCCTGAGCAACATCTGGTGGCATTGCTGGAACTTGGTCAGAAGAAGGTGGATCTGCAGGCGGCAATCTTGCCCGTTCTCGGCGAGCGTGGACGCTGGCTGGCAACCCAGAATCCAGCCTGGGAGTATGCCTGTCCGCAGCCCACTGCCGAAGAATTGCTGGCTGACGTATCACGGCTCAACGCCATCTGGGAGACGAGTACTCGCGCTACCCGCCAGGCATTGCTCACCCGGTTGCGCGCACAGTCCCCGCTCACTGCCCGCGCACTGGTGGAGACTACCTGGAAGAGCGAGAAGGCCGATGATCGCGCTGCTTTTGTGGCGACCTTTGCCACCGGCTTGAGTATGGATGATGAGCCGTTTCTCGAAGCAGCCCTTGACGACCGCAGCAAAGAGGTACGCCGCACAGCGGCCAGCCTGTTGAGCCGTCTCCCCGAATCACGCCTGGTGCAACGCATGATCGCCCGCGTGCAGCCGCTGGTGACCTGGAAACCATCGCCGCCAGCGCGGATTGGCGTTACCCTGCCGGACGTGTGCGACAAGGCCATGATCCGCGATGGTATCGAACCGAAACCACCTCGCCACGTCCAGATCGGTGAGCGGGCCTGGTGGTTGCAGCAAATGATCAGCGCTACCCCACTTGCCTTCTGGACACAGACCTGGAACACCACCCCCGCTGACCTGCTTGCGGCTGTGCGCCTGAATGTCGAGTGGTGTGAGCCGTTGTTGGAAGGGTGGCGAATGGCTGCTCGTAACCAGCAGGATCAGACCTGGGTCGACGCGCTGTTGACCGCCGGGGAGATTACGGATAGAACTGAGGATCTGTTGTATCTGCTGTCGCCTGAACAATGCGAAGCCCACATTCTGCGGTTATTGCAGACCCATCCTGAACCGCTGCAATCCACGCACCCGGCTTTTGCGCTGCTTATGGTTCACCGGAGTGCCTGGAGTCTCGATCTCACGCGGGCCGTGCTTGCCAGTCTGCGCCAGCGTACCGCTCGTCAACCCACACATTACGACTATCTCATGCGTTCGATGTTTCACATTATTGCGACCTGTCTTGCTCCCGAACTACTCGCCACCGCCAGCGCGGGCTGGCCAACCGATAGCCAGTACTGGCCTTGCTGGGAACCTGATATTAAGAATGTACTAGCCCTGTTGCACTTCCGTCACGATATGCTCAAGGAGTTTTCCCAATGACGAACGTTATCCGTGCCCACGCCGAACAGCAGTATGCCGAGGAACTGTCCGCCCTGGCTGCCGTTGATACCCGTCCGCGCCCACCCAGTTGGCGCCTCTCGCCCTGCGCCGTTGCCACCTACATCCTGGGTGGCACGCTGGAGAATGGCGTCAGCATCACACCCAAGTATATCGGCAGCCGACGCTTGATCGAAATTGCGATTGCGACCCTGGCTACCGACCGCGCCCTGCTGCTGCTGGGCGTGCCCGGCACGGCCAAAAGCTGGGTCTCTGAACATCTGGCCGCCGCTATTTCAGGCGACTCAACCTTACTCATCCAGGGTACGGCCGGTACGGGCGAGGAGGCCATCCGCTATGGCTGGAACTATGCGCGCCTGCTGGCTGATGGCCCTTCACGTGCGGCGCTGGTCGCCAGTCCGATGATGCGCGCAATGCAGGATGGCAAGATCGCCCGGCTGGAAGAGTTGACCCGCATCCCGTCCGAGGTGCAGGACACGCTGATCACCATTCTCTCCGAGAAAACACTGCCCATCCCCGAACTCAACGACGAGGTGCAGGCAGTCAAAGGCTTCAACGTGATCGCCACCGCCAATGATCGTGATCGGGGCGTGAATGATCTGTCGAGCGCCCTGCGGCGGCGCTTCAACACCGTGGTGCTGCCCTTGCCCGACAGTGCCGAAGAAGAGGTCAGGATTGTGCAAGAGCGCGTTACCAGCCTGGGCCGCGCCCTGGAGTTGCCCGCCGAGCCGCCCGCGCTGGAAGAGATTCGCCGCGTGGTCACCGTCTTCCGCGAGTTGCGATCGGGCATCACCGCCGATGGCAAGACGAAGATCAAATCGCCCGGTAGCACCCTCAGCACCGCCGAGGCGATTGCCGTAATCAACAACGGCATGGCGCTGGCCGCCCATTTTGGCGATGGACGATTAAACGCCAGCGATCTGGCCGCCAGCCTGATTGGTGCCGTGGTCAAAGATCCGGTGCAAGACCGCCTGGTCTGGCGCGAGTATCTCGAAACGGTCGTCAAAGAGCGCGACGGCTGGAAGGATCTCTACCGCTCTTGCCGCGAGATTGATTGACAGGAATGATGTGGGCGATGTGAAGTCTCTGGTTGTGTTTAGCGGATGATCGTCCAGGGCGCTCAACATTGGCCTTTGCCAACGGGTTAACCTTCCAACGTATTTTAGCGATACAAGTTACGCGGTCGCCCGTTGCTACTGTGTTTTTCGCCTGTGGCAGAGCGGTACTTTTTCTGTTTTTCACGCCGGATTTTCGAATACGACGAAAATTTGACGTGAAAAAGCGTTTCTTCCACCGAGGATCCACGCGGGGTGCTCCGCCATCGCGTATGCGCCCGCCCCCACCCGCTCCGCCCCCGCCCCCACCCGCTCCGCCGCCTATGGTTCATAGTCCTCTCACCAATCCCGGACCAATGTCTTATTGCACGCTCCGCATTGGTGTCGTATACTGGCTGTAGCGACGGTTTTACGATTTTTTAACATTTCTCTGGGAGTGGGCCACGATGCGGCGTTCCGCCCGGCGGAACCGCGCCACCCCACCGCCCCAGCATGTACCGGAGGTGCCTGATGGATGCGTTCGTTGCCTGGATAGTGCGCGGGTGGACGGTCGGGGTGCTGCTGGGGGTGATCGTGCTGGGGCTGGCGCGGGTGTCCGCGGCACCGCCCGCTCGCCACGCGCCCGGCGCGGGCCGGGCACTCCCCGCTCACGCTGACCCGCTGCGCATGCCCCTCCCCGCGCTCCTGCCCCCGGTGCCGCTCGGGAGCATCGGCGATCTGATCTGGGAAGATGATGACTGGGATGGCGTACGCCAAAGCTGGGAGTATGGCGCGATCGAGGTGCCCGTAGAACTCGCTCGCCAGGATGCGCATGGGGGGTTGCAGCGCTACCGCATCACCCTGACCGATTGGGAGGGGTGGTACACTTTCACGGATCTCCCCCCGGCACCTATTGGGTGCAGGCCGATCTGGCGGGGAGTGCATGGTATCAAGGCTGGTTTCCCACCATCCCCAACCCCTACGGCCCGATCCACCTGGTACCCGGTCAGGCGTATCTCGATGCGGCCATTGGGATC
>CALANA010000275.1 GCA_937925925.1 uncultured Chloroflexales bacterium | reverse complement strand
CGCCCATGTTCGTTTTCTGGTGCGGCGCGGCGAAGCCGCGCCGCACCAGAAAGGGGATGTCGGCGGAGAGGCGTTGCATGCAACGCCTCTATGCGCCGCGAAATCTTTTTCGAGGGGAAGTCTCGTTATCGTATGAGCAAGCGTAAGGCAGACCAAAGGATGCGGAAGGTCGAAGTCAAATTGGTATAATACCCCAAAAATTCCTTTATTTGCTACTAATCGATATACGTAAATACGTGTATAGAACAGAGCATATGCAACGATATTGCTGGTAACCATTGAGCGGGTGTTTTATTCTGCCATAGCACACCATGGTTGATCAGGGCATGCTGTGGTTGCCTGAGGTGTTCATGGGTCATTATTTTCAAAGACGGCTGCTGATAACCTTTCCTACACTATTTCTGATCACGCTTGGAGCGTTTTTGCTTACCACTGCTGCGCGCGGTGATCCAGTGTTGATTCTGCTGGAACAGAGCGATCAGCCACCAACGCCGGAACTAGTAGCGTTTTACCGTGAACAGTTGGGACTTAATGATCGCCTGCCGGTGCGCTACTGGCGCTGGTTGGGCAGTGTGGTTCAGGGCGATCTGGGGCGCTCGTTTCTGTCGCAACGGCCCGTAGCAGCTATATTGGGTGAACGCATTGTTCCGACGCTTGTTCTTGGCTTCACAGCGTTTATCGCATCAACAATTGTTGGGATTCTTCTTGGAGCAGTGCTGGCTGTAACCCGATTCTGGCAACTTGATCTTGTGACGCGTATGACGCTCAGTGTTGTCTCTGCCATTCCGTCCTTCTGTCTGGCGATCGGGCTGATCAGCTTATTCGGCACCCACTTGCGTCTGCTGCCTGTTGCCGGATATGGTTCCTGGCAGCACCTGGTGTTACCAACACTTGCTCTTGCGCTTGGGCCATTGTTTGTCACTGTGCGCCTCACCCGCGGTGCCATGATAGATATTTTGCACGAGGACTATATCCGTACAGCTCGGGCCAAAGGGCTTGATCAGCGGCGGATTATTTTTCACCATGTGCTGCGCAATGCAGCGCTTCCGCTGACAACGTTCGTTGGAATGCGCTTTGGTGCATTGCTCACTGGTGCGGCGATTATCGAGTCAATCTTCGCCTGGCCAGGCATGGGAACCGTTTTTATTACAGCTATTGCCGGTCGCGATCTACCAGTGATCGGTGGGTATTTGCTGCTAATCGGACCGCTGATTATTGGGGTGAATCTATTAACCGATCTGCTCTGCTGGGCAATTGATCCACGGGTTGCCTTCAGCCACACACAAGGAGCCAGGTAATGAAGTGGTTTCTGCAACGCTTGCAGGCTGGCTGGCACTTGCCTGTCACACCGCTTGATGATGGTGGGCGACGACAGCCTCGCAGCACGCTGGTTATCCGGCGTGGATGGTTCTTTCCACTGATATTTGTAGCATTTCTGGGGCTAGGGTTCGTGTCGCCAATGTTGATCAGCACCGATCCCAACCATATCCAGATAAACCAGCGCCTGCAACCGCCGAGTGCTGAGTACTGGTTTGGCACCGATCATCTTGGCCGTGATGTGTTAGCACGTGTTAGTCACGGCGGGCGCACAACGCTGACTTTCGGACTCTGTGCCGTGGCGATCACAATGCTGATTGCATTGGGTATCGGAATGTTTGCTGGATACTATGGTGGACAGGTGGATCTCTGGCTGAACAGCCTGATTGATCTGGTACTCACCCTCCCGACGTTGTTGATTACGTTGGCCTTACTTGGCATTCTTGGCGTGAGTGGCCCGACGCTTATTCTTGCCCTGGTTAGCACAGCATGGGCAGCACCGGCGCGCATCCTGCGTGCAACTACCCTGGCAATCCGTAGCAGCGGCTACATCGAAGCTGCACGTGCCCTCGGGTCGCCACAGCATCGTATTCTCTGGAGGCACATTGCCCCTAATATCGCCACGCCTTTCTTAATGCTTGCCAGCCTCGAATTAGCTGAGGTCTTGCTGGTCATTTCGGCCTTGAGCTTTCTAGGTCTGGGTACCCAACCACCCCATGCTGACTGGGGTGTGATGATCGCAGAAAGCCGTGCGTATATTGGCCAGGCACCCTGGCTGATGTGGGCACCCGGCTTATATATTGTCCTCTATTCCGCGCTGGCAAACCTTGCTGGGGATGGGTTGAAGCAGGTACTTGATCAGTCGCTTAAGCGCACATAGCGTGTATCTATCAAAAGATGAAAGGATGGGTTATGAATAATGAAGATCGTCCGTTGCGCAGACCACTGTTTGATCGCCGCTCTTTCCTTCGCTTGATGACTACTCTGGCTGGTGGTACCGTTCTAGCCGCGTGCGGGCAGGCTGTTCCGAGTACTGCTCCTGAAGGAGGCGAACCTGCTGGCGTTCCGTCGGCTGCTGACCCCACGCTTGCCCCTTCTGCTGCCACATTTGACCGTAATGCCAGTGTGGCGCTGGGCGTGTCACGCAGCCTGGTGTTAGGTGAAGAAGATCCGTGGTATACCCATAGCTCGCTTATGTGCTGGGAACCACTTGTTGGCCTTGATGATCGCCTGAATCCGATCCCAGTGCTTGCTGAGTCGTGGGAGTTGTCCGAGGATGGTTTGACCTGGACGTTTCAATTGCGCCAGGGCGTCCAATTCACTGATGGCGAACCCTTCAATGCGGCGGCAGTTATAGCAAATATTGAACGCAATATCCAGATCTCACCGCGCAGTAGTAACTTCTTCACCATGAATGCACCACTGGCCTACGGCGATCTCGCTGAGGTGACCGCTGATGGTGACTATACGGTCATCTTTCGCCACAATCAGCCCTTTCCAGTGATGGAAGCGACGATGTCAAACTTCTTTTCGGCCATGTTTTCGCCGCGATCATTTACCGCTGAGGGCAATTTTAGCGACATTCCAGGGACGACTGGCCCCTTCATACTGGTTGATTGGCAGCGGGATCAGACCTATCGCCTGGAGCGGAATCCTACCTATTGGGGCACCCCGGCGAATGTGCGCGAGATCGTCTTCCAGCAGATCGCTGATGCCAATACCCGGCTGGCTGCGTTAGAGTCGGGCCAGGTTGATGCACTGGTTGAGTTAGGAGCGCTCAGCTTGCCACAGGCGGCGGCATTGCGTGGACGCAGTGATCTGACGGTTGCGGCCGGGCCGATTACGCTGGCACAGTGGATCCACTTTAACTGCGGACGTCCACCCTTCGATGATGTACGGCTGCGTCAGGCGGTGGCATTTGCGCTGGATCGGCAATTTATTGTTGATGAACTTGCCTTTGGCTTTGGTCAGGCACAGACCGGGATTCTCTCGACGCTCTCAGAGCGTTGGTTCTCACCGAAGGGGATTGTGCCTTACGAACCGGAGCGTGCTGCAGAACTTGCGGCTGAGGTGCTGCAAGGGCAACGGGCTACGGTGATATTGCCGTTTGATCCGAATAATGCACGTATTCCCCGTGAGTTACCTGAATATATGCAAAGCGTCCTCAACCCGTTAGGATTTGATATCCAATTGCAGGCTGTTGAGGCGGCGGTACTCACGGACATTGTTGGACAGGGCGAATGGAATATACGTCTGACGAATGGGTTTGGGTGGGCCAATGGCGATCCCGACTTCCGCTTCCGCCCACACCTGCATTCGGAGGGTTCCGCCAACACAACTCAGAATGGTCGATATCGTAACGCGCAGGTGGATCAGTTGATTGACAGCGGCGTCCTTGAACGAGATCGCCAGAAGCGGTTTGCGATCTGTGAACAGATCCAGGCGATTGCAGCCGAAGAGGTGCCAGCGCTAGTGCTTTACGATGTGATTTCACCATACGCTTTTAATGCGAAAATTAATAATCTCGGTTTACGCATTACCTACCAGCCGACGCTCGAACTTATGACGAAGCAAGCTTGATGGAGGTGATAATGTCTTCTCCCTCTGTTAACTTCCTGGCTGCCTGGGCTGCCAGTCTTCGCCAGCACCCCAATCCACGGCTCGATCGGGCAGAAGATCTGGCTTTCTGGCAGCAGTACGCAGTCCAGTACGATGCTCACGCTAGTGCTGATGGCACAACAGCCCGAAGTCTGGAGCTGATCGGGAGCTTGCTGTACCCTGATGATACGCTGCTGGATGTCGGTGCTGGCACCGGGCGGTTTGCCCTTCCCCTGGCGAATCAGGTACGCTCCGTTACGATTCTTGACCAGTCAGCGGCGATGCTTGATGTGCTGGAGCGAAAAGCAGCGGCGGCAGGGGTGACGAATCTGCAACGGCTTGAGGCCGATTGGCCGAATGTGTCGGTTGAACCACACGATGTCGTACTGGCGGCCTGGTCGCTCTACCGCCAGGTTGATCTCGGTACAGCCCTCGCCAAGCTCGCTGCCGTTACTCGGCGAACGCTTGTATTGATTGGCGGCGTGGGTGGCAATCCGCCGCATCGTACCCTGGTAGAACAGCACTGCGGGATGTGGACAGAGTCAGAACATCCGACTCATCTCTATCTGGCTGGTGCTCTCTGGCAGATCGGGTTGCTGGCAGAAGTGCGTGTCATTGTCGAGACGCGTACCCTGATTGGGGTAACCGTACAGGAGTTGGCTCGGCGTCTGGCACCGTTGAGTGCGACGCCTGGGGCTATTGCAGCACTGGCCGAAGAGTTGTCTCCCCTGCTGAAGCCGCATACTGAAGGCTGGCAGTATTGCTATCACCAGGGGGTAGGGGTAGTGATCTGGCACGTCGATCCGACGCACTAACCCAGGGGAAGGCAAAGGCAGAGGAAATGGAACCGATCAAACGTATGACACATGTACCGCACGCTTCGTTTCTTACGTCCTCCGCCGTACATTCCAGATGTAATATCAAATCCACTTTGATAGTGTACATTTGTATGCTCTGATGTAGCCATGCCATAGGGTCACGCAAAACATGATACGTATGCACACTATCTTTCAAGATTTGATCGAAGGGTTCAAGCGGTCGAGCGTTGAAGCGGTCGAGCGTTGAAGCGGTCGAGCGGCCTGAGCGTTGGAGCGGTCAAGCGGCCTGAGCGTTGGAGCGGTCTGAGCGGTCGAGCGTTGAAGCGGTCGAGCGGCCTGAGCGTTGGAGCGGTCAAGCGGCCTGAGCGTTGGAGCGGTCTGAGCGGTCGAGCGTTGAAGCGGTCGAGCGGTCAAGCGGGGGAGCGGTCAAGCGGGGGAGCGGTCGAGCGGCCTGAGCGGTCGAGCGGCCTGAGCGGTCGAGCGTTGAAGCGTT
>CALANA010000274.1 GCA_937925925.1 uncultured Chloroflexales bacterium | reverse complement strand
GGGCCTACGGCCCCCGCCCCCCCGCCGCGACGCTGGCACGTGGGAGGACGCATGGTACGACCATGCGGAATGGTCACGGCGAAACGGTATAAGTATGACAACATATTTGATGCCATCCAGACCGGGATATGGGCTGGTGTGAGGAACAGACAACAGGCGATCCAGACCAGCGGAACCACCGAGATCACCGTAAGAATAGTTGATAGGCGAGATTCTCATTCTCGTTCTCATAACGATAGCCCAGACGAGCCAGCGAGTCCGTAAAGCGCGTCATATCGTCCGCAGGAACCTGAATGCCTGCCAGCACTCGTCCATGCGCACTGCCCTGGTTACGATAATGAAACAGGCTAATATTCCAGGACTCATCCAGCGACTCCAGGAATTGCAACAGGGCACCTGGACGCTCAGGAAACTCAAAACTATACAACCGTTCATCCACCGCCTCCGGTGCTCGACCACCCACCATATGTCGTAAATGAACAATTGCCATCTCATTCTGTGTCAGATCAAGCACCGCATAACCGGCCTGTTCCAGATCGCTTATAATGGCGGTGCGCTGCTCCATGTGTTCAAGCTGGATGCCCACAAAAATATGTGCCTCCGGGCGCGGTGCATACCGATAGTTAAATTCGGTAATATTGCGCCGACCCACCGCCCGACAGAAGCGTTTGAACGATCCGGGCTGTTCGGGAATAGTCACCGCAAAGAGTGCCTCACGCTGCTCACCGATCTCCGCTCGTTCCGCCACATAACGCAAGCGACCAAAGTTCATATTCGCACCACAGGTCAGTGCAACCAGCGTCTCATTCGTCAACCCGTTTTCAACGGCATACCGTTTTAAGCCCGCCACCGAGAGCGCCCCGGCTGGCTCCTGGATGGAACGTGTATCGTCAAACACATCTTTGATCGCTGCACACACGTCATCGGTTGTCACCTGAATAAAATCATCGACATACTCCCGTGCCAGACGAAACGTATGCTCACCTACTCGCCGCACCGCCACCCCATCGACAAAAATCCCGACTTGCGCTAGCGTCACACGCTCGTTGGCCCGGATGCTCTGAAACATAGCATCCGAATCGTTTGGCTCGACCCCGATGATCTTGATACGTGGGTTAATACTTTTCAAAAAGACCGCAATCCCGGCAATCAGACCACCGCCACCAACCGGCACAAACACCCGATACTCTTCCTGGCGCATCTGTTGCGAGATCTCTAGCCCGATCGTTCCCTGACCAGCAATCACCAGCGGATCATCATAGGGATGAATAAAAACCAGGCGCGACTCAGCCTGCAAGCGATAGGCATGCGCCTCAGCATCGCTATAACTATCACCATACAGCACCACCTCCGCCCCCCGCGCTCGGCAAGCATGCACCTTAATGTCCGGTGTCGTCACCGGCATCACAATCACTGTACGTATACCCAGTTTCTGCCCCGAAAACGCTACTCCCTGCGCATGATTGCCCGCCGAGGCCGCAATAACTCCTCGCTGCCGCTCCTGGTTAGTCAGGTGTACCATACGATTATACGCACCCCGCAGCTTGAACGAGAAGATCGGCTGCAGATCCTCACGCTTGAAATAGACCTGATTGCCCAACCGCGCCGACAAATGGGGCGCGACCTGTAACGGAGTTTCAAGCGCCACATCATACACACGATTCGTTAGAATACGTTGCAAATATTCCAGATTCAATGTTCGTGCCTCTAAAACGCTATCCGGCGCCAGCGCATCGCAATACTCTCTAACAATCCAATTCCGGCCAGAGTGACAATAGTAAAACTGCCGCCATAGGAAATCAGTGGCAATGGTAGGCCCGTAACCGGCATAATACTCATCGCCACCCCAATATTAATCAGCATATGGCACAGCATCGTGGCAAAAATCCCTACCGCCAGCAAGCGACCAAAAGTGTCCCGTGCCCGCCCGGCAATTGAGAGCGTTAACCATAGCAATAGCCCCTGAAACAACAGGATGACCATACCGCCCACAAAACCCATCTCCTCGGCAATTACCGAGAAGATAAAGTCAGAATACTGCACGGGAATATAGTTGCCCTGACTAAGCAACCCTCGCGTCAACCCGGTACCAAACATCCCCCCCGATCCAATGGCGGTCAGCGACTGAATGATGTTATAGCCATGATCGGGATCGACTTTTGTGGGATCGTACATCAACCAGTAAAAGGTTAACAGACGCACATGTTGATAATCATCTAAGAAATATTCCCAACCAACCCAGAGCAACGGTACTGCCAGAATTCCCAGGATCAGCAATTGCTGCCAGCGAATCCCTGCTGTCCAGGCCATCATCAACCAGATAAAACCGAACACCACCGCTGTCCCCAGATCCGGTTGCACCAGCACCAGCACCAGCGGTACCCCTATCAACACCAGACCACCAAGTTGGACTGACCATCGATCCCACCGATCTTCAAAATGAGACCAGTAAGCCGCCAGGACAATAACCGTTAATAGCTTGGCAGCCTCGGCCGGTTGGAAGGTGCGCGTACCAATCTCAATCCAACTCCGAGCACCCTCGCTGATTTTGCCAGCGGCTAGCACCACCGCCAGCACAACCACTGTCGTGATATAGATTGGTCGCGCTAAACTCGAAAGCAGACGATAATCGATCAACATGGCTGCAATCATGCATACCAATCCCAACGTAATATTCACGATATGGCGTGGGAAGAGGATATTCATGGGTGTTCCATAGCCAGTTATCGCATTCAAGGTGGCACTATAGACACTCACGACACTAATGCCCAGCAGCGCCAGCACACAGAACAGCAAATAGATGTTAAACTCGCGCCAGAACCGCCATTCCATCATTCCATACCTCACCTCAGTGACAGGATTTACGCGATGATATGGTTTGCTCGCCTTTTCGCCTTCGGCAGAGCGGAAGAAACGCTTTCTCTCACCCCACATTTTCGCCTATAGGCGAAAATGTGGGGTGAAAAACAGAAGAACTACCACACGACCGAAAGCAAAAAAGACGCTGTGTGTGAACGACGGTGTAAGTCCTGTCAGGTACATCAGACAAGAAAAACACCCTGCCTACAAGCAGGGTGTATAGACCCACAACATGCACAGAGTCATAATTACTCGTGGATCCAGACATCGACACTACGGCTCCAGTCAATCAGTTCATCAGGTTCAAAGAACAAGGTCACCTCTTGTTCGCCATTTTCGGGTGAATCCGATGCATGGATCAGATTACGCCCGATCTCGACCGCAAAATCACCACGAATGGTGCCGGGAGCGGCATTGGCGGGATTAGTGGCCCCCACCGTATTGCGCACCATCTGAATAACACCCTGACCAACAATAGCCGCGACCACCACCGGACCAGAAGTAATATACCGTACCAACTCCGCAAAAAAAGGCTTGCCTTCGTGAATACCGTAATGTCGCCGAGCCAATGCCTCATCAATTTGAATCAACTTTAAGCCCGCAAACTTCAACCCGCGCTGCTCCAGGCGCGTCAGAATCTGACCAACAAGACCTCGTTGTACCGCATCTGGCTTAAAAATCACAAGTGATCGTTCCATAGGTTCATGCTATCCTGTTGCATAAGTCAATACTCGCTAGCTAGCTTCATAGTCCCAACCAGCGACTATCACTGGCTTCCCCTAAATTGGCACCGCTTCACCAATACGTTTTGCAGCGCGACGCATCTCCATCTTTACCAGGCCCAGGTTGACGCTCCGTTGCGTAATGACCACCAGAATCAGTTCCTTGGCCTCAAGCAGCAAAATAGAGCCATCTTTCGCATCAATAATAGCATCCACGAGTGTCCCTACACCAATACGTTTTGTGGCTTTATCAATCTCACCAAAGACAGCCGCTGACATCGCACCCAATATTTCAGCGTCGTCTTCATCAAGCAGCGTGCTTGCGACTACAAGCCCATCCTTACCAACAAGCAAACTTCCGATGACCCCTTCTACCCGGATCAAGTCTTCAACGATCCGTCGCATAGCCTGGCCTTTCGTTCTGGCAGTAAAGTGCAACAAGAACAACGATCAACCGTATAGTTATAACGCCATACACTGTACAGTCAACTATTGCTAAAACAAGAAGTTTTCCGCTATAATCGATACGGTTGCAAACAAGCTCTAAAGAAATACACGTGTCCGTTCACGTCTTTCTAACTGGTAAACGTCCAACTGTATGCAGCTATCGCTTCCCGGAAGCGATTTTGTTGCGAATAGGCATCACCAAGCAATCGGTGCAATCGTTGGAGGATCTGCCGATCTTCCGATTCCTCAATGAGTTCCTGTAATTCATCAACTACCTGATCCAGTGCAATTTTATCTTTGATCAGATGTTTGTACTCATAGAGTGCCAGATCATCACGTCCGGTTTGCGCCGCCAGGCGTGCAATCGCCAGACGTAGACCATGTTTCTCCGGCTCAATTTCAACCTGGCGCAAATACTCATCAAGTGTCTCATCGCCAGTAGGAATGAAAGACGTAGGCGATTTACGCCAGGAAGATCGTCTGGGTGCTGATTTCGCTGAAGATGAGGCATTTTCTGTTGCTGTAGGGCGCTCTCGTTCCGGTGCTGCTGGCTGCGTTCGCTGCGACACCGCCGGCTCTGATTGTGCGGCTGATCGTGTCGGTGCAACGGTTGTAGGGCGCTCTCGTTCCGGTGCTGCTGGCTGCGTTCGCTGTGCCACCGCTGGCTCTGATTGTGCGGCTGATCGTGTCGGTGCAACCGGACGTGCTGTCGCGGGTACCGAGCGTCCCCGTACTGGAGCCGGTTTTGCCGGTGGGGGTTCTGGTGGCGTTGCAGCGGCCGGTGCAGGTGACGCGGGCGGTGCTGCGAGTTGCGTATCAACCATTTCCCAGATATTATCAAGCGTGTCAAGTTCTGCTGGTTGAAATGCCGCATCTTCAGGTGACACAGCTCGCACCTCTTCCTCGTATTTGCGAGGTTCCGTGCGCTTCACCGGGGTTGCAAGCTCATCACGATGCTCATCAACAACACTAAAGTCAAAGACATCCTCGTCCTTGTCCTTATCTTGCTCCTTACCCTTGCTGGCTGACAACCCGGCTACGGCTGCGGCTAACATATCAAGCGACGGTTTGTCGGTGGAACTGGACTGCACCGAAGCGATCTCTTCAGGAGACAGCCCTAGTTCCGCCAGGGAGAACGGTGCCAACTCTGGTTCAGAGACTGGCTCTGCTGCCGTTGGCGCTTCCGCTTCTGGAACCTCCGTCGTTGCTTGCTTGCCCTCCAGTACCGCGATCTCCTCCGGAGTCAGTCCCAGTTCCGCCAGTGAAAACGGCGTTAATTCTGGTTCGGCGGCTGGCTCTGTTGCGGCTGGCGCTTCCGCCTCAATCTTCGGCTCTGGAAGTGTCGCCGGTGCTTGCTCGCCCTGTCCCAATGCCGCGATCTCCTCCGGGGTCAATCCCAGTTCCGCCAGCGAAAACGGCGTTAACTCCGGCTCAGCAACCGATTCGGCAGCAATTGATGTTTCTGGCTCCAGTGCTTGCTCGCCCTGTTCCAATGCCGCGATCTCCTCTGGGGTCAATCCCAGCTCTGCCAGCGAAAACGGCGTTAACTCCGGCTCGGCGGTTGGCTCCGCCGTTGGTAGCGCAACTTCACTCTGATCGCCTTCCAGCCCAAGCGCTGCAATCTCTTCGGCAGATAGGCCGAGATCTCCCAGTGAGAAAGGTGCCAGATCTGTCTCATCACTGTCTGCAACCGACAAGTCATCCCCTTGTTCATCATCCAGGACGGCGATATCTTCCTCAAGATACTCCTCGTCCATATCTATGACTTCATCACCATCACGGATTTCGATACCAGCCAGGTGCAATGCCTGGCCGATCTGCTCAATTCGTTCCGGTTGGGCTACCGGATTATCAACTATATCAATGATGTCGGTGAGATCAACGAACCCTTGCTGTCGCCCCAACCGAATCAGTTTATCCAGTTCAAAATCACCAGTTAACTCCTGATCATCGTCAACCAGAGAACGAACATTGTCACGCAGAGAACCACCATCATCAAACATACCGATGTTCAGATCAGCCAGTTCCTCTTCGGTCAATCCCAGTTCACTCTGATTCGACCGTGATGCAGCACTAAATATGGCACTCTCATCGACACCTAGATCTAGATCAGACAGAGAGAAAGGTTGTATATCCCCCAACGATTCAGCCACCCCAGACTGATTCTCTGCTTCAGCCAGATCTGCAACCTCGGTATTCAAGCTGGAAAGATCATCATCAAGCCCCCAATCGTCCAGAGAGAAGGGCGTAACCTCTGGTGGTGCTGCCGGAGCATCAGGGGGAGCAGAATGTACTGCGGGCGCTTCATCGGCTGCGGTGGGCAGCCTGGTTGACTCGGTTGATGGCATACTATCAACTGCATCTGCATCGCTTATACCCAGCGCAGCGATCTCCTCGGCACTCAACCCCAACTCACTCAGCGAGAACGGTGTCAACTCCGGCTCGTCCGCCCCCGGAGATACCTCTGGCCCCGTTGGCTCGTCCTCGACCTGCCCCAGATCCAGGCTCGCTATCTCGTCCGCACTCAACCCCAGGTCATTGAGGGAGAATGGCGTTAACTCCGGCTCACGGTCAACTACAGACCCGCCTGTCGTGCCAACCATATGCAGATCAGTGTCACCTTCAAACTCGTCCTGTTTCTGAACTATCCGACTAGAGTCTTCGTCATCATCACGGAGCGAAATATCATCATCAGAAAAAAGATCGAACGAGTCATGTTTCTCAATCGAAACAGGGGGAAGTGGCACTTCTTCCTCTTCTGGAAGTTCCTGTCGTCGTTGCTTAAGTTTTGCAAAAATAGAAGTCGTTTCCGGTTCGTCACTATCAGTTGTATCCTGACCATGGCGCAGAAAATCAGTATTTGACTTGGCCGCAGGTTGTTGCCAACCAAATGCCGATGGTTCATGCCCGCCTTCCTCTTCTTCAGGGAGATGCGAGTGTACAGGTGAACCAAACTCGTTTGACATGATATCTGGAGGCAAGGTCATATCACCCAGATCATCGAGTGAAAAAGGTTGCAGCGATGGTGGTAGTGAACTCCGATCCATACCTTCATCCAGCGCCGAGTCGCTTAAATCGAGATCATCAAGCGAAAACGGCTGGAGATCATCCATAATATCACTTTCAAAAACCTGATCATTTGCCGCTTTTGCTGCCGAGAAGCCCGCCTCAGATGACCAATCAAACGGCTTCAAATTCGTCAAATCATCAGCAAACTGCGGCTCCTCTGGCACCATACCTGGGTCGAGCTTAGCGTCAGAGTCACCCGGATCAAGGCTTCCCAATTCTTCATCACTCAACCCTAGATCATGTAGTGAAAAAGGTTGTACATCAGCATCTTCGCTTACCAACGGCACATCGGTAAAAGTGCCTGACGCTGGTGGTTGCTCGTCTGTAGTAGCAGACAATTCACTCGCCATATCCAGTGCAACTATATCCCCATCACTTAGCCCCAGATCATCCAGCGAGAACGGTTGCAATTCCATCTCTTCATCCTTACCTTCTGCCGAGGATGGTACATGTTCTTCAGTCGCTGCTTCTGGAACCAGGAGCGCATCAAGATTAAAATCATGCTCAGATGGCAGGTCTGGTGTAGCATGCACGTCAGGAACACCTACTGGCGGCGTGGCAGGTTCTGGATAGTCAAGGTCATCGAGCGTGAATGGCTTAAGATCGGCTTCAGCATATTCAGAATCCATGCTGGCCGGTGGTTGATCGGTCACTTCAGCCAGTTCATGTTGATCCAATGCCTCAAAAGCAAGCAGGCTGGCAAGGAAATCATCATCAGGGGCGGTATCAAACCGCGTTGCTGCAGTCGAGGGCAGTTTCTCCTCGGTAGGATCGAGCCAGGCATGTGCAAAAAACTCTTCTTCGGGTTGCACCATGGGCGACCTGGCAGCCAGTTCTTCCTCCAATTGTACACGACGCTCACGTTCAGCTTGCTCCTGACGCTCCACCCAGGCTTCCTCATCCCACTCAGGCAGTGTTGTCTGTGGATTGTCGGTAGTGGGCAACGTCTCAAATAACGCAAGGGCAACACTCTGATACGGATCGAGGCGTTGCGCCACGTTCCAATAGTGTTGGCCTTGTGGATCGCCAGCGGCAAGCTTCATATAGCCCAGCAACAAATTAGCCTTTAGCACATCATGACGCCGGGCCAGCATCTCCTCGCACGTCAGTGCGGCGGCTTCCTCCTGTCCATCGCGCCACAATACCTCGGCCAGACCAACCCGCGCATCAAAGCGTTCAGGATCATCGTTAATAACACTCCGAAACTCCTGAATAGCCTGTGGGAACATATGTCCCTTAGCATATAGACGCGCCAGGCCAGGCTTGCTCAAGCGCAACTGGGCCCGTTCAGCCCCCCAGGAATCTGTATACAGACGCAAGAGTTGCTCACGCAACTCTTTCAAATCAGACTTAATTTCCAGCGCCTGTTCAAATTGACGTACTGCTCTATCGACCTTGCCTTGCCGTTCATAGGTGATACCCAGACCAACAAGGGCCGGAATGTTTTCAGGGTCAGCATACAGCACCCGCGAAAAAGCCTCCTGGGCCTGATCGAACTGGCGACTAGCAAGATAGGCCTCGCCGAGAATGCGATGGGCCTCAAGATTATCGGGAAAATGTTCCAGAATGTGTTGCGCCACCGCAATGGAGCGATCAATATCATTCTGTTCAAGCAAACGTCGGGCTTGATCACATATGGCACGCAGGGTTATTGTTGCCATCCTGGCTCCTCCTGCTTCCCTATTGCAAACACCAGGGGTAGAGCAGAATACTTTACGATTACGAGGATCTGACTGTCGCTACAAAGAATACAGTTTTACATTATATGTAAAGAATACCGTCATTATAGCGCAGGTATCAAGGGCTTGCAAATACATTATTACTATCTTCTATCGATTAGAACAGGTTTTTTGGATCAAACCATGGGCACTATGCCGCTACGGATTATCACAAATGATAACTCGCCCATTGTAACATGAAAGAGATATAGTTGCAATAGATTACATTTTTACACACCACAAAACCACCCTGCGTATATCACAGGGTGGATCTCTAATGGTCGGGGCGACTGGATTTGAACCAGCGACCTCCTGAACCCCATTCAGGTGCGCTACCAGTCTGCGCCACGCCCCGCAAAATCAGGTTTATTCCATGAATGTATTCATTATAGCCGCTACCCTGGTAGGAGTCAAACACATTACAGTGGGTATGAGTTCACTCTTCTGCTGGGGTCGCGGGCCTCTTGCCCGCACGTGCATGATAGTGGGCAGGACGCCCGCGCTTCCAGGCGCACCATGAACGCTGACGACCGAAGCTCTCCCCCCAGATGGGAACAGGTACCGCCGTGGGTATGAGTTCACTCTTCTGCTCGGAACGAGCGCCTTTTGCCCGCATATGCGCACCAGAGCGAGGGACTCCCGCGCTTCAAGGCAGGGATGTTACCGCAGTAGGTAGCCTGGGGACGGTTCCCAGGGGGGCAGAGAGACACACTCGCCCACTGCTGGTACGAGTGTCTCTCGGTGTCCATCTGTCCTCATTCCATAATCAACGTGGCCCCAGAACTGGCGTGATCAAGCGACTGACGGGCAGGGAGTGCAACGCGGAAGGTCAGGCTCAGTGTGGCAATAGCCGCAACGATGAGTACCATACCCAGAGTATAGGGCGCGGTACTTGCCACTACATCAAAAACCACACCAGCCAGGAGTGGACCAGTAATCATCGACAGGCTATTAAGCGCCTGTGTACCCCCCAGGGTCATCCCTTGCTCTTGCGGCGAAACGCGTTGCGAGATAAGGCTGGTTAATGAAGGTGTCACTATTCCACTACCGGCTGCCAGCAAGCCGATCACTGGATAGAGCATCCACGCCTGCGGGACAACCGCGATCAACCCGAAAGTTGCAGCCATTAGCATCAGACCAGACAGTACCAGACGTTCTTCGCCAAAGCGAGGGGCAAGAGATCGCATAAGAAAGCCCTGCACAATGACAGCGACCAGCCCGATAAAGGCGAAGAGCATAGCGTTGTCAAGTGCGTCAAACCCGAAGCGGGAATCGGTGAAGACAGCAAAATTACTCTGCAGTCCGGCAAAGGCCACATAGATCAGGAACATGCCTATCAGCAGCGGACGGAGGCGTTGATTGACAAGCACTCCCCGTAGCCGCGAAACCGGATTCATTTGTATGATCGGCACCCGGCGGCGGCGCTCCGGGGGTAACGACTCAGGCAACGCAAAGAAACCGAATATGACACTGATAAAGGAAATACACGCTGCAACAAAGGCTGGCGTGGAGAGGCTTATGGTACTGAGCAGACCACCGAGTGCCGGGCCAAGCATGAACCCTAGCCCAAACGCTGCCCCGATTATACCCATACCCCGCGCTCGATTCTCTGGAGTGGTCGTGTCGGCAATGTAGGCCTGCGCGATCGAGATATTCCCGCCAGTGATGCCATCCAGAATACGGGCACAAAACAACGTCATCAAAACGATTTCGCTGCCGAACCCAATCAACCCATGTGCCAATCCCAGCATAATGTAGGAAATGGTCGTTCCCAGCAAGCTAATCAGCAATACAGGGCGACGTCCGTAACGATCCGATAGTGCGCCGAGCATTGGGGCGCATAAAAATTGCATCAGTGAAAACGCCGCCGCGAGTGCGCCCACAATCAACGCCCGGTGATCAGCTAGAAGCGGATTATCGGCTTGCTCGATAATCTTCACGTAGTAGGGCAACAGGGGCAAAATGATGCCCACACTCAGCAAGTCAATAAAGACGGTTAAAAAGATAACCAGTAATGGCGAACGACGTACCACAGTAGTACCTTTCTGATACGATTCTTTAGGAACATCAGCATAGATTGTACACAAATGTACCACTTTGTCAAGCCTTTGTCAAGCCTTTGCACAAAAGATGTTCAGGTTTGAACAGACGGTACCACAGGATTGCGATCAGCTAGCAATCCTGCATCAGTTGTGAAGACCTGGCTTCCAGGTTAAAGTCTGGAAGCCGTTCCCTCCGGGCTGATGCCTGGAAGCCATTCCCTCAAAGCTGACGGCTGAACCCCGAATGTACTATCGGTATGGTCTCGCTCTATCAGAAAAGCGCTCTATAAAACCAGTAATACCGTTTCGCCGTGACCCTTCCGCATGGTCGTGCCATTCGTCCTCCAACGAGCCTGCGTTGCGGTGGGGGTGCGGGGGCCTGCGGCCCCCGCCCATGTGTGGATTTTGGTGTAGAGGCGTTGCATGCAACGCCTCTACGTCCCGCGACATCTTTTTCGAGGGGAAGGCTCGTGGTCGTATGCGCAAGCGGAAGACAGACCAACGGATGCGGAAGGTCGAAGTCACAT